>NZ_CP085136.1:3241250-3615000 GCF_020616535.1 Lichenihabitans sp. PAMC28606
GTTCCGCGCCCTTTGGGGTGACTTCGGCGAACTCGTGAACCTCATGGCCTCGGGCGAAATGGTGGTGTGCGATGCGTGGCAGCCGGCCGTGATGGCCGTGAAGGCACAGGGCAAGCCTTGCAAATATGCGGTGCCGAAGGAAGGCTACCGCGCCTGGGCGATCGGCCCGACCATGATCGCCGGAACGGCCAACAAGGATGCCGTCGTCGCCTATGCGGATTTCTGGTTGTCGGGGGAGCCGGGCATCACCGTGTCGGAGCAGGGCTATTACTCGCCTTCGACCAACATCCAGAAGGTGATGTCGCCGGACAAATATGCCTTCTGGTACGAGGGCAAGCCGTGGAAGGGCGCGCCCGAGCGCGGCATCAAGGAAGGCGACTTGCGCGACGGTGGATCGCTCGCGACACGCGCCCAGAATGTCGCCTACTGGCACCAATGGCCGGACGAATACGACCTCGTCGTTTCGAAGTGGGACGAGTTTTTGAGCGCTTAGACCGACAACAGGGTGCCTTCTCCCGCAAGCGGGGGAAGGCCGGAGCGGAAAGGGACAGCGGCCGTGACCTATGACGTGGAATTGATCGGAGTCGGGAAGACCTACGATAACGGGTCGCCGGCTGTGATCGACTTCGACCTTAATGTCCAGAAGGGCGAGTTCATCGCCTTTCTGGGCCCGTCCGGCTGCGGCAAGACCACGACCTTGCGGATGATCGCGGGTTTCGAAACGATCACCTCGGGCGACATTTTCATCAAGGGCAAACGGATCAACGATCTGCCGCCGGAACGCCGGCCGACCTCGATGATCTTCCAGAATTATGCGCTGTTCCCGCATATGACCGTGCGCCGCAACGTCGGCTATGGGCTCGACGTCAAGGGCATGCCCCGCATCGAACGCGACGCCAAGGTCGAGCGCATCCTTGCGACCCTTGGCCTGACCGACATCGCGGATCAGAAACCCGATCGTCTCTCCGGCGGCCAGCGCCAGCGCATCGCGCTCGCGCGCGGTCTCGTGGTCGAGCCCGACATTCTGCTGCTCGACGAGCCGCTCGGCGCGCTCGACGCCAATCTTCGCAAAGCGATCCAGGCGGAACTCAAACTGCTGCAGGTGAACCTCGGCATCACCTTTATTTTCGTGACGCATGCCCAGTCCGAGGCGCTCACCATGTCGGATCGGATCGTGGTGATGAACAATGGGCGCATCGAACAGATCTCGAGCCCGCGCGACCTCTACACCCGGCCGGGCAGCCGCTTCGTGGCTCAGTTCATCGGTCGCAACACGATTCTGTCCGGGTCACTACAGGGCGTCGAGAACGGTCGCGGCCAGGTGCAGACGACATTCGGTCGTTTTTCAGGCGTGATGAACAAGCCAGTGGTGCCTGGCGCTCAGGCGTCCCTCGTGGTGCCGGCGGAGGCGTTCACCATGAACGCCGTCAGCGCGGGTCTTGCGGTCTCAAAGAGCGAACGGGGCAATGTGCTGCAGGCGACGATCGAAAGTCGTGACATGGTCGGTCCGATCGTCCGCTTCCTGCTCGCGATCGAAGGCGGCCAATCCGTCGCGCTGGAAGGCCATGTCGAGCGGTATGGCCAGGGATTTCCGACCGGCTCATCCGTGCATGTGTCGTGGGATGCAGCCAAGGCGACGATCATCCCGGCCGCCGCATGACGAAGGAGAGCGCAGACATGGAGGCGTTTCGCGGACGATCCATCCTCCAATTCGCGGCGGCCTTTGCCGGCGGTGGACCCGATCCGGTCGAAGCGGCCGAGCAGGCGCTGCAAGCGATCGACGGCTGCACGGATCGATCTGTCTTCACGGTGACGACGCCCCTCAGGGCCAATGAGGAAGCCGCGGCTTCGGCAGCGCGCCATCGTGACGGACGTCCGCTCAGCCTGCTCGACGGCGTGCCGGTCGCTTGGAAGGACCTGTTCGATCTGAAAGGCGAGGTGACGCGGGCCGGTTCGGTCGTGCTCGACGAGGGTCCCGCAGCACAGGATGCGGCCCTCGTCACGCGGCTTGCCGAAGCAGGAGCCGTCACGATCGGTAAGGTCAATATGACCGAATTTGCCTATTCGGGGCTCGGCCTCAATCCGCATTATGGCACGCCGATCAATCCATGGAGCCGGGACGAGCCGCGCGTCCCGGGTGGCTCGTCATCCGGCTCGGGTGTCGCCGTCGCGCTGGGCCTCGTGCCGATCGCGATCGGGAGCGATACGGGCGGCTCGGTCCGCATTCCGGCCGCCTATAACGGCGTGATCGGGTTCAAACCCTCGAGCGGTCGCTGGCCCATGGCGGGCGGCTTTCCCCTGTCTCTCACTCTGGATACGGCTGGCGTGCTCTGCCGCACGGTCGTCGACGCGGTCATCGTCGATGCGGCGGCGCGGGGCTTGGTGGTGCCCGATCTTCGTCGCGGCCGCATCGCGGGTCTGAGGCTCGTGGTGCCGACCAACGTCGTGTGGAACGGGATGGAGCCGGACGTCGCGCAGAATTTCGAGGCGGCTCTCGAGCGTCTGGCGGCTGCTGGTGCGACGATCGTGCGGCGTCCGCTGCCGGTGCTGGACGCGATCGTGGCGTTGAACGCGAGCCATGGCCCGCTGGCGGCCGTCGATGCCTATCGGCTTCACAAGGACCGGCTGGCGAGCGATGCTGCGAACCGCATGGATCGCCGGGTCGTCAAGCGCCTCTTGAGCGGCCGGGCGATCGGGCCCGCTGCCGAGCAGGAGATCCGGGCAACCCGCACGCGGCTGATTGACGAAACCTTGAGCCTGTTCGATGGCCAAACGCTCGTGGCATTTCCGACGATCCCCCATGTGGCGCCTCCCATCGCGGAGCTTGAGGCGGATGACGATCTCTTCGTCGCGACCAACACCAAGACGCTTCGCAACACCTTGCTGGGCAATTTCCTGGATTGGTGCGGTCTGTCGATCCCGTCGGGATTTGATCACCAGGGCTTGCCGACCGCCTGTCTGCTGTCGGGCGGGCCGGGATTCGACGACGATCTGCTGGCGACCGGGCTTGCGGCGGAGGCCCTGATCCGCGGCCCCGTCGCGAGCCCGCTCTGAGGCCTCCCGGCACGGGCGGTCCACGATAAACCTGAGGAAGGAAACCCTATGGCAAAAGAAATTCTCTGCGGCTTCGGCATCGACGTGGATGCGGTCGCGGGCTGGCTCGGCTCCTATGGCGGCGAAGATTCGCCGGACGATATTTCGCGCGGCCTGTTCGCCGGCGAGGTCGGGAGCCCGCGTCTGCTCAAGATGTTCAACCGGCTCGGCATCAAGACGACCTGGTTCATCCCCGGCCATTCGATCGAGACCTTCCCCAAGGAGATGCAGGCCGTCGCGGATTCGGGTCACGAGATCGGCATCCACGGCTACAGCCATGAGAATCCGATCGCGATGACGCGCGAGCAGGAAACCGAAATTCTCGACAAATGTATCGAGCTCGTCACCAAGCTGTCGGGCAAGCGCCCGACCGGCTATGTGGCCCCTTGGTGGGAATTCTCGACCGTCACCAACGAGTTGCTGCTCGAACGCGGCATCAAATACGATCACTCCTTGATGCACCACGATCACCAACCCTACCGGGTGCGGGTTGGCGATAGCTGGACCAAGATCGATTATTCCAAGAAGCCGTCCGACTGGATGGTGCCGTTGAAGCGCGGCGAGGAAACCGACCTGATCGAGATCCCGGCGAGCTGGTATCTCGATGATCTGCCGCCCATGATGTTCATCAAAAAGGCACCGAACAGCCATGGCTTCGTCAACCCGCGTGACATCGAGCAGATGTGGCGCGATCAGTTCGATTGGGTGTATCGGGAATATGATTATGCGGTCTTTCCGATCACGATCCATCCGGATGTGTCGGGCCGGCCGCATGTGCTCATGATGCTGGAGCGTCTCTATCAGCATATGATCTCGCATCCGGGCGTGAAATTCGTGACCATGGACGAGATGGCGGACGACTATGCCAAGCGCGTCCCGCGCGGAAAGTAAGCCCTCATGTGCGCGCTCTGCGGTGTTCTCGGCGGTTCGGAGCATTGGGCCGATGCCTATGCGAGGCCCGGCGCTTTCACCCGCAATACGGGGCCGCTTGAGCGGCGTCGTGAGCGCGCTCGCCGCGTCAGCCATGCCAATCGCATCCTCGGCCATTTCGGCTTGAGCCTGTCGGACTGGCAGGGCAGCGCTTTTCTGCTGTCGACCCGCACCGGCAAGACCGAGATCGTCGACAACCTGAGCCATCTTTGGGTGGCGGCCGAGCATCTTCTCGGCCGTCCGGTCGATCCGCTGGACGCGGGGCTGCTGGACCGGATGGAGCGGCAGGCGTGAGCCAGATCCCCGATTTCACGCCCGTGATCCTGCTGACGGGCTTTCTCGGTTCCGGCAAGACAACCCTGCTGGCGCGTCTGTTGCAGGATCCCGCCTTGGCCGACACGGCCGTGCTGATCAACGAATTTGGTGAGGTCGGCCTCGACCACCACCTTCTCGATCGCATCGACGACACGATGGTGATGCTGTCGTCCGGCTGCCTCTGCTGCACGATCCGGGGGGAACTCGCCGATGCGATCAAGTCGTTGCATTCGCGCCGTGCGCGCGGCGAAGTGCCGCCGTTCAGGCGTATCGTGATCGAGTCGACCGGCCTGGCCGACCCGCTTCCGGTCATCGCCACCATCACGGCCGACCCGGTGCTGAAGCACCATTTCCGCATGGGAGCCGTCGTCACCACGGTCGATGCCGTCAACGGCCGCGATCAACTGGCGCATCAGCCCGAGAGCGTGTCGCAGGCCGCCGTGGCCGATCGCCTGGTGCTGACCAAGACCGATCTTTGCGACCCCGAAGGGATCGAGGCCGTCGTCGCTGCGCTTCGGGTCATCAATCCGGATGCGCCGTTGATGATGGCACGCACCGACGCGCTGGATGCCGAAGCCATCCTGAGCGAGCGGCCCGCGCTTACGGCGGCGATCGACGGCTTTCGCTGTGTCGCCGCACCGAGCCGCGCGGGCGTCGGATCGGCTCACGGAGAGGCCGTCTCGTCCGTTTCGCTGGTGGTGGACGGCCCGCTCGATTGGACGCTGTTCGGTCTGTGGCTGACCATGCTGCTCAACCGGCACGGTCGCCGCATTCTGCGGGTCAAGGGCTTGCTCAACGTCGAGGGGGCCGATACGCCGGTCGCGATCCATGGCGTGCAGCAACTCGTCCATGTCCCAACGCATCTCTCGGCATGGCCCGACGCGGATCGTCGCTCGCGGCTGGTGTTCATCACGCGGGGGCTCGATCCTGGCCTGATCGAGCGGTCGCTCGCTGCCTTCGGGCTCCTGCGCGACCCGCTCGCTCTCTCGTCGGCCGGCTGATCGTATGCCGCTTCGCGATCGGTCGCGTCCCCGTCTTGCCGCGCCGCGATCGTCTGGAAAGGCCGCGCGGCCGCATCTTCGTGTGCTCGGGACAGAGATCACCCTGATCGAGCCGCTGCGCCGGATGGCCGAAGACGAACTCGGCATCTCGCTCTCCTTCGAAAGCCTTGATTTTCTCTCGGCGCAGCGGAAGGCGGCGCTCGAGCCTGACAGCTATGACATCTACGATCAGTGTTTCCACAATCTCGATATCGTCTGGTTTTGGCGCGCGATCCAGCCGATCGACCTCGGTCGCATCGAGCGGTGGAGCGAGGTCAGCGATCTGACGAAACGCGGCAGGATCAGCCCGCTCGCCTCGCTCGGTCGTGGGGAGAACCCCAATAAGGTTCTCTATGTCCAACCCGATCTGTCGCTCGGCGAACGGCCATCCTCGCGCATCTCCATGCTGCCGACCGTCCATAATCTCGATGCCTTTGCCTACCTGCCGCATCTGTTTCCCGACCGACGGGCCGATGAGGCAAGCTGGGGCTGGTTGTTTGATCCGGAGATCCGGGGCCGTCTCGCTCTGGTGGACGAGCCGGGGATCGGCGTCTTCGATGCCGCGATGGCGTTCGAGTCGCGCGGCGACATCCGCTTTGGCGATATGGGCAATATGACGATCGACGAGATCGACGGGCTTATGGGCCTGCTCTGGGCGCGCAAGAAGGAGGGCTTTTTTGCGGGCCTCTGGCGGACCGCGGCCCAGTCCGCGAGCGATATGATGTCCGGACAGGCCGGGATCGGCAGTATGTGGTCGCCCGGCATCGCCGCCGTGCAGCAGGCCGGCCGCACCCTGGCCGAAGCCGTACCGCGCGAGGGATATCGCGCGTGGCACGCCGGCCTTTGCCTGTCGTCACGCCTCGATGGCGATCTTCTCGACAGCGCCTATGCCTATCTGAACTGGTGGCTCGATGGAAAGCCGGGCGCTCTTCTGGCGCGGCAGGGCTTCTACATGTCGGTTCCGGGCCGCGTCCGCGCCGCGATGCCGGCGGCCGAATGGGCCTATTGGTACGCGGGCCAGCCGGCGCCCGCCTCGCTCCCGGACGTCGAGGGACGCCCGATGATCCCAAAAGGCGCGGTGCGCCCTGGCGGTCCCTATTGGCAACGGGCCGAGCATATCGCCGTGTGGAACACGACGATGGACGAATATAATTACCTGGCGCGGCGCTGGTCGAATTTTGCCGATGGGTTCACATAAGGGATCGCCTGCGGCCGGGACCGCTCCGGCATCGTCAGGCGAGCCAGGGTTGCAGCGCCTCGCGGACCGCCTTGGCGAGCGGAACGGCCGTCGGCGTGTCGGAGTGGATGCAGAAACACTCCGCCGTCATGGGCAGACTGCGCCCGTTGATCGAGGTCGCGAGTCCATCCTGTGCGACACGGACGGCGCGGCGTGCCGCTTCCGTCGGGTCCTTGGCCTCATGCTCCCGCGTGATGATGAGCGTGCCCTCGTCGGTATAGTCGAGGTCGGTGTAATATTCGGGAACGAAGGTCAAGCCCTTGGCCAGATAGGCGGGTTCATGCGCCGTGCCCGCCATGCCGAAGATCGGCACCCCAAATAACGCGACGGCTTCGGCGATGGCATCGGCGACCGCCGCCTCGCGGCTGGCCATTCCATAAAGCGCGCCGTGCGGCTTCACATGGTTCAGTGGCATGCCCTCGAGGTCCAGGAAGGTTTTCAAGGCGCCGATCTGATAGATGAGGCACGCCACCAGTTCGTCGTGACCCATCTTCATTTCGCGACGCCCGAAGCCCTGAAGATCGGGGAACGAGGGATGCGCCCCGACTTTGACGCCGTGCTGTTTGGCGAGGCGGACGGTGCGGCGCATCACGCTCGGGTCAGACGCGTGGAAGCCGCAGGCGACGTTGGCGACATGGATCAGGGGCATGATGCCCTCGTCGTCGCCGCACCGAAACAGTCCGTAGGCCTCGCCCATATCGCAGTTGAGAATAATGGCCATCTGCGGTCCTTCCAAACGCCTCGTTGCGAGGCTCAACGATGCCGTGTCCAACGCGGAGGTCAAATCGGATTGTCAACCCTTGTCCATCGGACCAATCGATATCGTCAGGGCGAGCCAACCGTCTCCCCGCTCGATTGAAAGGCGCCTTGCATAAAATCGACGAAGGCGCGAGCCGCCTGTGTCACCGCCGTATCTTTCCGCCAGACAACACCCACATCCATCGTGGGCACAGCGTCCGCGATGTCGCGGGTCTCGATCCGCTGTGCCTCGATCGACCAGGGGCGATAGACCATGTCGGACAGGATCGTCACGCCAAGGCCGGCCGCCACCATCGATCGCACGGCTTCGACCGATGCCGTCCTGAACATGATATTCGGACGGTGCGGCGTCTGTTCCCAATAGCGCGAGGCGGTGTCCAGCGCTTCGTCGACCGTCAGGGCCACATAGGGGTAGGCGGCAATCTCGGCGAGGCCGATCCGTTCGCATTTGAGCAAGGGATGATCGGCCGGCGCCCACAAGCTGCGGTTGGATCGAAACAGCGTCTTGAAGGCGAGGCGCGGATCGGGCGTGATGTTGGAGGTCAGCAGGATGGCGATCTCGCCGCTTCCGCCCATCACGTCTGCCTCGATGACGGCGCGGGAGGCTTCCCGGATCGTGAACTCCACATGCGGGAAGATGCGGCGAAAGCGGATCAGCAGCGGCGTGAGGAAATAGCCCGCGACCGTATAGGTGACGGCGATGTCGAGCCGGCCCTGAACCTTACGGGGAATATCGCCCGACACCGCGAGCGCCTCGCTGCAGGACGCTATGACCTTACGGGCCAGTGGCAAAAACAGCGATCCCGCATGGGTCAGGGTCACGCCGCTCGATCGCCGTTCGAACAGAGGACCTCCCAAAATCGCTTCGAGTTGCTGGATCGATGCCGTCAGTGCCGATTGCGAGATATTATGCTCAACGGCGGCTCGGCTGATCTGCCGCGCCTCGGCGACCGCGAGAAAGTGGCGGATCTGTTTGAGTGAGAAACTCATCGGCGTCGAGGGCTCCAGGTCCTATATCGATCAGGTCGATGCCTTGTCGCAAGTTTTTCAATTTTACACGGCTGATCAGCGTGGCAAGTTCGGTGCCGTTCCATCGTCTCGGGGGGAAGCCACGCATGTCGTCGTCGTCTCAGATCCGTGTCGCGGTCGCACGGCCCACTTCCATCGGAGCGCTCCGCGCGCTCGCTTCCATCGCGATCGGCTCGGCGCTTCTGGCCCTTGCGGCGCATGTCGCCGTTCCGTTCTGGCCGGTGCCGATCACGTTGCAGACCTTGGTGGTTCTCGGCCTCGGCATGGTGCTTGGCCCAATCCTCGGGGTCGCGACCGTTCTGGCCTATCTGCTCGAAGGCTTGGCCGGGCTGCCGGTGTTCGCACATGGTGCCGGGCTCGCGACCTTGCTCGGCCCGACAGGCGGCTATCTCATCGGTTATGTCGCGGCCGCCGGGGTCGCTGGCCTTGCGGCGCGGCGCGGCTGGCTGACGACGCCGGTTTCCACGCTGGCGGCCCTTGCGGCCGCCGACGCCATCGTCTTCGCGATCGGCGTTGCTTGGCTCGCGGTCCTGATCGGGTGGGACCGGGCTATCGCGGTCGGTCTGGTCCCGTTCTTGCTCGGTGAGGCACTGAAGCTCGCTCTGCTGACGGCGGCCGCACAACTCTGGTTCGGCGCCCGCCGCGCTTGAGCCGCCCCTCCATCGAAGGACTTCCATGGCCATCACCACCGTTCCGTGCCCGCTTCCGGGAACCTTCTATCGTCGCCCTTCGCCGGACCAACCGCCTTTCAAGACCGAGGGCGACACCGTGGCGGTCGGCGACACGATCGGCCTCGTCGAGGTCATGAAATCCTTCACGACCATCACGGCCGAGATTGCCGGGGTCGTGGCCAAGTTCCATGTCGACGACGAAGATCCCGTCATGGCGGGCGAACCGCTCTTCGATATCGAGGCCTGAGCGGCATGGCGCTCAAGAAGATCTTGGTGGCCAACCGGGGCGAGATCGCGGTCCGCATCATCAGGGCCGCGAAGGATCTCGGCATCGCGACCGTGCAGGTCTACAGCAAGGCCGACGCGCAGATGCTCGCGGTGCGGCTTGCCGACGAAGCGGTCGAGATCGGGCCGGCGCATCCGGCAAAGTCCTACCTGAAGATCGACGCAATTCTGCAGGCCGCCCTTGCGACAGGCGCCGATGCCGTGCATCCCGGCTATGGGTTCCTGGCCGAAAATGCCGCTTTCGCCGAGGCTGTGGAAGCCGCCGGGCTCGTTTTCATCGGGCCGACGGCGGAGACGATCCGGACCATGGGCGACAAGGCTGCGGCGCGCGCGAGCGCAAAGGCTGCGGGTGTGCCGGTCGTGCCCGGCAGCGATGGTGTTCTCGACGATCTCGCGAGCGCGCCGGCGCTGGCCGAGGCGATCGGCTATCCGGTGATGATCAAGGCAGCGGCCGGCGGCGGTGGACGCGGGATCCGCGTCGCGCAGAACCAGGACGAGCTCGAAGCCCTGCTGCCGCAGGCCAGCCAGGAGGCCCGCGCCGCCTTCGGCGACGGCTCCCTGTATCTCGAGCGTTTCGTGGCCCGCGCCCGTCACGTCGAGGTGCAGATCCTCGGCGATGGTCGCTCGGCCATCCACCTGCACGAGCGCGAATGTTCCCTGCAGCGCCGTCGTCAGAAGGTGTGGGAGGAGGCGCCCGCCGCCGCCCTGCCGCCAGACATCCGGGCAAAGCTCTGCGCCTCGGCGGTCAGGCTGGCGGAAGCCTGCCAGTATCGGGGCGCCGGTACGCTCGAATATCTCTACGACGACGCCAGCCGCGAGTTCTTCTTCATCGAGATGAACACCCGCATTCAAGTCGAACATCCGGTAACCGAGATGGTGACTGGCATCGATCTTCTTAAAGCCATGATCCGTATCGCGGGCGGAGAACCGCTTGGCCTCACGCAAGCCGATGTCGCGCTTCGTGGTCATGCGATCGAGGTGCGGATCAACGCCGAGGATGCCGCCAAGAATTTCCAACCCGATCCCGGCACCGTGACGGCCTTGACGGTGCCGGGTGGCTTCGGCGTCCGCTTCGATACGATGCTCTACGCAGGCTATACGGTTCCGCCGTTCTACGACTCGCTGCTGGGCAAGCTGGTGGTGTGGGACGACACCCGCGACGGCGCGATCCTGCGTCTTCGCCGTGCCCTCGGCGAACTCAGGGTCGAGGGCATCACCACGACGGCGCCGCTGCATGACGCGCTGGCGCGCGACCCCGATGTCCTGGCCGGCCGCGTCCATACGGGCTGGCTCGAAGGCTGGCTCACGACCGCGTCGATCGACAGCCCATCAACCGCAGGAGGTGTCACGTCATGACCCCACGCTACTCATTCGGCGGCGACGAGCATATTTTCGTCGAGGTCGATCAAGACATGTCGCTCGACGCCTTCTTCAAGAGCTTGTTCCTCTGCAACGCCATCCGCGAAGCGCGTATCGCCGGGGTGACAGAAATCTGCCCGGCAAACGCCTCGTTTCAGGTCAAATTCAACCCCGACGTCATCGCGCCCGACGACCTTATGCGCGAGATCAAGGCTCTTGAGGCTGCAAGCGGGCAAGCCGAGCCGGTGCTGGCCACCCGCATCGTCGAAATACCGGTCTTCTACAACGACCCCTGGACCCACGAGACCCTGATGCGGTTTCGCGAGCGGCATCAGGAACCGGGCGGCGATGATCTCGACTATGCCGCGAAGCTGAACGGCTATGCCAGCGTGCCCGACTTCATCGCGGCCCATGCGGGATCGCCCTGGTTCGTCTCGATGGTCGGGTTCGTGGCGGGGCTCCCGTTCATGTATCAGATGGTGGAACGCCAGCGGCAGATCGAAGTGCCGAAATACCTGCGTCCACGCACCGACACTCCGAAATTGACGGTCGGCCATGGCGGCTGCTTCGGCTGCATCTATTCGGTTCGTGGCGCCGGCGGATACCAGATGTTCGGCATCACGCCGATGCCGATCTACGATCCGAAGCAGGAGATCGGCTACCTTCGCGAGACCATGACGTTCTTTAAACCCGGCGACATCGTTCGGTTCAAACCGGTCGATCGCGAGGGCTATGATCAAGCCGTGCGGGAGGTCGACGCCGGCCGCTTCGATCCGCTGATCCGTCCCGTGACCTTCGACCTGCGGGAGTTCAGCACGAATCCGACGGCCTATAACCAGACCCTCGATGGAGCGCTCCATGGCCATTAAGGTTCAAAAACCCGGCCTTGCGACATCCGTCCAGGATCTTGGCCGACCCGGCTATTACGACGTCGGCATCCCACTCTCGGGTGCTTTGGACCGCTTCGCCTTGCGTTGTGCCAACATGTTGGTCGGCAATGAGGAGGGGGCGGCCGCGCTCGAATGCACGTTCCTAGGGCCAGAACTTCTGTTCACGACGCCTGCGGTCCTGGCCGTGACCGGCGCCGAACTACCGCCCAAGGTCGACGGGGTCGCGCAACCGACCTGGACGAGCTTCGCGATCGAGGCCGGGCAGGTCCTGTCGTTCGATTTTCTGAAGCGCGGCGCGCGCGCTTATCTGGCGGTGTCGGGCGGTATCGATGTCCCGGTGGTGCTCGGGAGCCGCTCGACCTATGCGCTTGGCGGCTTGGGCGGCTACGAGGGGCGTCCGTTGAAGGCGGGCGATGACGTGGCCGTGGGGGAAGCGGCAGGCAATCCTTCACCGGGAGCATCGATTCCCGAGCATCTGCGGCGTGGGGCCGTGCCCAGCCCCACCCTGCGGATGCTTCCTGGCCTCTATGAGCATCGCGTCACGCCGGAGGCGTCCAAGCGCTTCTTCGCCGACACATGGAAGGTCGCGCCGGAAGCCGATCGCATCGGCTACCGCTTTCGCGGTGGCGCGCCGTTGAGCTTCGTTGAGCGAACGCCACCCTTCGGCGCCGGCTCCGATCCAAGCAACATCGTCGACAGTTGCTATCCCTATGGCTCGATCCAGGTGCCGGGCGGGACCGAACCGATCGTGCTGCATCGCGATGCAGTTTCGGGTGGCGGCTATTTTATGCTCGGGACTGTGATCTCAGCCGATATGGATTTCATCGGGCAGTTACAGCCGCATTCCAAAATACAATTTGTGCCGGTCGACATGGCTGCGGCTCTCGCGGCGCGGCGTGAGCGAGGGGGCGTGTTGGAGGCGGTGCGGCACCATCTCGGTCTTGTATAGTCGTCGCCTTTTGGCTCTCCCGAAGCGTCGCTCAAGTCTTGACCGAGCGGCAACGAGGTTTGGGCTAATGTTGTCGTGGACGACATCGTCGCGCTTGGGCGGCGGTGTGTCGGCTGAACCACGCGCGGCAGAGCCATGACTGATCCGCTCGTCAAGCGGTTATAGACTTGCAACGTTCGTAGTGTTTTTCTTTGATTCGTCGCAAGTGATCTTGCCGTATCGGTCGATAACAAGAATCAATCAGGTTGATCAGCAAATAAGCATATTATAGAGCAATATTTCTGCATCAATTCGACTTGACGTTCGCAACGGGCAAACTAATCTGTCCACAGTCTGCACGTCATTCTGTCTCTTGCGCAATCGAAAAGGCAACCTGTGATCACGGCTCTCGACCACGGATCGCTTCAGGGGAGGTCTCCAATCGCGGAGACGCTGACGCTATCCGATCAGGTTCGACGTCATCTGCTCGAAATGATGACGACCGGGCTTTTGCGGCCGGGCGATCGGATCAACGAAGCGAGTTTGGCGCGGCGGTTGGGCATCAGCCGCAATCCCATTCGCGAGGCCGTCTCCGGATTGGCCGAACGGGGCTATCTCGTGGCTCTCCCGAGGCGTGGTCACTGCCTCCGACGCTTCGCGGGTGAGGATGTCGAGGATATTTTTTCGTTCCGTACCTGCGTCGAGTCCTTTGCGATCAGACAAGCCATGCCGCGCATCAGCAAGGCCGATCTCGTTGATCTCGAAGCGATTTTGGGCGAGATGATCGCCGCGGCAGGAGGCCACCGGGTCGGTGATGTTCGGCAATGGGACCTGACGTTTCATCGGCGTCTCTGCGAGATGTCGAACAACCGACAAACACTTCGAGCCTACGACGGGATCGAAACGGAAATGTCGATGCTGATCGCCTGCGTGGACCTCGAACAGGAGAGTCTGATGGAATCGGCACTGATTCATGTTCCGATTGTCGATGCGCTCCGGTCGGGTGATGTGGATGCCGCCGTGATCACGATGGAGCGGCATATTGCGTCGACCTGGGCCGACGTTCGGGACATCTACAAAAAGGTGAGCCTCGCGCATCCGGATTTCGCGGCGCTGCTGCCGACGACGCGTCCACCTGCAAGACCATCAACGCCCGCGCTCAAGCAAAAGGAGTTGGTGGAATGAAGTTTGCAAAGAACAGAATGTATGTCGAAAGCTACATCAAGTGTCACAATTGCGGGATCCTCATCTTCGAGGGATCGCTCGCCGATAAGGCCGAATCCGTGACGTCGAACGGAATTCGTTACTGTTCCGCGTGGTGCGTCTCCTGGGAAACGGAACGCACTGCGAGACTCGAAGCCGAAGTCGTCGCCAGCTAGGCGCCTTCTGTTTCTCGATCAGGTCAATTGAAGCTCAAGCCGACGCGGCGCGACAGCGTGTCCGTGAGCCGGAGGAGTGTGTCGTGCGACGGCCTCGTCGTATCGGCTTCGCCTGCAAGGCGCTGGCGCGTAATTGTCATGGAGGGTGAGATGAAGATCAAAGCATCGATACTGGGACTGGCTTGCAGCGTTTTCGTCTTAGGCGGCGTCCACAACGCGTCAGCGGCCGACGGGGTGACGATTGGTATGGCGGTGGCCTTCTCGGGCTGGATGGAGGCTTATGATGGCGAAGCCGCCAAAATGGCTCAATTGTGGATCGAGCAAACCAACGCGAAAGGCGGGCTACTCGGCCAGCCCATCAAGGTGATCTCGGGCGATACCAAGACCGACCGCGTCGAGGGCGCGAAGGTTGGCCAGGATCTCGTCAAGCAGGGCGCCAACCTGCTCCTCGTGTCGGCCGATTACGACTATGGCGCACCGGCCGCGCTTCAGGCGCAGAAAGCCAAAATCATATCGGTTTTCATGGGAGCGTCGGATCCGAAGGCGGGTGTGGTCGGGGTCGGGCCCTATTCGTTCACGGCCAACAACGCCGGCCAGCTCGAAGGCGCCATCATGGCGGATTGGGGCTACCAGAAGAAGAACTTGCGTAAGGGTTATATGCTGGTCGACGAGACGATCGAATATAACAAGTCGGTCTGCGCCGGCTATAATTGGTCGCTCAAGAACGACAAGGGCACGGTCGTCGGGCAGGATACGTTCAAGGGTCTCGACCCCACGATCAGCTCGCAGATCACGCGGTTGAGCGAAGCGATCCGCAACGATGGCGTCGATCACATCATGCTCTGCTCGACCAATCCCGGCGCTGCCAGCTCGGTGCGCCAACTGAGGGCCGCCGGCATTACCCTGCCGATCTTCAGCGCGACCGCGATGGATGGCACGTATTGGCTGAATTCGGTGCCGGGCCTGAAGGATTTCTACCTTCCATCGCAGGCCCTCGCGGTCAACGACCCGCGTCCCGCCGTGAACGAGATTTCGGCCGCCTTCGAGAAGAAGTTCGGCAAGCCGCCGACCACGCAATATGCCTATCCGATCTACGCGTTCCTTGATCTCTGGGCCAAAGCCGTGACCGAGGCGAAGACCACCGATGCGGCCATCGTGGTGGCCGAGATGAACAAGCTGAAGGATGCGCCGACAGTGCTCGGGCCACGCACCTTTACGCCGAAGCTGCATGTGCAGATCGACATGCCGATGTTCGTGATGTCCTACGCGGACAGCAAGGAAACGCCCGGCGAGGAATGGCGCATCAAGGACACGATCCCCGATGCGGTTCTCTACCGCTTGAAAGGGAACTGAGCCGGCTCACACCACAAATCCGCCGGCCTGCACGGGCCGGCGGAGACCTTGCCGCATCGCCGCGCTCCCCCTCATTGATCCACTTTCGCGAGAGCCATGACCCAGATCGCGACCCTGACGAGATTGTCGAAGGCCGACCCAGGCGACACCAATGCCTCGGAACTGACGGCCGACCGTTTGGCCGTCCGGTTCCAGGGCTTGGCCGCGATCGCCGACGTCAGCCTCACGGTTCAGCGCCACGAAGTTTTTGGTCTGATCGGCCCCAACGGGGCCGGCAAGACGACGCTGGTCAATTGCCTGACGGGCTTCCAGGCACCCACCGAAGGCCGCGTGCTCCTCGGTCGCGAAAGCACGGCGGGATGGTCGGCGGTCCGTTTTCGCGAGCGTGGCGTCGCCCGCACGTTTCAGGCCGGTCGGCTGTTCAAGGAGCTGTCGGTGCTCGAAAACGTCGAGGTCACGGGCGTCGGGCTCGGCCTTGGTCGGCGGGCCGCCGCGAGCCACGCGCAGGAGATGCTGGCCTGGGTCGGCCTGCCCGATAAAGCAAATGTATCGGCGGGGGCGCTCCCCTACACGGACCAGCGCCGGCTATCGATCGCCCGCGCCATGGTCCTATCGCCGGCCTTCGTGCTCCTCGATGAGCCGGCCGCCGGCATGTCGGATGCCGAATGCGAAGACCTGATGGTGCTGGTCGCGGCCATTCCGAAAACCTTCACCTGCGGGGTGCTGCTGATCGAACACAACATGCGGGTCGTGATGGGCATTTCGGATCGAATCCACGTGCTCGACGGCGGTCGCACGCTCGCCGAAGGAACGCCCGCCGAAATTCAGCGAGACGCGGCCGTGATGGCGGCCTATCTCGGGATGGAGGCCTGATGTCGGCTCTGCTGGAAGTCGATGGGCTCCACGTCCGTTATGGCGATCTGGCCGCCCTGCGGGGCATCTCGCTCCGGGTGAACGAAGGCGAGGTCGTCTGCATCATCGGCCCGAACGGCGCGGGTAAGTCGACGGCCCTGGCGGCGATCGCGGGTGGCGTGGCACCGTCGGCGGGCGAGATCCGCTTCGATGGCGAGAGCGTCGTCGGTCGTCGGCCGGAATATATCGCGCGGCGCCGCGTGTCGCTGGTGCCAGAGGGCCGGCATATCTTCGGCACCCTGACGGTCGAGGAGAACCTCCGGATCGGCGGCTATATGCGGGGCAATCGCCGCGAGGCGCTCGACGACATGGAGCGGCTTCTGATGATCTTTCCGCGGCTGCGGGAGCGTTTGACCTATCCGGCCGGCCGCCTGTCGGGGGGCGAGCAGCAGATGCTGGCGGTCGCCCGCGCCGTGATGACGCGGCCGAGGCTGTTGCTGGTCGACGAACCCTCGCTCGGTCTTGCGCCCCTGATCGTCGACCAGATCTACGAGACGCTGCTCGATCTCCGCAAGCGCGAGAACCTGACGCTGCTGATCAACGAGCAGAGTTCGACCCGCATCCTGAAACATGCCGATCGGATCTATGTGCTGCGCGGGGGCCAGGTGCAGCTCGACGGGCGCGCTGCCGATCTGCGCGACGGCGAAGCCATCAAACATGCCTATTTCGGCTTCGGGGCGTCGCAGACGACGGAGACTGCGGCATGATCCAATTCATCCAAAACCTCATCGACGCGGTGGCGCTCGGCAGCATCTATGCGCTCGTGGCGCTTGGCATCGGGCTGCTGTTCGGCATTCTGCGGCTGATCAACTTCGCCCATGGCGATATGATCACGATCGGCTGTTACGCGCTGATCGTTCCCTCGGCCGATGTGACCGCGCATCTCCTCATCGGCGGTTGGACACCCCTTGCGGTGATTCCCGCCATCGCGGTCATCGTGGTCGCGGCAGCCCTGCTGACCGAGGCGCTCGTGTTTCGCCCGCTGCGGCGGGCCTCGTCCCCGACCCTGATGATCGCCTCCTTTGCGGTCAGCTACATCATCCAGAACGGCATCCTGATCGCCTACGGCGCGCGTCCCAAGGCGGTCGACTTCTGGAGCGGCGCGAACACGCAAGTGATGATCGGCGACCTGCGGATCCCGATGCTGCAGCTTATCACGCTCACGGTCACGCTGGTTCTGATGGTGGGCTTGAGCCTGTTCCTCAAGCGCACATCCTATGGGGTGCAGATGCGGGCCGCGGCCGAAGATTTCAAAACGGCTCAATATCTCGGCGTGCGCGGCAATGTGGTGATCGGCCTCGCCTTCGCGATCAGCGGTATTCTGGCGGCGGCCGTGTCGCTGCTCACCATCACGCAATCCGGTTCGCTCACCAATACGATGGGGGTGCCGCTCGCGCTCTTCGCTTTCGTGGCTGTGGTGATCGGCGGCATGGGAAATCTCGTCGGCGCCGTCGCGGGCGGTTTCCTGATCGGCATCGTGCTGACCATGCTGCAGGCCTATCTGCCGCCAGAGCTTCGAGCCTTCCGCGACGCCTTCGCGTTCGCGTTCGTGATTCTGGTTTTGCTGGTGCGACCGAGCGGGTTGATCCCGGCCCGCAACATCATCGAACGCGTGTAGGCGAGACCCGGATATGCGCCAATTTCTCGCTCGCCATCAAACGCCGGTTCTGCTGATCGTCGCCCTGGCCGTGATCGCCGCTCTCACGGCGGTCATCGGTGCCGACGACATTCAGGTCACGCTGACCGAAATGCTGATCCGCGTCACCGTCGTGGTCGGGCTTTATGTCTTCATCGGCAATTCGGGCATCATCTCGTTCGGTCACATCGGTTTCATGTGTATCGGCGCCTATGCGGCCGCCTGGGCGACGGCGGAGCCGAGCTTCAAGGGCATCATGCTGCAAGGGCTCCCTAGCCTTTTGCAGGACAACCAATTCCCGTTCCCGGTCGCCATGGCGGGCGCCATCATCCTGCCGGCGCTGGTGGCGGCCTTGTTCGGCCTCGCGATCATGCGGCTCGCCGGCACGGCGGCCTCTATCGCGACCTTCGCGTTCCTGATCATCGTCAATAGCGTCTATTCGAACTGGGACTCGGTGACGGCCGGCGTCAGTTCGATCATCGGCATTCCGACCGTGGTCGGCCCCTGGACCGCCTTCTGGTTCGCGGCCGCCGCAATCCTCGCGGCCTATCTGTTCCAGATTTCGCGCTTCGGCCTGCTGCTCCGGGCCTCGCGCGAAGATGATGTCGCGGCGCGCGCGTCGGCGGTTCACACGATCCGAATGCGGCTGGCAGCCTTCGTGCTCAGCGCCGCGCTGGTCGGTGCGGGCGGCGGCCTCTATGCCCAGTTCCTCGGTATCCTCACGGTCGATCCGTTCTATCTCGGCCTCTCCTTCATCACGATCGCGATGCTGGTGGTCGGCGGCATGTCGAGCCTCACCGGCTCGGTTCTCGGCGTCGTGGTTGTGACCGCGATCGTCCAGGTGCTGCGTGTCTTCGAGCGCGGCATCCCCGTCGGCGGAACCACGTTGGCGCTTCCGGCCGGCAGCCAGGAACTCGGCCTCGGCATTCTACTCGCCGTCATCCTGATCTTCCGACCGAACGGGCTCAGCCGCGGTCGGGAACTGGTGGTTCTCCGGTCCGGGCCGGCCAAGGCCACCGACGGGGCCGTGTTGCTGACCAGCGATCCCAACACTCTCAACGCGAGATGAGTGCCATGAGCGAGCTCCTCCCCGCCGAAGCCCCGCCGACCGACAATCCGTTTGCTGCCGGTGCCGCCTATATCGATGGCCGCTACATGCCGATCGGTGAAGCCGCGATCCCGATCACCGATTGGGGCTATCGCCGATCAGACGTGACCTATGACGTGGTCGGCGTCTGGGACGGTCGGTTTTTCCGTCTCGACGAGCATCTCGCCCGCTTCCGCGCCTCCATGGACAAATTCCGGTTCAGCCCGGGCGAGAGTGATGCCGATATCAGAGCGGTTCTGCATCGCTGCGTCGCGCTGAGCGGTCTGCGGAACGCCTATGTGGCGATGGACTGCTTGCGGGGCCGGCCCGGGCCCGGCATGCCCTATCACCCGATCTATGCCCGCAACTACATCGCGGCCTTTGCGATTCCCTGGGTCTGGGTCATGGCCCCCGCCGTGCAGGAGCGCGGCGCCCATCTTGTGATCGCCGAAACGCTGCGGATTCCTCCGGATTCGGTCGACCCGACCGCCAAGAATTTCCATTGGGCCGATCTGACGCGCGGGCAATTCGAAGCCTCTGATCGGGATGCCGACTTCTGTCTCCTGCTCGATCGCGACGGCAATGTCACAGAAGGCCCAGGCTTCAACGTCTTTTTCGTGATCGACGGACGAGTGGTGACGCCGGATGCCGGCGTTCTTGAAGGCATCACGCGCCGCTCCGTCTTCGATCTCTGCGACGAGATGGACCTGCCCTGGGAAGCCCGACGTGTGTCGGCCGCCGAGGCGCGCGATGCGGACGAGATCTTCCTGTCGACGACGGCGGGCGGCATCATGCCGGCGGCACGTATCGATGGCTGCATCATGGGCAACGACCGGCCTGGCCCAATCTCGACGGGCTTGCGTGAGCGCTTCTGGTCGCGTCGGGCCGAGGGCTGGCACGGCACGCCGGTCGATTATTCCGCCGCAGATTGATGGGACCAAGGGGAGCAACGCCTATGCGATACCGCCTGGGAATCGATATCGGGGGGACCTTCACCGACTTCGTGGCCTATGACGAAGCCGGCAAGGCGTTGCGGGCCTGGAAGAACCTGTCGACCCCGCATGACCCGATCCAGGGGATCATGACCGGGCTCCGCAGCTTCGGCGAGATCGACGACATTTCGGGCATCCGGCTCGGCACGACGGTCGCGACCAACGCGCTGCTCGAAGGCAAGGGCGCCCGTGTGGCTTATGTGACGACGCGCGGGTTCCGGGACGTTCCCTTCATCGGGCGCGGGAACCGCATGCATCATTACGATCTCGCCTGGGTCAAACCGAAGCCATTCCTGCAGCGGCGGGACGCTTACGAGATCGACGAGCGGGTCGGCGCTTCCGGCGACATCCTATCGGGCCTCGATGAGGCCGGGGTCGAGGCGCTGGCCGACAGGCTCGCGGCCGACGGCGTCATCGAAGCGGTCGCGGTGGTCCTTTTGCATTCTTATCTGACGCCAGACCACGAAATTCGCATCAAGCAGATCTTCGCCGAACGTGCACCCGGCCTTCCAGTGTCGATTTCCTACGAGGTGCTGCCGAAGTGGAAGGAACACTTCCGGTCGTCGACCACGATCTGCGACGCCTTCATCAAGCCCGTGGTCGGCCGTCAGCTCGGCTCCATGCGCGCGGCGCTCGACCAGCAGGGCGTCGCCGCCAAGGTGGTCGTGATGCGCTCGAACGGCGGGGAAATGAGCCTCGACGCGGCCGTTGCGGCGCCCATCCAGATCGCGGTATCCGGACCGACCGGCGGTGTCATCGCGGCGAAGCGCACCGCCGAGGTGCTCGGCCTGCCAAATCTCGTGACGCTCGACATGGGCGGCACCTCGACGGACGTGTCGACGGTCGTGAATGGGAAGGAAAAGTTCACGACTGATTTTGAAATCGAATGGGGTCGGCCGATCCAGATCCCGATGATCGACATTCGCACCATCGGGGCAGGGGGCGGCTCGATCGCCCGCATCGACACGGGCGGCATGCTGGTGGTGGGGCCGGAGAGCGCCGGGGCGAACCCAGGTCCGGCCTGTTACGGTCGCGGTGGGACGCAGCCGACCGTGACGGATGCCAATGTGGTGCTGGGCCGGATCAGCGCCGCAAATTTCCTCGGCGGCTCGATGGGGCTCGACTCCGATGCGGCTCGGCGTGCCGTTGCGGCGCTTGCCGACCCGCTCGGGATGTCGATCGAGGCCACGGCGCATGCGATCGTCCGCATCGCCAACAACAACATGGTTGGCGCACTCCACACCGTGCTGACCGAGCAGGGTCTCGATCCGCGCGACTTCGTGCTGGTGGCTTTCGGCGGCGCCGGGCCGCCCCACGTCAGCGACCTCATGACCGAAGCCTCGATCCCGCGCGGCCTCGTGCCGAATTTCCCAGGTCAATTCTCGGCCTTCGGTTTCACCATGGCGGATGCGCGGGTCGATCGCTACCGAACCGTACAGCTCAACTCGCGCTTCTTCGACCGGAGACGGGCCGAAAATGCCATGACGGCCCTGGTGGCCGAATGCCGGGCCGAACTCGCGGCGCAAGGCCATCAAGACGTGACCATCACCCGAATGGTCGAGATGCGCTACCTCGGCCAGAATTACGAACTCGAGATCCCGGTCGACGCCGATCGTTTCGATGGCGAGGAGGTGGCGACCCTGCTGCAGGCGTTTCACGCCGGGCATGAGGCGCGCTTCGGCTTCCGGCTCGACGACGATATGGAGATCGTCAATTTTCTGGTGACAGGCGTTGCTCAGACCGGCGGCCTGTCGCTGCCGATCCTCCCCGACCACGACGGGGCGGCGGTGGCGGTCGGGACACGGCCGGTCTGGTTCAACAAAGGCTGGATCGAAACAGCGGTCTATCGTCGTGACGACCTTCGCGCGGGCCATACGATCGCGGGCCCGGCCGTGATCGAGGAAAGCGCCTCTGTGACGGTGCTCGACGGCGGCAAGACGCTGACGGTCGATCGCTATGGCAACCTCATGATCGCGGTCGACGACACCGCCTCGGTGGCGTGAGCCACGACCCTCGTTCCCGGAGTATAGCCATGGATATGGTGTCGTTGAACATCGTCGGAGGCATCCTCGTCTCGATCTGCCGCGACATGGGCGTAACGCTCATGCGCACCTCCTATTCGACCATCTTCAGCGAGTCGCTCGATTTCACCTGCGGCTTGGCGCTGCCGACCGGCGAGTTGATCGCGACGGGCGATTTTTGCCCCTCCATGATCGGCGGCATGCCGTTGCTGCTGCGATCCTGCGTGCAGGAGATCGCGCTCGACGAGCTCGAGGACGGCGACGTCCTGGTTCACAACGACCCCTATCGGGGCGGGCTGCACACGCCGGAGCACACGTTCTTCAAACCGGTTTTCGTCGACAAGACCCTGATCGGTTTCGCGGTCTCGATCGGCCACGTCTGCGAGGTCGGCGGCATGGCCCCGGCCGGCTTCGCGGGTGAGGCGACCGAAGTCTTTCACGAGGGGCTTCGCGTTCCCCCGATCAAGATCAAACGCGCCGGCAAGGACGTCGACGACATCTGGCGCCTGATGCTCGCGAACGTCAGAACGCCGCGATATAATTACGGCGATTTCCGCGCCCTCATCGCTGCGACCGATCTCGGTGAGCGGCGGATGGCCGACCTCGCCCGCAAACATGGCGCGGCATCCTTTGCCGAGCATGTCGGCGCCTTGATGGATTATTCCGAGCGCCGTATGCGGGCCGAGATCGCCAAGATCCCGGACGGGCGCTACCGCTTCCAGGACGTGATGGAAGACGACGGCATAGAAGATAAAGTCTATACGATCAAAGCTGAGGTGACGGTGGATGGCGACAGCCTCGTGGTCGACTATCACGGCAGTTCACCCCAGGCGAAAGGCCCGATCAACGCCACGCTCGGGGTGGCTTATGGGGCCGCCTACAACGCCCTGCTGCAACTCACGGACTCCACGATCCCGAAGAATTCCGGTTGCTTCCGCCCCATTCGCGTGCTCGCGCCCCCCGGTTCGATGGTCAACGTCAACTTTCCGGGTCCCTCGGTCGGTGGCAATACGGAAACCCATTGCCGCATCGCCAACGTCGTCATGGGTGCGCTCGCGCCCGGCCTGAAGGAACGCTCGGCCGCGACCGACGGCGCGACGCATAGCAACTTCCTCTTCGGTGGCACGGATCGGAAAACGGGGGAATTTTTCTGCTGCTACGATCTCACGCCGGTCGGCTGGGGCGGTCGCAGCTTCGCCGATGGTAATGACGCCGTTGGCGGCATCAACGGCAATTGCCCGCACATCCCCGTGGAGGTGTTCGAGTATCGCTTTCCCTGGCATGTCGAGGAATTCAAGCTGGTGGAGGGATCGGGCGGCCCCGGAGAGTTTCGCGGCGGATTGGGCCTGTCGAAGACCGTCCGCTGCACCGACACGGCGATGACCTTCAGCTACATGAGCGATCGCCAGAAGGTCAGCCCCTGGGGCATCCACGGCGGGCAAGAGGGCGGCCGTGCGGAGCTGTTCATCATGCGGAATGGCAGCCGGGATTGGCTCACGATCACGCAGGCGTTCAACAAAGTGTCGCCCAGCAAATTTGCTAACGTGCCGATCGCGCCTGGCGATCGGATCAAGATCACGTCCCCGGCCGGCGGCGGGTGGGGACTACCCGAGAAGCGCGATCCGGCCATGGTCGAGCGCGATCTTGCCAATGGTTTCATCACGCTGGAGCAAGCCCGCTCGGTCTATGGCAGAATAGAAGCAGCCTAAAACCCCGCGAGTCGGCTTGCCGACGCGTCACTTCTCTCAATCGGACAGATCATGACCCTCTTGCCCAATTCCGCCCAGGCCCGCGACGTCGCTTATCTGCTGCATCCCGCCACCAATGCCCGCAAACATGAGAAGACGGGACCGATCGTCATGTCGCGGGGTGAGGGCATCTACGTCTACGATGATGCGGGCAAGCGCTATCTCGAGGCGATGGCGGGCTTGTGGAGCGTCGCTGTCGGGTTCGGCGAACCCCGCCTCGTCGAGGCCGCCACCCGGCAACTCGGCCGGTTGCCGTACTATCACAGCTTTTCGGGCAAATCCTCCGAGCCCACCATCGATCTTGCCGAGCGGCTGATCACGATGTCGCCCAAGGGGCTCGATCGCGTCTTCTTCACCAACTCGGGGTCGGAGGCCAATGATACGGTCATCAAGCTCGTGTGGTTTTACAATAACGCGATCGGCAGGCCGGAGAAGAAGAAGTTCATCGCCCGGCAGGGCGGCTATCACGGCATCACGATCGCGTCCGGCAGTCTGACGGGGTTGCCGGCGAACCATCGCGGCTTCGACCTGCCGCTACCGCAGATGAAGCACGTCACTTGTCCGCATCATTATCGGTATGCCGAAGCGGGTGAGAGCGAGGAAGCCTTCGCGGACCGGCTGGCGGCCGAACTCGAAGCCAGAATCATCGAGGAAGGACCTGAGACGGTCGCGGCCTTCATCGGCGAGCCGCTGATCGGCGCCGGCGGCGTGCTGCCTCCGCCCGCGACCTATTGGGAGAAAGTGCAGGCGGTCTGTCGTCGCCATGACGTGCTGGTGGTCGCCGACGAGGTCATCAACGGCTTCGGCCGCCTCGGAACGATGTTCGCCTGCGAGCATTACGGCATCACGCCCGACATTCTGGTGCTGTCCAAGCAACTCACCTCATCCTATCTGCCCCTGGCGGCGGTGTTGTTCAGCGACGCGATCTACCAGGGCGTCGCCGACGGGTCCGACAAGCTCGGCACCTTCGGGCACGGCTTCACGGCCAGCGGCCACCCGGTCGCGACCGCCGTCGCGATGGAAAACCTCGACATCATCGAGGAGCGCGGGCTCGTCGCCCATGCGGCGGAGGTCGGGGCTTACATGCAGGCTAAACTGCGACCCTTCGCGTCTCACCCGCTGGTTGGCGAAGTGCGCGGCGTCGGTCTCATCGCGGGTGTCGAACTGGTGGCCGACAAGGCCACCAAGGCCCGTTTCGAGCCCGGCCGCGTCGGCCCGTATTTGTATGGTCGCGGCCACGAGCATGGGCTGGTGATCCGGGCCGTGGGCGACACGATCTGCTTCTGCCCGCCGCTGATCACCACCGAAGCGCAAATCGACGAGATGATCGCGATGTTCTCGGTCTGCCTCGACGAGACCGCGGCTTGGGTCGAAGCCGGCATGCCGGCGTGACACGCACCGCAAACCGCTACTGAGGGAGCCAAGCCATGTGCGTCGCCTGCCTGATCGACGAAGCCACCAAAGCGAAGATCATCGCCTATGGGGCCAAGTTTCACGAGGTGACGCAAAGCCCTTACGGCAAGGGCGACCAGATCGGGATGCTGAACCTGATCGACGGGCGATCCCGCTCGGCTATCCTGAGCCGGGCGGATGCCTCGACGATGTTCGATCTCTCTGTCGATCACTTCGTCGGCATGCCCGGCTGGTTCGGTGCCGGCGATCAGCCCTACCAGATCTGGATGACCCACACGCCACAGGGCGAAATCGTCGCCAATACGATGGGGGTCAGCGACGCTGCGAACCAACTCGTCGCTTATTCGGGCGATAGCATTTCGATGTACACGCATTGCGGCACGCATATCGATACGTTCAATCACTTCGGCTACAACGGCGCGATCTTCAACGGCTTTACGGCCAAGGATCATCTCGGCAGTCGCGCCTGGCAGAAATGCGGCCCTGAAAAGCATCCGCCGATCCTGGCGCGCGGCCTGTTGCTCGATGTCGCGGGGCTACATGGGGTCCAAACGCTGCCGCCGAGCCATGCGGTCGGGCAAGCCGACATCGAAGGATGCCTCAAACATCAAGGTAGCGAACTGAGGCCGGGCGATGTCGTGCTGATCCGCACCGGCCAGATGAACCTCTGGCCCGACATGGCTTTCACCAACGCTACGCCCGGTCTCAACCGCGAGGGGGCCGAATATCTCGCGAGGGCCGGCGCCATCATGATCGGGGCCGATAATCTGACACTGGAGCAGACGCCCTCGGCGCATCCGCTCAACTTCTTCCCGGTCCATACCTATCTGCTGGCCGAAGCCGGTATTCCGATCCTCGAAATGGCATGGCTCGAGGAACTCGCGGCCGCAAAGCTGTATGAATTTGCCTTCTTTGGCGCCTGCATCAAGCTGCGCGGCGCGACCGGCGCACCGATGCGGCCGGTCGCTATGCCGCTCTCCTAAAAGGGTTGGCGGTCAGAGCTTCAGGGAGGTTGCGAGCGCCGGCCAACCGCCGATAAAACTATCGCGGGCCCGCACGCCGGGCGTCGATGCCTGTTTCTGATCGTCCTGATCGAGCCGGGCGAAGACCAGCTTGCGGCCGGCTTTCTCGATCCAGCCGACATACCATCCGTAGCCTCGCGCCTCATTGAAGCTGCCGTCTGGGTTACGCGGAAAGGCGGCTCCGGTCTTGCCGTGCGCCGTCCAACCATCAGGAGCGGGCGTGGCCTCGACGATCTGCATGGTTTTGTCGATCGCGGTCGGCGCGACGGGGAGTTCGTGGTTCACGAGGTGTCGCAGGAAGGCGATCTGCTCGACCGGCGAGACTTTGAGGGACGACATGATCCAGGACCGATCGAGCCCGTTGTCTCGACCGGGATCGCCCGAGACGTCGGCGTTGCCGAAACCGAAGCGGGAGGCATAGTCGGTCACCCGTGCGGCGCCGAGCTGGTGCATCACTCGCTGCGAGTACCAGACGACAGAATATTTCAGCCATCGCGTCGGGTCGGTCGGCTGTTTCCAAGCCTCGCCGCCCCAATCCGGATCGCCCTGCTTGAACGCATAGACCGGCGCATGCGCGTCCTGCACCACGCCCGAGTCGAACCCCATAACCGAGAGGGGGATCTTGAAGGTCGAGGCCGGCGTGACGCGCGTGCGGCAATCGCCTTGTTCGAGCAAAACCTTCCCGTCGGCCGCATCCGCCACAACTGTGCAAAGCGTCGTGGCGGAGGCGGGACTAGACGCAACCCCCATCGAGAAAGTCAATCTGAGCCGAGTCAATCGCTTCACGCTAAACGCTCCTGTTTCCACCGGGGGTCTGACAGGACTCTGCGGAAACTCTATGGCTCACGGCTGGCTCAGACGACATGTTTTAAAGGCCGGCAAGAGCCACGTATTTCAGCTCCAGATAGGCATCGATGCCATGGTGAGACCCCTCGCGGCCCAGGCCCGATTGCTTGACGCCGCCGAACGGGGCCACTTCATTGGCGATCGCACCCGTGTTGACGCCCACCATGCCGGACTGGAGCGCCTCGGCCGTGCGGAAGATCCGGCCCATATCCTTGGCGTAGAAATACGACGCGAGGCCGAATTCGGACGCGTTTGCCATGGCGATCACGTCGGCCTCGTCCTTGAACGCGATGATCGGTGCGAGCGGCGCGAAGGTCTCTTCCCGCGTCACGATCATGTCCTGGGTGACGCCCGTCACGACGGTGGGCTCAAACATGGTGGGGGCGAGCGGCGAGCGTTTGCCTCCGGACAGAATGCGAGCGCCTTTGCCGACCGCATCGGCCAGGTGCCGTTCCATCTTGACGACGGCCCGTTCGTCGATCAACGGACCGAGCGACACCCCAGCCTCCGAGCCGCGCCCGAGCTTCAGCTTGGCGACGCGATCGAGCAGTTTCTGCGTGAAGGCCTCGACGACACCCTCTTGCACATAGATGCGGTTGGCGCAGACGCAGGTCTGGCCGGCATTGCGGAACTTCGACAAAAGCGCGCCATCGGCTGCGGCATCGAGGTCGGCATCGTCGAACACGATGAAGGGCGCATTGCCGCCGAGCTCGAGCGATAGGCGCTTAATCGTGTCGGCCCCCTCGCGCATCAACCAGCGGCCGACATTGGTCGACCCCGTGAAGGTGATCTTCGCGACCGTCGGGTTCTTGCAGACCTCGGTCCCGAACGCGACCGCGTCGGTGGTCGTCACAACCGAGAAAGCGCCCTTCGGAACGCCGGCCCGCTCGCCCAGAAGCGCCAGCGCCAGTGCCGACAGGGGTGTCAGTTCGGAGGGCTTGAGCACCATCGTGCACCCTGCCGCGAGCGCCGGCCCGACCTTGCGGGTGATCATGCCGTTGGGAAAATTCCACGGCGTAATGGCGGCGCAGACCCCGACGGGTTGCTTCAGCACGAGAATGCGCTGTCCGGCATTCGGCCCGGGGATGATCTCGCCGTCGATGCGCTTGGCTTCCTCGGCGAACCATTCGAGGTAGGCAGCATTCGATACGACCTCGCCCTTCGCTTCTGACAGCGGCTTGCCCTGTTCGGCCGTCAGAATCGCAGCGAGATCGTCCGCATTGGCGATGACGAGATCGAACCAGCGCTTCAGCACATTGGCGCGCTCCTTGGCGGGCCGTTTCGCCCAATCGGCTCGAACCTCGGCGGCCATGTCGATCGCGCGGCGTGTATCCTCCACACCGAGATCGGGCAGCGTTGCCAGAACTGCGCCGTCGAACGGATCGGTGACCGTGAAGGTCTTGTGCTCGGCCGAAATCCACTCGCCCGCCACATAGGCTTTGTCGATCAGCAGCGAGGGGTCGTTGAGCGACAGCGCGGAAGCAGAAGGTGTTTTGACGGCAAGCGACATGATGAAACCTTGCTGGACAGGGCGGAACGCATGGCGCCGCCGGTTAGCATCGAACCCGCCTCAAGCCGGGATGGCATGAGCCGGCGTAGCCTCTTCGAACAAACGAGCCGCGATCATGCGGGCGATCGGGATAGCTGATGTCGCGGCCGGCGACGGAGCGTTGCACACATGCAGTGATCGTGCGCTTTGGAGAAACAGGAAATCGTGGATCAGCTCGCCGCTCCGCCTGACCGCTTGGGCACGTATCCCAGCGGGATAGGGTCGCAAATCCGAAATGTCCAGACCGGGGCAATATTTGCGACACTCTGCGAGATAACCTCGTCGCCACAGAGAGTTGCGGAATTCACGGAGGCCGGACGACAGGTTCTGCCGCAGCGTTCGCCACAAGCCTGGGAAGGCGAACATCTCTGCACAATCGCGCAGGTCGACCGACAGGGGCGCGTAGCCCTCACGCGAGAAGCCAAGCACCGCGTTCGGTCCGACCGTGATGGTGCCGTCGGCCATGCGGGTCAGGTGGATGCCGAGAAACGGCAGGGTTGGGTCCGGCACGGGATAGATCAGATGCC
Organism: Lichenihabitans sp. PAMC28606; assembly: GCF_020616535.1. Classification (GTDB taxonomy): domain Bacteria; phylum Pseudomonadota; class Alphaproteobacteria; order Rhizobiales; family Beijerinckiaceae; genus Lichenihabitans; species Lichenihabitans psoromatis. Next base: position 3,270,272 of record NZ_CP085136.1, read on the forward strand.
GCACAAGGGTCGATTTCTCCGGTGGCAACACGAAATATTCGCCGCGGAACGGGATGATTTGGAAATCGATGTCAAGGCCCGCGAGCCGCGCCAATCGGTCGGATTGCAGACCCGCGCAGACGACGAGATGCCCCGCTTCGATCAGGTCGTTCGCGGTCGTGATCCGAACGACGGTCTCCTCTTCGGCGATCCCCGTCACGCGTTCGCCGAAGCGGAGGTCGGCGCCTCGCGCGACGAGCTCGTCGGCCATGCGTCGGCAGACGAGCCGGTAATCGACGATCCCGGTCGCGTGGACCTTCAACGCACCGAGACCGACGATGGCGGGCTCGGTCTCGCGTAGTCCTGTCGCTGAAAGCTGCGTCACCGCGATATCATTCTCGGCCGCGCGCTTCCGGAGCGTCTCCATTCTCTCGAGCTCCAGCATCGTGGTGGCGACGATGAGCTTGCCGCATGGCTCGACCGGAACGCCATTCTCACGGCAAAACAGCTGGGTCGCGTCCGCCCCCTCGCGGCAGAGGCGGGCCTTCAGACTGCCCGGCGCATAATAGATGCCGGAGTGGATGACGCCGCTGTTATGCCCCGTCTGGTGGCGGGCGACACCCGCTTCCTTTTCGAGCAGCACCAGCGAGGCCCCAGGATGGCGGAGCAGCAGCTCCCGCGCCGTCGCGAGACCCACGATGCCCCCACCGATGATGCAGAAGTCAAACCGCATGGCGGAGCGCTCCCGCATACGCCTGACCCGCCAGATAGGCGGAGACGGGAGCGAGCCCGTCCGCGATGTCGTCGCGCAGCGCCAGCGCAATCGCGGTCGGGTCGGAGGCCCTCAGCGCCCGCAGGATCGCCCCATGATGGTTACGATCGACCGCCATCCGCTCGCGGCTGCTGGCGAGGATCAGCGGGCCGATGCGAAGCCAAAGCCCCTCGATGATGTCCACCAGCACCGGCATTCCGGCGAGTGCATAAATGGCGAAGTGGAAATTGCGATGCAGGCGAAGATACCGGTCGGGCTTGCCACGTTCGGCCGCCGTGAGGTCGTCGAACAGGGCCGCAACCGCCCCGACGTCCTGCACCGACGCCCGGATCGCGGCTTGCTCGCACGCGAGCGCCTCGACACGGATGCGCGTCAACAGGATATCGCGGAAGGTCGCGACGGCGAGAACCGGGATGCGGAAAGCGCGGTTGGGCAAGGTTTCCAGTGCCCCATCGGACCGCAGCCGCGCCAAGGCCTCGCGCACCGGCATCGGGCTCATGCCCAGCTGAACCGCGAGAGGGCGAATATTGAGATGCGCCCCGGGCGCGAAAGCACCGGACAAGATCGCCTCCCGCAACACACGATAGGCCCGCAGATTCAGGCCGTCGTCGCTCGCGGTCGCTCGCGCGTCGTTTTGAAAGGGAGCGAGGTCGACCGCGTCGGGATCGACGATCGGAGAGGCCGTTCGGAGGACCGCCAGGATCGCGCCTTTACTGTGAATCGGGTTGTCGACTGAGATCACAAGACTACAGGCGGCTGCCAGCCTTGACAATGTCGGCTCCTGCGTCGCCCTCATCGATCATCCTCGCCGTCGACAGTTTTGCCCGCGTCCGTCCCTTTGTCAGCACCGCAAGTCCTGCTCTTGATAGACGCTATTTGCTGTGATCTCAGCTTAAGTCCGATTACGATAGCTGGACCGATGATGCGGAAGACACGAAACAGAGCGGGCGAGCATTCATGACGGGCCTCGACGCGCTCGGGCCGACGCTGGAGGTCGCCGCTCGCGCGCTGACGACCGCGCCTCCCCAGATCGATCCGCGCGCGGCTGAAGCAACGCTTCGGGACCACTATGGCCTCGTCGGCAACGTGACGCTGTTGTCCGGCGAACGTGACCGCAACTTTCTCGTCGAACTGCGGGATGGCGCCCGGCGGATCCTGAAATTCTACAATGATGCAGATGATGCGGCGACGCGCGACATGCAGCACGGGGCTTTGCTGCACATCGAGCGGAGCGCGACGCGTTGCCCGGTGCCGCGCTTGTTTCGCACCCTGGATGGCGAGGTTCACTGCACCGCGCGCATCGCGGGGTGCTTACAGACCGGCATTCTGATTTCGCTGATCGAGGGCGAGCAGGTGCAGGCTGAACGATCGACCGCCGCGCTACGGCGTGACCTTGGCCGGTCCGCCGCCCTGGTCGATGCAGCGCTCGCGACCTTCGAGCATCCGCAGGGCCGCCGGGTTCTGCTGTGGGATCTGATGCGGGTCGATCGCCTTTTGCCGATCACCAGGATGGTCGAGGATCGGACGCGGCGGGACTGGATCGTCGCTTTCATGGCTCGGTTCGTCGACGAGATCCGTCCGCGCGCCGCGGCGCTGCCCTGGCAGATCATCCACAACGACATGAGTGGCAGTAACGTCATGGTGGCGGGACACGCGCCGTCCGTCGTGGCCGGCATCATCGATTTCGGCGACATGGTCCATGCGCCGCGCATCAACGAGATCGCGGTCGCGTCGAGCTATTTCGTTTCGATGGAGCACGATCCGGTCGCAGCGATCGGCGACATCGTTGCAGGATACGACGCGCAACTGCCCTTTACTGAGGCGGAGGTGACGCTCCTTTACGACCTCATCCTCGGGCGGCTGACGACGCGCGTGCTGCTCAATCAATGGCGGGTCCGGCTCTTCCCCGACAACCGGCACTATATCCTGCGGACCTACGAGAGTGCATGCCGGTTGCTGGATGGCTTCGCGGCCCGCGACAGCCACAAGGATCGCGACGCGATCCTCAAGGGATGGGATCGGCGACGATCGGCTGAAACTGCCGGCTAGGCCGCCGTCCGGCCTCGGCGCTCCGCCGTTCCCGCCACGTCGAGCGCCAGACTATCGTCGTCGATGCGTCCACTCAGGCTTACGCCATAGATCGAGCCGGCGCGCTCGAGCGTCTCCCAGCCTTCCAGGACGTCATGCAGGACGCGACGTGGATCGCGCTCGTGCGGATGGCCATAGCCACCGCCCGCCGCATGCCGACCCTCGACCATCTCGCCTTCCTTTAGGGTGAGCACCACGATGTTGGGGAGAGGCTCGATGGTGCCGTCGAGGCGCACCAGACGATGTTCGGCACTGGCGCCGGGCAAGCCGCCGCGCGCGCCTTTGGCGGGAAAATGCGTGCCGTCGCAAGGCCAGATCGCCTCCATGCGGGTGCATCGGGAAATGTAGCCGGTCTCCATCGATGGCGCGCCGCGAAAGCGACCCGCGCCTCCCGTGCCCGGAATCAGACGGACATATTGGACGTCCATCGGATGCTTCAACTCGTCGATCTCGACGGAATCGCGATACATCAGGCCGGCCGCGACCGGCAGTCCATAGGTGACCCATCCATCGGCCATGGCACTCGCCGGGCCACCCGAATTGGTGAGGAAGAGCTGATTGACGAACGGGCTGTCGCCGAGGCGCGGATCGCGCCCCGATACCACGGCGCAGCCCGCCCCCATGCCGACGCCGCCTTCGGCCAGCCCCCAGCCGTCGCCGATCTGTGCGAAGGCGGCCTGGACGATGTTGACCATCCGGTCCGAGACGTTGGTGGTGGCGAGCGAGCAACTGCTCGGGAAGACCGCGCCGCCGCAGACCGAGCCCTTGCGGATATGCAACCGAATGCGGCTGAACGACCCTGAATTGCGCGGCACGTCCGCGTCGATCGAATTGAAGATGCCGGCCATCACCGACGCGCCGGCGCACGCTTCGCTTTGGTTGAAGCCGCACGCGACGGTATCGCCGTTGTCGCGCAGATCGACGTCGATATAGCCCGTGTCCGGATCGATCGTGAGGCTCACCTGAAGCGGGATGCCATCCGGAAGCAGCGTGCCGAACGGGTCGTGATTGCCGGAATTATGCAGCCTCACGGCCGGAAGGGTCTTGATGGCCGCGACCATGCGCTGCTCGGCATAAGTCATCCAGTGCTGGATGAACGCCTTGATGGTGGCCTTGCCGTATTTGTCACAGAGCTCCTTCAGACGGCGCTCGCCGATGCGGGCGGAGCCGATCCCGGCCAGAAAGTCCCCGTACCACTGATCGGGGACGCGGATGCGCGAGCGGCACATCCGCACCACATCGTCGACCATCTCGTAATTCGACTGGATTTTCACGGCCGGAAAGATCAGCGCGCCTTCCTCATACTGGTCGCGCGCGCCGGCCATATAGGTGGTCGGCAACGAATTGCCGATATCGGCCTGATGCGCCTTGGCGACCGTGGTGAACATGTGTTCGCCATCGACGAAGACCGGGACCAGAAAGGCGTGATCGCCCGCGTGGCTGTTGCCGCTATAGGGATCGTTATGGAGGTAGCAATCTCCTTCGCGCAGGGTCGCTCCCGCATTCTCGGTCATAGTGCGGGCCTGCATGTGGCTGCCGAAGATATGGATCGGCAGGCCTTCGGCAGAGGCGAGAAGTTGGTTGTCGCCTGTACAGATCGAGCAGGAGAAGTCGCGTGCGCTGTTGATGACGCCGGATCGGGCGGCGCGCAGCAGCGTGTTGGTCATCTCGCGGATGATGCCATCAACCCGGTTCGCGAGGATGGCGGTCATGTAGGGATCGAAGCCCTCGATGGTGTCTGTCATGATCGCGCCTCAGTGAATGTTGAGCCGGTAATGACCGGTGCTGCCGACGTGGACCGACATGGTCGGATAGACCACGAGCGTCGTGGTCGGCTCTTCGATGATGGCGGGTCCCGCAATCGTGTGGCCGGGATGAATGTTCGATGCTTTGTAGATCGGGGTATCGACCGGCTCGGCTTCGCCGAAGAAGCAGCGGCGATGACCGGATGGGGTCGGGGTCCCGCTCGCGACGACACTGACGTGCCGCGTCGCGGGCGCATCGAGCTTGATGGTCAGGCGCACCTTCCAACTCACGGTCTCGACCGCACTTCCGAGATCCTTCACCGCGAAGATGCGATCGTGCAGGGCGTGGAAATTCTCGGTGTAGGAGGTGAGGTCCTCCTGGCTCCGAAACCGCCGTGATGGCAGGGGCGTGTCCGGGAATGGGGTATCGAGTTCCCACACCTGTGCCTGGTAACGAGCCTCGCCATAGAATTCGAGGCTGGATTCTCCGACCTGTCCGGGAAGCTTGTCGCGGACGCCGAGAACGCGGGCCTCGAGCATGTCGAGCAGCGCGTTGACGCGCTCGAAGTCGAACCGGTTCGACAGGCTGTAGAGGCTGCCGACCTCTTCCGCCACGATATCCGCATATTGCATGCCGGCCGCCGAGAGCGCCGAGGCGGTCTTCGGCAGCACCACATGGTCGCAGCCCAGCTCCTTGGCGATCAGCATGATGTTCATGCCGGCGGCCCCGCCACCCGCCACGATGCTGCTTTCACGCGGGTTGATGCCTTCGTTGATGGTCACGTCCACGATCGCCCGCATCATCAGGTCGCCGGCCAGCGTCAGGATGCGCCAGGCGGTCTCCTCGATCGTGAGCTTGAGGGTCGCGGACACCTCGATCATCGCCTGCCGCGCCGCGCCCATATCCAGCGTCATGCGGCCGCCGAGGAAATAATCCGGATCGAAATAGCCGAGCACCGCAGCGGCGTCCGAGACGGTCGGCAGCGTGCCGCCCCGCCCATAGCAAGCCGGACCCGGTATCGCGCCAGCGGATTGCGGGCCGACCCGCATCAGGCCGCCGTCGTCGATCCAGGCGATGGACCCGCCCCCCGCACCGACCGACCGCATGTCGACCGCCGCGATGCCGAGAAGGTCGCCGGTGTAGCGAGGGCCGAGCCAAGTGTCGCGGTTATAGGTCAGACTGCCGCCGCGGACGACGCCGACATCGAAGGTGGTGCCGCCCGTGTCGCAAATGATGACATCCTCACCCAACCCCTCCATGCGCGAATAGGTGATGCCGGCGATGGGCGCCATGGCGGGCCCGGATCCGATCGTGAAGATCGGGCGCTCGACGAGAGCCGCGATGGAATTGCACCCGCCCGCCGCGGTGCTGACGAAGATGTTGCCACGATATCCGGCCGCCCCGAGATCGGATTCGAGCTCGCGCAAGTGGCGTTGCATCAACGGTTTCAGGGAGGCGTCGATCGCGGTCGCCGAGGCGCGGCGGTATTCGCGCATGATCGGGATCAGACGCGACGATAAACTATAGGGGACGCCCGGCAGCCTCTCTTCGATCAGGGTGCCGACGGCTTCCTCATGAGCGGGGTTGAGCACCGACCAGAGAAAACACACCGCAATGGCTTGAAAGTCACGGCTCTTCAGCGTGTCCAGGGTCTCGCGCACCTGATCGATGTCGATCGGTGTCAGGATGGCGCCGGAGGAGCCGACGCGCTCGTCGATCTCGAACGTGTAGCGGCGGGGAATGTAGGGTTCGGGATAGTCCTGGCTGAAATCATGCGGGCGGAACTTGCCGCCTTCCTTCAGCACCAACGTATCGGGAAAGCCACGCGTCGTGAGGAATGCAGTCTTGGCCACCGTCTTGGTCACGATCGCGTTGGTGGCGCGTGTCGTGCCATAGATCAGGATGTCGGCCTCGGCCAGCAGATGCTCGAAGGAGAGGTTTATCTGCTCGGCCGCGGCCGTGATGGCGCCGCGCATGCCCTCGAAGATGCGGTCCGGAGTCGTCAGCGCCTTGCCGATCGTGAAGGCGCCGCTCGGGTCGCTGACCACGACATCCGTAAACGTGCCGCCGGTATCGACCGAAATCTTGAAGCTCATCGTCGCCCACCTCGGACACTCTCATGGCGAACCGAGCTCGCCAAAACCGTCATCGACCCCATGCTAGTCAGGGATGCGGCACATGGTCTTGCCGATGCGTGCACAAAAGCTTGGACGCCAGCGCCAAAGCCGGCCTCAGTAAGTCATTCGTCGGGCGCGACTTTCGCTTGGTGAGTGACCGAACTTGGCCTTGAAGGCGCGGGAAAAATGCGCCTGATCGCTGTAGCCGACCCGATAGGCGAGGCTTGCGATGGAGCCGCCGCCCGTGGGAGCGCGCTGCAGCAGGTGGTTGGCCAGATCGAGACGTCGGTCGCGGATATATTGTCCCCCCGTCGACCCGGCATCGTGAAACAGGCGGTGGAGATAGCGCAGCGATAGCCCGCAGGCGCGTGCTACCTCGCCAAGCGACAAGTCCGGATCGCTGAGATGCTCTTCGATGTGACGGTCGACGCGTGCGAGATGCCCGGCTTTGACGCAGGACAGCGACGAGCCGAGCGCCTTGGGCTCACCCTCAAGCGCAAGCGCCAGAAGATCGAGGAGGTGCGGCCCAAGGCGGGGCAGCAGGCGTTCGGGATCGCGTGCGATCCGCGCGGCCGCAAGCGTGAGGACATCCACGAACATGCCCCCGAGCCCATTCCGGCCGTCGACAACCGTCGCAAACGCGCTTCGGAGATCGTGGACACGATCGCGGAGCGCATCCTCATTCGCCCGAAACACCAAAAGCTTCGAAGAGATTGCCTGGGCAAAGACGTAAGGCTCGTCGCTGGCTTCGATCACGAAGCCGCCGGTTCCGCAAACCGCCTGTCGGTTGAATTGCGAAAAGTCGATACGACCCTCGATCGGGACCGTCACGAGAATCCGCGCCGCGTGGCTTCCGCAACTCTCGCGCCGTCGCCGATACATGACCGGCGTTGATTGCAGGATCGACACTCCAAAGGCCCCGAATTCCCAACTTCCAAGCACGCCCTCGAACGACTGGGAGGTCGGACTGGAAAGATCGAGGTCGAAATAGGTTTTGGACACGAGGCTTTGCCACGATCCGAGCGACTGCGTGCGAGACGAACCCGAAGGCTGCGGGAGGATCGACATGGCTGAAGGTCCTGTATGGCGACGTCTCGAGACCGCCTTCTCGACCCTGCCAGGATTGCAAGCGACATGCCACCGAAGCCGCCGCGCAACGTCGCATAACCAACATAGGAGAATGACAAGGTCGACCGTATCGCTAACGTCGTCGGCGTTTACGGGGCTGTATCGACTGTCGGATCGACCGATTCGGAGATCCTCAACCGTCATCCTCTTGTGAAGGTTGACCCGGCTCGGATGTCGTCGAAAACGCGAGTTTACAGCCAGTATGGCGCGGTTCCGTTTAGGATCAAGCGCTCGGGCGACATCGAGATCATGCTGATCACCTCGCGGGACACCGGGCGCTGGATCGTTCCGAAGGGTTGGCCGATTTCCAAGCTTAAGCCGCGGCAGGTGGCGGCCCAGGAGGCGTGGGAAGAGGCGGGGCTGAGGGGCAAGATCGTCGGCAAGGCGCCGCTCGGTCATTATCTCTATAGCAAGGCGATGGAGGATGAGCCGCCGCTCACCTGCAAACTGACGCTATTCGCGCTGCACGTTTCGCGACAGCGGAAATCCTGGCCTGAAAAGGGGCAGCGGAAAACGGCTTGGTTCGACGTCACGACCGCCGCAGCAACCGTAAGAGAGCCAGAACTCGCTGCGATCATTGCGGGGGTTCCTCGCATGATCGAGTCGCAGCGTCCCAATTCGGCGGGGAAAAAAACGGATAACCCGGCGGAGCCGATCATCTCGGACGTCGATCGTCCCATCGGTAAGGCAAAGCCCCGTCAACGCTGACAGAGGATGACCTCGCTGTCGGTGATCACGACGTCGACCGGTTCATCGTGACGCTCGACAGGGATCGCCGGTTGTTCTTGCACCGCATAAGCGACGCCGATCGCACGAACGCTCTTGCGTCGCCGCATCGCCCGTAAGGTGCTGTCGACGTTCCCGGCACCATAGCCAAGACGTTGTCCCAGCCGATCGAAGGCGGCGAGTGGAACGAAAAGAACGTCTGGATCGACGTCTGGCGCATCGTCCAAGGGCTCGTAGATCCCCATCGGGCCTGCCACGAGTCGGTCTCCCGGCGCCCATCGCCGATAGATGAGGGGCGCTCCGTGCGACCAGTCCACCGGCAGCACGAGCGGAATGCCCGCCGCGTGCAGAACCAAGGCTAACGGCATCGCATCCGGTTCGCTGCCGATGGGGACATAGAGCGAGGTCACCGGCCTCGAGACGGTGGGTGAGAAGTCCGAGACGAAGGATGGTCCGATCCGAGAGAGGCGCGACGCAAAGGCGTTGCGCGACGCATCGTCCAAGGCGTCGCGGTCTCGCAACGCCTTGCTGCGAAGCTCAGCTTTGCTTGGCTCCATGAATGCTCCCCGTCCTGACCGGTCGCGAAGCCCCGCACGATGGGCGGGACCGCTCCGATGGCAGCAATCTAGACGTGCGGCCGGGTGACGTCGACGTCAATCCGGCAGGAGCGCGAGGTTACAGCCGCAAACGACGGATCGCTTCAAGGGTTGAGGCGTAACCAGTCCGATGGTCGGCTTGGGACCGGCCGGCGCAGTCAAGCCGCTGTCAGGGGTCAGTGCTGCACGATTTCCTTGCGGTCAGCGCTGTCGACGAGTCCCGGAAGCGCATCCACCATCTCCTTGCGAATATCCGCATCGAGGTGGCGCAGCGCCAGAGCTTCAGACGCCTGATCCTTGCCGTCGCCGCTGCCGGACATTCCGACGATATAATCCGCCAGTTCCAGAACCGTCATGGCTCCGGCCGAAGTCGACAGCGGTGCGTCCAAGGCAAAGCGCTCTTCCAAGCCCATGCCGAGTTCGACGGCCATCAGCGAGTCGAGGCCGATTTCCATCAAGGGTTTGCTGCGGCTGACGTCGTCGCGCGGAAGACGAAGAATGCGCGCGATCTCCTCCGAGATCGTCTCGACGATCGCCTTCGAGGCAGCCGCCGGTCCCAGCTTTTCGACCAGCGCCTTGACGTCGATCTTCGCGACATCGCCGGCTTCCGACACCTGCACGCCATGCATCAGTTCGGCGAAGCTGCTGGACCGCAACACCGGGAGATGTTCCCGAGCCGTCGACCAGTTCACCGAGGCAACCGCCAGAACTGCGGGATCAGGCAGCGTGGCCGCAATCGGCAGGATGTCGGCCAAATGATCGAGCGCGTCTCTCGCCTTCATCCCGAGGACGCCCGACCGGGCGAGGAGATTGGTCGTGCTCGACCCCGAGCGTGCGAGAATGCCGACGTCCTCGATCGCGCCCCAGGCCACAGCAAAGCCGGGCAGACCCTCTTTTTGCCGCCGCCGCGCTAACGCCTCCAAAAACGCATTCGCTGCAACATAGGCGCTTTGTCCAGGATTGCCGATCATGGTCGTGGCGGACGAATAGAGCAGGAAATAATCGAGCGTGCTGGTCCGCGTCGCTCGATCGAGAATTTCGGCGCCGATCATCTTGGCCGACAGGACATTATCGAGCTTGGTCCGATCGAGGTTCGCCACGATCGCATCGTCGAAGACGGTCGCGGCATGGATGACACCGGCAAGTGGCGGCATCGTCCGTGCTGTTTCGGCCAAAAGGTCGAGCACCGCCGCCTCGTTGGTGATGTCCAGGCTAGCGATATGAACCGACACGCCGGCCTCCGTCATCGCATCGACGGCCTGTTTCGCATCCTCACTGGCGGCTCCGGAACGCCCGATCAGGATCAGGTGCCGCGCGCCTCGGTCCACTAGCCATTGCGCCGTCGCAATGCCGAATCCGCCGAGCCCCCCCGTGATCAGGTGGGTTCGATCGGGCGACACCATGAAGGATTGTGCGGATTGCGTCCGTTCCGTCGGCAACGCGGGCGGCACGATCACGATTTTGCCGACATGGCCCGATCGCTGCATGACGCGAAACGCATCGACGACGTCATCGGATGAGAAGATGCGGTAAGGGAGCGGCGACAAGGACCCCTCGTCAAACAGCGCCATTACGTCATCGAACAAGCTTTGGCCCGGTGCGTCCCCCTTCAAAATCAATTGATCGAGATCGACGCCGAAATAGGACAGGTTGCGGCGGAACGGCTTCAGGCCGATATGGGTGTTAGCCACATAGTCCCGCTTGCCGAGTTCCACGAAGCGCCCAAAGGGCCTCAGGACCGCAATGCTGCGCTCCATCGCTTCGCCCGATAGGCTGTTCAGCACGACGCCCACACCACCATCCGTCACACGGCGAATATCGTCGACGAACTGATTAGAGCGGGAATCGAAGACATGTTCCGCGCCAAGCGCGGTCAACAAGTCGCGACGCTCGGGCGAGCCGGCCGTCGCGATGATGCGAGCACCGCGCCAGCGCGCGATCTGCATAGCCGCGAGACCGACACCACCGGCGCCGCCATGGATCAGCACCCACTCGTCTTCGTCGAGGCGGGCGCATCGAACCAAGCCATAGTAGGCCGTCAGAAATGCCACCGGGACCGTTGCTGCGGCCGCCATCGACAATCCGTCGGGCATCGGAGCGACGACGCTTTCAGTGACGGTCACATGGGTTGCCAAGGCTGCCTTGGCGAAAGCCAGGACCTTATCGCCAACCTTGAATCGCGTGACGCCAGCCCCGACGCGAACGATCCGCCCGGCGCCTTCGAGCCCAAGGGTCGCTCCCGCATAGCCGTCCTCGAGGATTTCCTCCGGGAGGATCGAGAGACCCCACATCACGTCTCGGAAGTTAAGGCCGGCGGCTTCGACCGCGATCTCGACTTCGCCAGCATCGGGCTCCCGACGCAGTTCAGGCGCCCAACGCAGCCGGTCGAGGCTCGAATTTTCCCCCTTGACGAGCCGGAGCACGGACACGTCCGGGTCGATCGCGCCGCCGAGTTGGGGATCGACCTTGGTGAAGCGAAGCACATGGGTGCCGGATTCGTCCAGCACGATGTCGGTCTCGGCCGTCCCGGACAAGATGACATCGCGAAGCCGCCGCGCCGCGACATCCGCCGTCAAACCTGGAACGAGATCGATGCGGCGAATGTCGAGGGCATGAACCTCATTGGCGAGCGTCCGCGAGAAAGCCCACACGCCGGCCTCGACCGCGTCCGCGCCCTGTCCGCATCGCGTCGCGCCCGGGCAGACGATCCAGAGCGAGGTTTTCTTCGCGCCGGTCAGTGACACCAGCCGCTTCAGGTCGAGACACCGCTCCGCCAGCCGTTCAGCGGAAGTCAGATCGCCGGCGGGTTGAGCCAGATAAACGAGCGTTTCGGGGATCTCAAGCGGCGTCTCGGCCGCGCCGCTTGTATCCGCCAGGCTCGAGACCTTGAGGCCCGAGAACATCAGCATCGTGGCCAAAGCGCTCGCGGTTCCGCTCATGGGGCCACTGTCGCCGATGACCAGCGCGTCGCCCTTGAACACGCGGGCTGCTCGCGCCGCGCTTTTCCGGCCGACGCAGAGAAGCGCATAATCCGTGTCGTTCGTCGGCAGAACGGAGACCTCCGTCAAGTCGATCTCGGCGAGCGCACGGGTCCATCCGGCTTCCGACGCGACACCCGGGTAGCGGATCTCGACCGTGTCGGCCGACGCGGTCAGGACCGCATGCAAGCCAAACACGAGATCGCGGAAAACCGATGCTTCGGCTTCGACGGCGATCAGCACGGCATTGGGCGCCATGGCGTCCGAGACGCCCAGCCAAGCGGTGCGGTCGGCCGCAATCCGGTAGAGGCTTTGCGCCGCGATCACGACGTCGAAGGAGGCTGGAGCCAATTGATCGACCCCCGCCACGAAAGCGAGACGATCGTGTTTGTCGAAGGACAGACGTGCCCGTTCGAGGCGACGACGATCCGGCTCGACGATCGTCAGTTCGGCCGAATGGGCTTCGGCGAGCCGCACCGCATGGGCAGAAAGGGGTCCATCGCCGATCTGCAGGACGCGCATGGCACGGTCCTTCGGCCAAGCGCCATCGAGGCGGGCAAGGATGTCGGCCAGCAATGTCGCCGATCCGAGCGCCGCGTGACCGCCGAACTCAAACCCGTCGATGGCCGTCAGGGTGGCGGGCGCCGAGCCGCCGAAGCTGCCTTTCGCGATCGTGTCGATGAGAGCACCGGTCCGAGCCGCGAGCAGCAATTCTGCCGAGCGATTCGGATGATCTGCCGCCAGCGCGCGGAGAATGTCGCGCGGATCGGGCAATTCAGAATTTGCCACCACCATGTAGCCGGCGTCGCCATTGACGACGAGGCCACTGCGCTCCAAGGCGCCCAACAGGCGTGTGAACCATTCCGTCAGTCTCGGCTCGATCGTGCCAGCCGCAACCAAGGCCTCGATATCGATGATGCCGTTCTGGCTGAGCGCTTCGAACAGACCGAAGGCGACCGCCGTGGCCCATCCATCGAGCAGAACGTAATCGTAAGGAGCCGTGGCGTCATCACCGCTCAACCGCCCCGCGGCTTTCGCGGCCGAAACGACCTGCGCGGGCGTGATTGCCGGTTCTTCCTGAACCGCGAGGGGTTCGGCCGCAAGGATCGCTTTTTGCCCAATATAATCGATTGGCCGCTCGGACGAGCGGAACGCGTTCATGGCTTGAAAGCGGGCCTTGTGGAGCAGGGCAACCGGGCGGTTGTGGGCGTCGACCAGGGTGAAATGCACCACGATGGTTCGCTCGTCGCTTCGGACGACCTCGATATAGGCACGAGCAACCGGAACATGCGGTTGAAAGAGCTTCACTTCAGAAATCCCGACCGGGACATAGGGCTTCAACCGACCGGCAACAGCAAGATCGGCGAAGAGCAGCACCAACCCGTGAAAACATGCGTCGACCCGGGCCGGATCGATCCCGAAGCGCTGGTCGCCCTCGCCCGAGACGAGATCCACGACGATCGCGTCGGGCCCCACTCGATAGACGCTCTCGAGGAGCTGAAAAGCCGGTCCATATTGAAGGCCGGAAATCGCGGCCGCCGGGTAAAGATCTTTTCCCGACATGGTCGCACGACCCTCGGGCTCAGACCAATCTGGGACATCGACGGGGGCGCCGGTGAAACGGAGGATCTTGGCAACCGCATGGGTTTGCCACGCCGCTTGACCGAGCCTTGGTCGGCTCATGATCTCGATCGTGCCGGTGACCGGCTGAACACGGCAGCGGACACCGCGAGACGCCGTCCCGGCCAGGATCATCGGCTGGTGGATCTCGAAATCCGCGATCGCTGCCGTCTCAGTGCCGAGCCAGTCGCGCGCGACCGCAAGCGCCATTTCGGCGAAGGCCGCTCCCGGCAGAAGAACGTGACCTTCGACCACATGATCGGCCAGGGCCGGCACCAGCGCTGTATCGATCTGCGAGTGCCATTCGAGTTGATCGAGCGCATAACGAGCGCCGACAAGCGGATGCCAGGGTCGAGCCGTCAGGAACCCGATGGCCTCGGTCGTATCCCCCAGCCGATAGCTTTTCTTTTGCCACGGATACGAGGGCAGGGCGGATAAAGGTCCCGGATCAATGCCCAGCACCGAACCCTGCCGGAGCACGGCACCCCGCGACAAAGCAACCGCGGCCGCGGTGCGGAAGGCGTCGGCACTTTGCTCCTTGCGGTCGAGAACCGGAAGCGTCGCGATCGTGATGTCACCGGCCGCTAGCGTGTCGTTGATATGCGACAGGAGAATCGGGCTCGGCCCGATCTCGACGAAAAGACGCGCGCCGAGGCGCGTGGCTTCCTCGATTGCCTGCGAGAACAGCACAGGCTCGCGCACGTTGTGCCACCAGTAAAGCGCGTCGAGATCGGTACCGGGAAGAGCCGTGCCGGTCACGGTCGACACGAAAGTCGCGGTGCCTGTGGCGCTCGGCAGCGTGCCGAGATCGGCGAGAAGCGGTTGTTCAATCGGCGCGATCAGCGCGCTATGAAACGGATAGGCGATATCGAGTTTCTGCGCCCGCGCCTTCAGACCGCGCGCCGAAACCGCGAGCTGGTCGAGCGCCGCCAGCGAGCCGGAAAATGTGTAGGCGCGCGGGCTGTTATAGGCCGCGATCGACAGGCCGGGAATCGTCTCGAGCAAGGTCTCGGCCGCCTCGCGCGAGCCGATCACGACGGTCATGCCGCCCGCCTCGAAGGCCAGTTCTTGATGCAAGCTGCGGAAATAGATCACTTTGACGGCAGTCGCGAGATCGAGGATCTCTGCGGCTTCCGCCGCCGCTACCTCGCCGACGCTATGTCCGAAGACGAAGTCGGGCACCAGCCCGAGTTGTTTAAGCGCGAAGGTCGTGGCCGACTGAATGGCGAAAATCAGCGGCTGCGCGACGCTCGTTTTGCCGAGATGCTCATCGAGCGCGTCATTCATCAGCATGGTCGCGAGGGACCAGCCCGCACGCGGCCGAAACAGGGTGTCGACCTCGTCGAAGCGGGTCCGAAACGCATTGGAGTCCCGATAGGCTGTGCGGCCCATGCCGACCCACTGGCTACCATTGCCCGAATACACGAAGGCGACCGGCGCCTCCCGACCGACTGCCGTTCCGACGATAGCGGGCGGCGTATTTTCACCATTGGCCTGCGCCACGGCCCGCAAAGCGGTCGCAACGTCCGTATCGCGATCGACCGGCAGCACCAAACGCTCGATCAGGGTGTCGCGTCGATGATTGGCGGCGGCCATCAGCGTCGCCGCGTCGGGCCTCACTGCGTCACTCCGCTGTGCTGCAGCATCGATGCGCTGCGCGTAGGTCTCTGCGAGATCGGCCAAAGCGGCCCGCGTATGGGCCGACAACATCAGCACGTTCGGCGCAGTCGCCGGTTCGCGGTTGGTAACCGGAGGAGCGTCGCCGAGCACCACATGGGCGTTCGTGCCGCCAAACCCGTAGGAGCTGACGCCAGCGAGCCGTGGCGTGGAGCCGCGCTCCAGGGCAATCGCCGTCGATGCCACCCGCAAATTGAGGCGGTCGAAGTCGATGTTCGGATTGGGCTCATCGCAATGGAGCGACGCGGGAAGTAGATCGTTTTCGAGCGCCAGCATGGCCTTCAGCACGCCGGCCAGCCCGGCCGCGGCTTCCGTATGGCCGATATTGGACTTGATCGAGCCAATCGGCAGCGGCGCGATGCGTCCCCGTCCCAACGTTTCCCCGAGCGCGGTCGCTTCGATCGGATCTCCGACCGGCGTGCCCGTTCCATGCGCCTCGACGAAGGCGAGATGATTGGGGTCGATTGACGCTCCACCGTAGAGCTGCTCGAGCAATTGCGATTGACGCTTCTTGGATGGCAGTGCGATTCCGTTGGTGCGCCCATCGGAATTGACGCGCGTTTCGATGACGGTGCCGTGAATACGGTCCGTCCCTTCTGCGACGCTGCCAGGTGCTCGCAGGACCAGCACGGCCCCGCCTTCGGACCGCACATAGCCGTCGGCGTTGGCCGAGAACGCCTGGCATAGGCCGACGCGCGACAGCATCGAAGCCTGCGAAAAATTCACGAATTGAAACGGGGTCGTCAGAATGCTGACACCGCCGACGATAGCGGTCTCGATACGGCCGCTTCGCAGCGCCTGAACGGCGGCATCCAGCGCCACGATCGAGGAGGAGCAAGCCGTGTCGACCGTAAAACTCGGGCCATTCAGATCGTAGATGTAGGAGACACGATTAGCCAGGATCGAGGCGGCATTGCCAGTGGCGAAATAGCCATCGGTCGACGCAATATCGAACATCTTCGAATTGCCGTGATCGGTCGTGGATGCGCCGACAAAAACACCTGTCTCTGTCCCGGCGATGCTGGACGGCTTGATGCCGGCGTCTTCCAACGCTTCCCATGTCAATTCAAGCAGCAGCCTCTGCTGCGGATCCATCTGCTCGGCTTCCCGTGGCGACAGGCCGAACGCCGCTGGATCGAAGCCCCAGATGTCGTCGAGAACGCCAGCCGCCCACGTGTAGCTCCGGCCCCGCTCGCCATGCCGGGGATGGCCGAACCGGTCCAACGACCATCGGTCGGATGGAATATGAGTAACCGCACATTTGTTATCGCGGAGCAATTGCCACAGGCGCGACACAGAATTCGCGCCCGGGAGGCGACATGCCCTTCCGACAATTGCGATTTCAGAGTTCTTTTTCAATGTGCCTCTTTCGCTGACTGTCGAAGCGAATCCAGTACCAACTCATCAGGCCACGACCGCGTCCGCGGACTCTATCCACGATTGCAACACAAAGCGGTATCCGGCTCGGGTCGGTTGCGCAAGGTTGGACGCTTGACAGGCTGCCGACGTGCGGGCCTGCGAACGACCACCACAATGCTGAGTCGCAGGTCCGCCCAAGGTAGCGACGATGCTCTGGGCAGACGCCGTCATGCCGGGTCTCGTGACGTCACGCCGATCATAATTGCATCGATGGATTGCGATCGCCCCTCACACATGGCTTCCGCCGTTTTGTTTGACTTGCGCGCGATCGATTGTCTAGCCCCGCCAGCACCACCGCCGCCGCCCTCGGTTTTATGCTCAACTGGCAAACCGAGCGTAAAGTGCCGCCATATTCGTCTCGTAACGCTCCACAGAAAACTTAGATGCCTGGATCCGTCCGCGCTCGGTCAGATCGAGGCAGAGGTCCGAATCCTTATCGAGCGTCCGGACCGCCCGGGCGATCGATGCGACATCCATGGGATCGACCAGAAGCGCGGCATTGCCTGCAATTTCCGGCAGCGATGACACGTTGGAGGTGATCACCGGTGTTCCGAGCAACATGGCTTCCAACACGGGCAGGCCAAACCCCTCGTAGAGCGAGGGAAAAATCAACGCGCGTGCGCCCCGGATGAGGCTGACGAGTTGGTCGAACGGCACATGGTCGACATGTCGGACCATCCGCTCCGCCGCGATCCGCTCCCCGGTGACGCGATAGCTCAGGAAGCGTTCGTCCTGCATGCGTTTGACGTCGCCCTCGAATTGCCAACCGAGGCCGCCGGCGATCACCAAGGGTCGCTTCGAGCCGGACGCGAGGTAACCATCGATCAGGCGCGACACATTTTTTTTCGGTTCGATGGCACCGAAAAAAAGAAAATATCCGTCCATGTCGAGTTCGAAGATATGCGCGAGATCTGCCGCAACGGCATCATCGCTCCGCGACAGCAGATGCTGCGGCATGCTGACGCTTTGGTGGGTGTTGGTGATCCTGTCCTCGGAAATGCCGGTCAGCTTGATGATGTCGCGGCGGGAGAATTCCGACACCGTGATGATGTGGTCGGCCTTGGCGCAAAGCTCCTTCGTCAGATTGTAGAAGAACTTCTTGTTGGTCAGCGAGGTGTAGGGCAGCCGGATCGGGATGATGTCATGGATCGTGTAGAGGTTGGCGGCCCCGCGCACCTGAAGCGGCACCGGAGAGGTCGCGTGGAAGATGTCGGGCGTTCTATCGAACTGCATCACCGCTCGCCGCCCATGGACGCGATAGAGGGCCTCGCCGATCAGAAAGAGCTTGAAGCTCGCGAATGTGCTGGCAAAGGCTTTTTTGCTTTCGGGCGTTGGATCGACGACCGCTCCCGTATTAAGCACCTTCGTCGGGCGAATGTCCGAAAAGCCCCCTAACGAGGCGCGCCAGCCGACCTTGACGACTTGCGAAATCGTCAGCCGTTTGCCTGGTACATCGTGAAAGCGGATCTCGTTCAGCACCGGGTCTTTCTTGTCCGGCGGGTATTCGCTGGACACGACCTGTTGCGTGTCGAACCCGAGCTTGCGAGCCAGGATGCCGAGCAGCCGCGCGTAAGTCGCAATGCCGGTCCCCCCCTTGCGATAGGCATCTCGCCCGTCGAATAAAATCGTCGCCATCGTGTCGTTCTGACCCCCAACCCGATCGTCCGGCTCGCTTCACCGGGCCGATCGGAACATGCCGGAAAGACGTGTCGCAACCATCGTCGAACGCGGATGCCTCGGGGTTTAGAATGAAAGCAGCTGGAAATGAAGCTCTGGCTTTGCATGCGGGCGCCGCGTGCCTTGACGGAACCGCTCGCTCTCTTCAAGGGTCTGGGTTCAGTCGAACCGAGCGGCAAGGCTCCAATTTGGCGCCACAGCCGCCGAAACCGACTTGAAGCCACATAACGATTGCAGTCATGGTGCTGCTTGCGATGACACATGAGGGCATGACGAATTGCTGAGAGCGGGTGATGTTCACGATGCGATCGTGATCAGCGGATCGAGCGTCCTTGGCCAATGGGTCTCGGACTTGGTGCGCGAAGCCTGCGTCAGGGCGACGCCGCCCGTCGATGTCGAAATCGCCGACCGGGATCAGGCGCCAGCCGACCTTGGGCGTATCGAGGGCGCACGTCGAACGTTGATCGTCACACATCCAGGCCGACGCATCGCCGACGCTGTCGCGGGCGCGAGGATCCCGGTCGTTGCGGTGCTGGACGATCCCGTCGACAGCGTTCGCTTCACCAAGGCGGCCGCTGGAACGGATGTGCTGAATGCCTTGAGACTGTCGACCTCCTGCGCCGCAGCCAATCACGTGTTGCCGAACAATTCCGCCGTCACCCTCGTTCATCGCGCGTTCCAGGGGTCAGCTCTGGAAATCGTCGCGCTTGTGGTGGAGCATCTCCGCCTGGACTTGGAGCCGACCAATCTGCAGGCGTTGATCGAAGCCTTTGCCGGGCCAGTCGATGCGCCCTGGAGCCTTGAGACGGCGCTTGAACGCCGAGTGCCTCATTACGTCCGGCTCGATCACTTGGCCGACACCATCACGGCCGACGAGGCGATGCTGGCTCGTCAGGTTCTGTCACCGATGGTGCTGGGCGCGATCAGCCACGACATCGGTATCATCACATGGCCGTCGAAGGTGTTCCTCTCGGGCGACAAACCCAACGAGGTCGCGCCGGCCGTCGCGGACGTGACGGGTGCAGCGCGGATCATCTATTACGGACCCTATTTCCATCTCCCGCCCGGGACCTGGCAAGTCCGACTGATTCTGGCTTTTTCGATGGAGGCGCGGGGAACGCCGTTCCGGCTGACCTTTTATTGCGACAACAAAGCCATCGCGAAAGTGTTGCTGCGTCCGAGCGATGGAGGCGCCTTTGAGGGCACGTTTACGATGCAGCACCACGACCCCGAGCATAATATCGAGGTTCATTTTATGAACGACGAAGGTACGATCGAGGGCCACATGGCCCTGGGTCAGGTGACGTTCTCGCGCATCGCCGGTTAGACCGGCGATTCGGCATCAAAGCGGCCAAGGACCATCGCGATCACAGCGACGAGTAGATCTTCACGGCCATGTCGAGATCGGTGAAGACCCGGCCGCGGCCATTCTTCATCACCAGCGCCTGCGAGCAATATTGCGTCACGACGTCCATGCCGTGGGTCGCGATGATCATGGCGCAATGCTTGCGGTATTCGAAGAGCTCGCGCACGCATTTCTCCTGGAAATGCCGGTCGCCGACCAGGATGACCTCGTCGATTAGAATGCAATCGAAGTTGATCGCAAGGGAGAGCGCGAAGCCGATCCGCATCTTCATCCCCGACGAGTAGAAGCGCATCGGCTCGTAAAGCAGGCGACCGAGTTCGGCGAAGCTGTCGACATAATCGAACACCTCCCGGAACGGTGCATTATAGACGCGCGAGATGAAGCGAATGTTGTCGTAGCCGGTGAGATCCCCCTCGAAGCCGCCCGCGAAGGCGAGCGGCCAGGACATCCGCAAGCCGCGATCGACATGGCCCGATGTCGGCCGCTGCAAACCCGACAGGATCTGGATCAGGGTCGACTTGCCGGCGCCGTTGCGCCCGAGGATGGCGATCCGCTCGCCCATATGCACCTTGAATGAGATGCCATCGAGAACGCGGCGGCGACCATGCTCGGTATCGAATTCCTTGACAATATTGACCGCAGCGATGGCACGCGGCGGCACAAGATCGGGCGTCTCGCCGGTTGCCGGTAAGCCGTTGCCGGCCAGTAAGCTGTTGACGAGATGGTGATTATGGGCGGCGTTGCTCATTTCTTGGCGTGATCCCAGACATCCTTGGACACCGACTTGAACACACGAAACACCCCATAGGAGATCGCGAGCGTCCCGAACACCGAGGCGAGGCGATAGGGATAAGCCGGAAAGTCCGGCAGGTCGGGCGCGGTCACACGTTCCAGAAACACGCGTTGCCGTTCCGCATCGAGGCGCGCCGACTCGAGCGATGCGAGTCCCGACATGAATGAGCGCTCGGCGAATTGCTGCTCGAGCAGGAGGCGCTGATATTCGGCGATGCGGGGCGCCAGCGAGGCGGTGGTACCGCCCAACAATTGACGCTGCTTGCCGATCTGATCCTGCAGGGCGGCCACGCGGGTCCGCAACGTCGGGATCTCGGGGCTTTGAGGCGTCGTGGTCGCGAGTTCGGCGAGACGCGCGTTGCTGTTCGAGGTCTCGAGCGACAGGCGGGAGATGCTATCGACGATGCCGGTCGAGGACTTGGTCGGGTCGACGACGTTTTCCCGGTTGCGGAAGGCCGTCACCTTGTCGAGAGCATCGTACGCGCGCTGCTTCCCATCGTCGACCTGCGCGACGGCTGACTTGATCGCATCGTTCTGGGCCCGCACGTTGAGGCCGTTGAGGAACACTTCCGTGTGGGCCAGCAGCGCGCCAGCCATGCGTCTTGCATCCTCCGGCTCGAAAGCCTGGAAGCCGAGCGTCAGGATGCCGCTCGATTGTTCATAGGCGATGCTGACGAATTTCAAATAATGCTTCATCAGCCCTTCGGTATCCGACGAGCGGAACGGGCCTGGATAGCGCCAGAGAAAGTCCCATCCGGCCTTGTCGAACACGGCCCGCAATCCGTCCTTTTCGACCAATTGTTCCATCGCGTCGCGCGACAGCATATAGGCTTTGGCGATATAGGCATCGTCGCCCGCTCGAACGATGCTCGAGCCCGAGACGAGGGATGCGAGTTCGCTCGACGCCGCGCTGCCGGGCGACCGAACGACGAATTTGACCTCGGATTGGTAGCGGGACGAGGCGATGCCGAAATAGTAGAGGGCAGCCAGGAGTGTCGGCAGGACGACGATGATCAGGAAGGGCAGGTTTCTGTAAAAACCGCTGCGGGAGCGCTGTCGTGCCTGAAGGGAGGCGTCGCCGCCCTCCTGATCAGGAACGATGCGAATGAGCTTGACGTTCTGGACTTCGATTTCTTCGCTTCGCAACGGCTTCATAGACCTTCAGCCCTCAAGACGAGCGTGCCATAGCATGGATCGTCGGTACGGCACGTCCCGAGTGGACCGTGGTGACCCTGGACACCGACGCCGACGGGGGATAATGACGTCGGAGACGCAAGTCTACCGCCGAGGGCGTGCAATACAAAGCGATTGGCGCCGAATTGCGGCCGGATGCAAACCGTCAAGACCAGAGGCCGCGCGCCGGTTCTGCAACGAGCCAGTCGTCACGAGCATCGCTTGACGGCGCGAAGCCCTTAAATTGACATAGGCCTGAGACATGGCCACTAGCGACGCAATCGCGACTCCCGCGCGACCCATTCGGCCTCCGGGTTCGGCCGCAACCAAGAGTCCCTCATGACAGACGTTCGTCAGGTCGAGCTAAACGACACCGTTCTGCGGACCGGACCCAACGACCTTACCCCCGCTCAAGGGCGCGATCTTCGTGGTGCTCCCAGCGCGGGCGGCCCGATCGCAGGCGTGTTGAAGCGAGCCCGGACCGGTATCAAGTGGCGTCCCTACCTGATGCTGCTGTTTTATTTCGCCCCGACGCTTGTGACGGGTGCTTATTACGGTTTGATCGCCAGCGATCGTTACGTATCGTCTGCGGCCTTCATCGTGCGGACAGCCTCCAAGCCGAGCGGGAGCGGCGGCCTGAATTCGCTGCTTCGTATGGCGGGCATGAGCCGGTCGGACGACGATACCTATTCGGTCCAGAATTTCTTGGAATCCCGCGATGCTGTGAAAAAGCTGGAAGAGCATCTGCCGCTTGCGGAGATGTATGGTCGCGGAGCCGATTTTATCTCGCGCTACCCCTCCTTGATGTTCGGCAGCACACAGGAGGAATTATACAAATATTATACAAAGATGACCTCGGTGGTTTACAGCACCGCGACCGGCGTGACCTCGCTGGAGGTTCAGGCGTTCCGTCCCGACGACGCACAGGCGATCGCCGTGGCGCTGCTCGATCTGGGTGAGGACCTGGTCAACCAGTTGAATGCGAACATCCACAAGGATGCGGTGACGACCGCCGAGCGGGAGGTGAAGCGCAACGAGGATCGGTTGACCGACGCGCAAGTCGCCGTCACGGCCTTCCAGAACAAGGAAACCATGATCGATCCCGTGACCAGCTCGGTCTTGGTCTCGACCTTGGTGGCTAAGTTGCAGAACGATTTGGCACAAACGCAAGCGCAGATTTCGGATATGACGGCTGGATCGCCAAACAATCCAGGGCTGATCAATCTTCGTCGGCAGGCTGACGCGACCCGCGCCCAGATCGACCGCGAACGATCCCGCGTCTCAACCGTCGATGGCGGTCTTGCCGATAAGTTGGGAACTTACGAGCGGCTGGCTCTCGAGCGCGAGTTCGCCACGAAGGCACTGGCGCTCGCCAATTCGTCACTCGACACGGCGCGGGCCGAGGTTCGCCGCAAGCAGCTTTACATCGAGCGGATCGTCGAGCCGAACCTCAGCGACCATGCGACCCTTCCGCTCCGGTCCTGGATCACCTTCACGGTGTTGTGCGTCAATGTCCTGGGTGTCTTCATCGCCTGGCTCGTGATGTCGGGCGTCAAGGAGCATGTCTCCTCTCCGCATTGAGACACGATCGGCCTTGCGGAACGCCGCTTCAGCGCGGCTCTTCGGCCTTTAGCCCGACACCATCTCGTCCGGGAAGCATGCGCTGAAGTTCGGGCTCCCGGTCAAACCATTGGTGCTTGAGCGCGCCGGCGACATGAGCGACCACCATCGCGTAGAGCACGTAAGCAAAAGCCGTATGCACGCGGCCAAACAGATCGTGCCAAAAATCCTTTTGGGCCGGATCGATGGCGGTGAGCCATCCGATTCTCGGCCAAGGTATCAGGCCGTACAGATACATCGGATGCGTCGCCGCCTCCTTCCAAGCCGAGTCGTGCATCCAGCCTGACAGGGGCAGGCAGAAGATGAGAAGATACAGCACGCCATGCGCCGCATGGGCGCTCCACCGCTCCCACTTTGGGTAGCCGGGCGGAAGCGCAGGTGGGGTGTGGGTCGCGCGCCACAACACGCGCATGATCGCCAAGCCCAGCACTGTGATGCCGAAAGACTTATGCGTGTCGATCACGGGACGCACCATGGTGTCCGGCAGGCTGTCGACCACCCAAATCATGATCACATTCGCGGCGATGAGGGCTGCGACGAGCCAGTGAAACACCATCGCGGTGCGCGTGTAGCGTTGGATCATCCTCGAGCCTCCACGCCGATCATGACGCTCACGAGGGGTCCCGTCCAGGATCGTCCACGTGACGCGTTGGACCGTGCGGAACGGTAACGAGCCCGAGCCGCTGCTGCACCCCCCACGTCCGTTCACCGGTCAGAAACATGACCCATCCCCAGGCGGCGCCGAGATGGCGAAGCAACTGAAAGCTGAACGGCTCCAGCAGGGCGGCGAGGAGACCGGACCCGAAACTGACCGACGCCGAGGGTGCGGCCCAGCGGCGATAAAGATGGATCGACCAGAGGTGAAAAGCGAAATCGATCAGGATCTTCAACCCGATGACGCCGGCCACGGGATTGACCAAAGAGAACCGTCCGGTCACGGCGTAGACGGCCAACAGCCCGAAAGCCGTCAGACCATAGATCGGCTGCAGCGTGTCGGCAGCCTTGACGGGCAGCATCAACAAGCCGAGCCAGCCATAAGCGCCGTTCCCGACCATATCGCGATACCAATATTGCGTCTGCAGGAAGCCGCCGAACCAACGTCGCCGCTGGCGCAGAAAGGCGCCGGTCGAGCCAGGCGCGTCGGTCAAGGCGCGCGACGCCCCGACGACGCTGGTGGTCCAGCCTCGTCCCTCGCGCACGCTGTAGCGACGGAGCCGGTGGATGAGCTCGTAATCCTCGACGAGGCAGGCCGGATCGAAGCCACCAACCTCGATGACGGCTGTTCGACGAAAGGCTGCGAAAGCTCCGGAGATCAGCAGGAGACTGTCGACTTGCATCCAGGCATAGCGCGACAGGAAGTTGCGGATATATTCGTAGGTCTGAAACCACTGGAAGATGCGGCCGCCTGTCGTCGCGGCGCAGATGGGCGTCAGGATACCGGTCGCGGCGACGAGGGTGGGGTCGGCCGCGAAGGCATTCCGCATGGCCGCGATCGCGTCCGAGTCGAGCAACGTGTCGGCATCGACCGTGAGGACCATGTCGGTGTCGGTCAACACGATGGCGCTGTTGAGCGCCGCTGGCTTGCCCCCGTGGGGCAGTCGTAACCACTGCAGCGTGGGATATTGCGTACTACACGCGCTCATGGCGCCGATCTCTGGGCTGATCAGCCCAAACGAGCCTTCGAGCAGGGCGGCGGTGCCGTCCGTCGAGCCATCGTCCGCGATGACGATGCGGTCCGGCGGCTCGGATTGAGCGAAGAGGGCCGCCAGGGTCACGGGAAGGATGTCGGCCTCATTATGGGCCGCCACGATTACCCCGAGGCTGACGGGCCCGCCGTTTGCCTGACGTGCCGGAACGGCCCTTCGCAAGCTAAGTGTCTGCCAGAAGACAAAGAGCAAAAGCGCCGTGTCATAGCCGACGTAGGCTATTCCGATCGACCAGGCAAAAACGCCGTCGAGCACGAAGGCACGCGCGAACAGCAAGAGCCATAGCATTGAAATGCCGCCATGGATCAGGATGCTGGACCACGG
This sequence comes from Lichenihabitans sp. PAMC28606, assembly GCF_020616535.1. Lineage (GTDB taxonomy): Bacteria > Pseudomonadota > Alphaproteobacteria > Rhizobiales > Beijerinckiaceae > Lichenihabitans > Lichenihabitans psoromatis. The sequence goes on from NZ_CP085136.1 coordinate 3,295,776, forward strand.
CGTCGGCGGCGGGGATAGACGAGGCGAAGCCGCGACGAGCGCGTCTCTGAGCCGGTTCGAACTAGGGATGACCTGCCTCCCGTGATCCTCGTGAACGTCTCGTTAGACACAGCGATGGTGGCATGAGTTCAACCGGAATGATCGCGATCGCGCGACATATCGCCCGGAGGTGTGCGTTACGCGTCGCAGATCGCGATCGTTAGGCTGCGCCTCGGATCGCCTCGAGCACACGACTGAAAAAAGCCTGCCCATCGCTCGTGAAAGCGGCGCGCGCTCCGTTGACCGTCACGAGGCCACCGTCCTCAAGTTCCTTGATGGCGGCTGGGTCCGCCGAATGCCCGGCATCGTCTTTCAAAATGACGTCGATCACCGTCTCGCTGGAGGTGAGTTGGTGATAGGCCGCGAAGGCGAAAACCGCCCGCGCTTTATCGCTCAATGGGTTGGATGGCATGTCTGTCGCTTCCTCGAGCCGCGCGGTCGGGCAATTGCCGCGTCCGAACAAGGATGGAAGCGGCCCGGGGATGGTCAAGAGACGGCGTCTATTCGCCGCCCTGAAGCAGGGCACCATGGCAATGTTTGAACTTTCGGCCCGTGCCACAGGGGCAAAGCTCGTTGCGGCCAACTTTGCCCCATGTCGAGCTATCCTGCGGATCGCGATGCACGGCTGCGTCCGCAGTCAACACGGCCGCGCCGGCCGCAGCCGTATTAAAGGCGAAATCGCGATTGCCGAATTGAGGGTTGTTGTTTTCGAGCGCGACATCGTCGTCACCGGTCAACGGATCGGTATGCGAGGCGAACATGGGCGGAAGTTCGTTCTGCGGGGCCTCAAAGGCGATCTCGACCCGCATCAATTGCGCGGTGGTGCTCTCTCGCAGACGGGCCACGAGGCTGTTGAACAGGTCGAAAGCTTCCGACTTATACTCGTTCAGCGGATCGCGCTGCGCGAGACCGCGCCACCCGATCACTTGCCGCAGATGATCGAGCACGACGAGATGTTCGCGCCAGAGATGGTCGAGCATCTGGAGCACGACCTGCTTCTCGACATAGCGCATCACGTCGGGCGTATTTTGCGCCACGCGCGCCGCATAGGCCTCGTTGGCAGCCTTCTGGAGGCGTTCGTTCAATTCTTCGTCGCCAATGCCCTCTTCCTTGGCCCATTCGTCGACCGGGGCATCGAGGTTGAGGGTTTCGAGACACGCTTGCTTGAGGCCCGCCGTATCCCAGGTTTCGGCATAAGCGTCATGCGGGATGAAGCGGGCCACGAGATCGTCGACCACCGAGGTCCGCATCTCGTCGATCTGTTCCTCGAGCGAGTCCTGCGCCATCATTTCGCGACGCTGCTCGAACACCACCTTGCGCTGGGCGTTCATGACGTCGTCGTATTTCAGCACGTTCTTCCGCATGTCGAAGTTGCGCGCTTCGACCTTCTGCTGCGCCTTTTCCAAAGCCTTGTTGATCCACGGATGGATGATGGCTTCGTTTTCCTGCAGACCCAGACGCGTCAGCACCGCATCCATCCGCTCGGAGCCGAAGATCCGCATGAGATCGTCCTGCAACGACAAGAAGAATTTGGAGCTGCCCGGATCACCTTGGCGACCGGATCGCCCGCGCAATTGGTTGTCGATACGGCGGCTTTCATGGCGTTCGGTACCCATGATGTAGAGACCGCCAGCCTCCATGGCCTTCGTTTTGAAGGCGGCGATCTCGGCGCGGATGGCCGCTTCCTTGGCATCACGCGCGGGACCCGGCTCCATCGACCCCGCCTCGACCCCGATCCGCATCTCCTCGCTGCCGCCGAGTTTGATATCGGTTCCGCGACCGGCCATGTTGGTCGCTATCGTGATGGCGCCGGGCACACCGGCCTCGGCCACGATATAGGCTTCCTGCTCGTGGAAGCGTGCGTTGAGGATCGCGAAGGTCTTGGACGGCTTGCCGGACCGGGCGGACTTATACAGTTTGTCCAGCGCGTTCGGAGCCGTGAAGTCGATGCGCTGATAGCCTTGCTGGGCCAGCAACTCGCCGAGTTGCTCGGATCGCTCGATCGACGTGGTCCCGACCAGGATCGGCTGCAGCTTGGCATTTGCGGCCTCGATCTCGCGCACCACCGCCCGGGCCTTTTCCTCGGCGGTGCGATAAACCTCGTCGTCGCCATCGAGACGCGACACCGGGCGGTTGGTGGGGATTTCGATCACGTCGAGGCTGTAGATCTCGGCGAACTCGTCAGCCTCGGTTGCGGCCGTTCCGGTCATGCCCGCCAGCTTCTTGTAGAGCCGAAAGTAATTCTGGAACGTGATCGAGGCGAGCGTCACGTTCTCGGGCTGGACCGTCACATGCTCCTTGGCTTCGAGCGCCTGATGCAGCCCTTCCGAATAGCGGCGGCCCGGCATCATGCGGCCGGAAAATTCGTCGATGATGACGACTTCGTCGTTGCGGACGATATAGTCCTTGTCTCGACTGAACAGTTTATGGGCCCGCAGCGCCTGCTGGACGTGGTGCACGAGCGTGGCGTTGCTGGCCTCGTAAAGCGAGCCTTCCAGAAGGCCCGCCTCGGTCATCAAAGCCTCGATATGCTCGTTTCCGACCTCGGTCAGGTTGGTGGTCCGCTGCTTCTCGTCGAGGTCGTAATCCTCGCGGACAAGGTGCGGGATGAACTTGTCGACACTGTTGTAAAGGTCCGACTTGTCGTCCGAGGGGCCCGAGATGATGAGCGGCGTCCGCGCTTCGTCCACAAGGATCGAATCCACTTCATCGACGATCGCGAAGGAATGACCGCGCTGCGCCATCTGGCTCAGCTCGTATTTCATGTTGTCGCGGAGATAGTCGAAGCCGAATTCGTTATTGGTCCCGTAGGTGATGTCGGCCGCATAGGCCTCCTTCCGGGCGGTATCGTCGAGGCCGTGCACGATAATGCCGACGCTGAGGCCGAGAAAGCGGTAGATCTGTCCCATCCATTCGGCGTCGCGCCGGGCGAGATAATCGTTCACGGTCACCACATGCACGCCATTGCCGGCCAGCGCATTGAGGTACGTCGCCAGCGTGGCCACCAGCGTCTTGCCTTCGCCGGTCCGCATTTCGGCAATCGCGCCCTCATGCAGCACCATGCCGCCGATCAGCTGCACGTCGAAATGGCGCTGGCCGAGGACGCGCTTCGCGGCTTCGCGCACCGTCGCAAAGGCTGGCACCAGAATGTCGTCAAGCGTCTTGCCGGCCGCGAGCTCCGCTCTGAACGTCGCGGTACGCGCCGCAAGATCGGCGTCGCTCAGCGCTGCGATCTCCGGCTCAAGCGCGTTCACGGCGGCGACGCGAGAGGAGAAAGTCTTCAGCCTGCGGTCGTTGGATGAGCCGAAAATCTTTCTTGCGAGCGAGCCGAACATTGATGAAGACCTTTCGAAGCCGGCGGACCGGCTCGCGTTATGCGTTTTCGAACCAGTGTCACGGCATCACGGCGAATGCGCGACAAAGATCGTGCGTGATACACTATGCGATGAGATCGCGCTGCAAGGATGCAACGCGATGGGCGGCCCTTGCGGCGGTTCCGCAGTCGGACGCGCGAGAAAGCAATGGCAAAATTCCGCCATCGCAGATATGAGCGCCCGGAAACCTTGTCAATGCAGCGGAGGTTGGCAACGAGAGTTAGAGAGGCCGAAGGTCCAGTGACTTGATCCGAACCGGCGCGCTCAAGGGTTGGACGGGCCGAGGGTCGGCCGGTCTGGGCTTCGCTCGTCAAGGCTCCCGACCAACGCCCACAGCACGAGACAACAAAGACGCCATCCGCCCAAGGTCCACGCTGCTTTCGGGCGTCGCGAGCCTTCTCACCGAACGGACATCCTTATGCGCGTACGATTGAAATCAACTCTCCTGGCCGGCGCCGCCCTGGCGCTCCTCTTGGGCGCGACCGTCGCCGAGGCGAAGGTGCTGGCCAAGGTCAACGGCGTCGAGATCACCGACGAAGACGTTAGGATCGCCACGCAGGACCTCGGCGCGACCCTGCCGCAGCAGCTCAAGGGTGCGGCCCGGGACACTTACGTGCTCGACTATCTCATCGATCTGAAGCTCGCTGCCGCACAGGGCATGAAGGACGGTGCCGCCGACACGCCGGCGTTCAAGCAACAGATGGATTACTACCGCGACAAGACGTTGATGGAGAGCGTGCTGACCAACGTGGCCAAGACGGCCGCGACCGATGCGGCCGAGCGCAAGGTTTATGAGGACGTCGCCAAGCAGCAGAAGCCGGAGGTGGAGATCCACGCCCGCCACATTCTGGTGCCGACCGAAGCCGAGGCGAAGGCGGCGCTGGCGCGCGTGAAGGGCGGCGAGGACTTCGCCAAAGTGGCCGATGAGGTTTCCAAGGATCCGGGCTCGCAGGGCGGCGACCTTGGCTGGTTCACGCGCGACAAGATGGTGCCGGAGTTCGCCGATGCGGCGTTCAAACTCGAGAAGGGTCAGATCTCCGACCCGGTGAAGAGCGAGTTCGGCTGGCACATCATCAAGCTGGAAGACAAGCGCGACAAAGCGTTCCCCCCCTTCGACGCCGTCAAAGACCAGGTGGCCCGCTACGTCGTGCAGAAGGCGCAAAGCGACACCATCATGAAGCTCCGCGATGCGGCGAAGATCGAGCGCATGGAGCCCGTCGCTCCGCCGACCCCAGCGATGCCGGCCGCTCCGGCTCCGGCCACCCCGGATGTGGCTGCTCCGAAGCCGTGATCGACTTGTCGCCGGACCGTCTCCGACGGTCCGGTGACCCTTCTCGTCCCCTTTCCGTCACGAGGCGCTTCCATGGCTGCGGCTGCTCCGATCTCTCCCCTGGCTCCCAAAAGCGTTCCTGATGTTGCGCCCATCGACGGCGTGCGTTTCGCCTCCGGTGAGGCCGGCATCCGCTACAAAGGCCGGACGGACGTCATTCTGGTGCTGTTCGACGAGGGCACCACCGTCGCTGGTGTGCTGACCAAGTCGAAATGTCCCTCCGCGCCGGTCGATTGGTGCCGCAGTATGCTGCCCGGCGGCAAAGCGCGTGCGTTGGTGGTGAATTCCGGCAATGCGAATGCCTTTACGGGTCGGGTGGGGGCTGCTGCCGTGCAGCGCACGGCCGACCTCGCGGTGGCGGCACTCGGGATCGACGAAGGAAGCGTCTTCCTGGCCTCGACCGGTGTGATCGGCGAGCCGCTGGACGCATCGCGCTTCGAGGGGGTGCTCGAGCGCCTCGCCGGAGAAGCGACGCAGGACGGGATCGTCGCGGCGGCGCGTGCCATCATGACGACCGATACCTTTCCGAAGCTGGCCACGGCCGAGGCGATGATCGACGGCATTCCGGTGCGGCTGAACGGGATCGCCAAGGGCGCCGGCATGATCGCTCCCGACATGGCCACGATGCTTTCGTTTCTGTTCACCGATGCGCCGATCGCGGCGCCGGCGTTGCAGGCCATGCTGGTCGAAGCGGTGGATCGCTCGTTCAACGCCATCACGGTCGATAGCGACACGTCGACATCCGATACGTTGCTGATTTTCGCCACGGGCGCGGCCCGCTCGCGCGGTGTTCCCCCGATCGATACCGCCACGGACCCGCGCCTCGATGATTTCAAGGCCGCGCTGCGGACCGTGACGCTCGATCTCGCCCAGCAGGTCGTGCGCGACGGGGAGGGCGCCCGCAAGTTCGTCGAAGTCCGCGTGACGGGCGCCGATACGGATGCGGCCGCGAAGGTCGTCGCCGCGTCGATTGCCAATTCCCCGCTCGTGAAGACCGCTGTGGCTGGCGAGGACGCGAATTGGGGGCGTGTCGTCATGGCGGTCGGCAAAGCCGGCGAACGCGCCGAGCGGGATCGACTGGCGATCTGGTTCGGCGACATTCGCGTGGCGGTCGATGGTCTGCGCGACCCGACTTACGACGAAGCGGCGGTTTCGACCTATATGCGCGGCGACACGATCACGATCCGGGCGGATCTCGGTCTCGGCGAGGGGCGCTTCACGATGTGGACCTGCGATCTCACCAAAGGCTACATCGAAATCAACGGCGATTACCGGTCCTGACGGCTGGCCGGTTCGGTCACCGCTGGATCTGCGTCGTAAAAGTCACACCAGTGCCGATAGGTGACTGAAGTCCCCGTTGAATGTTTTGCCATCGGCCCGCGGGGTGTACCGTGATGCACAACTTCATTCGCGGCGGGCCAATCAAACATGCGTAATTCAATCGTGAAGGGTGTTGGAACACTGGTCGGCCTGCTGACGTGTTCCGCTCTTGCCCAGGCAGCAGACCTTCCGTCCCGCAGCGCACCTCCGATCTTCGCGGCTGCGCCGATCAACTACAACGATTGGTCCGGCGTCTACGTCGGAACCACCTACGGCTACGGCTTCAATTCGTACCATAACAGCCAGTTGACCTCACGTTCGGTCAACGCGAGCGGCCAGACCGGCGGCGCGCTGGTCGGCTATAATTTCCAGTCCGGCCATATCGTCTACGGTGTCGAAGGTTCGATCGACCTCAACGTCATTCGCAAGATCAACCCGGGCCAGGTCGGCTTGACGCCGAGCGAGACCGACTCGCTCTACGATATCCGCTTCCGCGGATTGCTCGGTTACGAGTTCGGCAACTTCATGCCGTTCATCGCCGGCGGCGCCGTCGTCAACGAAACCTATCAATACGGCACGGGCGGCCTCAACCGCATTCCGAACTACTACGGCCAAGTGAACCGCACCGTCGGTTGGACGGTCGGCGCGGGTCTCGAATATAAGCTCAATCCGCAGGCTCTCTTCCCGAACCTGCCGAGCTGGGCGCTCGGCCCGGTCATCCTCCGCGCCGAATATCTCTACCAAAACCTGCCGAATTCGACCTATGCGTTCAACGGCCAGACGTTCCGCACCAAGTCGGACGGCAACTTCTTCCGCGCCGCCTTGATCTATCGCTTCGGTGATTACGCACCGCGCGCCTATATCGATCAGGCCGGCGACGTGAACTGGGCCGGTGGCTACGGTGGTATCCTTGGCGGCTACGGCAGCGTAACGGCGCATACCCGCACCGCGGGCGTCGGCGCCACCAACACCGATGCGGATGGCGGTCTCGGCGGCATCTACGCCGGTACGAACTTCATGTTCGGCCATTACATGCTCGGCTTCGATGCCAGCACGTCCTTTGCAGACTTCACCGGCAACGGCCGTCTGCCTGGATCGGCCGACCCGGTCAGCTACCGCAACTACATCCAGGCCGACATCCGCGGTCGCGCCGGTTACGCCTTCGGCAGCTTCCTGCCCTTCGTCGCGGCCGGTGTCGGCTTCGGTCGCAGCGAGCAGATCGATCGTGTCACTGGATCGGAGCGCGGTCGCGTTCCGACCGATGCCCTGACGGTCGGCGGTGGTCTCGATTACCGCTTGAGCGAGCGCGTCTCCCTTCGCGTCGAAGATCTCTACGAGTTCAAGTCGAACTCGAAGATCGTCAATCTGAATGGTTGCGACTGCGTCCAGAAGCGCGACGGCAATATCGTCCGCGCCGGTCTCGCCTACCACTTCGAGTAACCAACAGAGCGGCGGGGCTTTCGCTCCGTTGCTTCAACCGTCTTGTGATCTGGCGACGAGGCGGCCTATCCGAGAGGGTAGGTCGCCTCGATCACATAGGGGCCCCCGCCAACTGAATCGCGCGATGAGAACAAGACGAAACGATCGGCTTGAAAGCGTCTGCTCAAAAATCCGCGAGCGCCGAGATAGTCTGCAACCGCCATGGTCGAGGCGCCACGCAAGCGAGCCAGCGTCACGTGTGGCGTGAACTTGCGCGGTTCTGGTGGCAGGCCGACCCGCCGGATCAGCCGTTCCTGTTCGGCTTGTAATTCGATGAGGGGGTGGGCGGCTTGCCCTTTGGCCACAATAGCGCGGGGCTTGTCGCCGCCAAAGAAGCCTAAACCCTGCAGCGTGACCTCGAAGGGAGCGCGCCGAATCCGGCCGAGTTCGAGATCGATGTCATTGGCGGTCGCGTCGTCGATGTCGCCAATGAACCGCAAGGTGAGATGATAATTTTCGACGTCGATCCAGCGTGCGCCGAACAAGCCACCTCGCATGGAGGCCAGTTCGGCCGCGAGTTCGGGAGGGATTTCGAGGCCCGTGAACAAGCGCGGCATGACCCACCTCCTGCATTGCATCGGGTAAAAGCTTAGGGAGGCGCCCTCCGTCGTGCAACCTCACCAAGCCTCAACAACGGGGTTCTACACCGCGTCATCAAGGTGTTGATGGTGGATACACGTGCGCCAGGCCCCTGAAATCCTCAATGTCGAAACGGCCGTCGTCACGCGGCGACAGGCTCGCGCGGGATGCCGAGACTTTGCCAGCACCGCCCGGGAGATCGAGCACATAAGTCGGTTGACAGAGTCCCGACACATGCCCGCGCAACGCCGTAACCAGGGCTTGCCCTTCCGCCAATCCGACACGGAAATGGCTCGTTCCTGGCGCCAGATCGCCGTGATGGAGGTAATAGGGCTTGATACGGAGCTCGACGAAGCGTCGCATCAAGGCCGCCAGCGCGTCCACGCTGTCATTGACGCCGCGCAGCAACACGGTCTGGCTCACCATGACGAAGCCTCCGTCGATCAATCGATCGCAGGCCGCTCCGGCATCTACGGTAAGTTCGCGCGAATGATTGGCGTGAAGCGCCACATAAACGGTCTTCCGCGACGATTGAAGTGCCGCGATGAGCTCTGCATTGATCCGAGCCGGATCGGCCACCGGAACGCGTGTATGCAGCCGCACGATTCGCACATGTGCGAAGCACGCGAGCCGCCGCATGATGGCGTCGAGCCGGCGCGGCGATAGCATGAGCGGGTCACCGCCTGTCAGAATAACCTCCCAGATCTCGCCATGAGCCGCAATATAGTCGAGCGCCGCCTCGACCGCCTCCGGCGGCAGCATCGCCTGCTCGCCCGGCCCGACCACCTCGCGGCGGAAGCAAAACCGGCAATAGACCGGGCAAATATGAAGGAGCTTGAGCAAGACGCGATCAGGGTAGCGGTGGACGATGCCGGGCACCGGCGTGTGAGCCTCGTCGCCGATCGGGTCGGCGCGCTCGTCCGGCGTCGTGTCGCGTTCGGCGAGGCTCGGTAGAAATTGGCGGGCGATGGGGTCCGCGGCATCGGCGGGATCGATCAAGGCCGCGAGGGTCGGCGTGAGCGCGACAGCATAGCGTGACGCGATCTCGGTCAGGGCCGCGACGGCATCGGGGGCGAGAAGCCCGGCTTCGGCCAAGGCGGACGGGCTGCGGAGCGTCTCGCTCATCGTCCCACCACCGGGGTCCAAAGCACTTGCTCGATATGGGTTGCGCCGGCCGCCAGCATGACCAACCGATCGAACCCGAGCGCGATGCCGCTGGCCGGTGGCATATGCGCAAGCGCGGCCATGAAATCCTCGTCGATCGGATAGGTCGATCCGTAACGTCGCAGTCGTTCCGTCATCGCGGCCTGGAAGCGCCGCCGCTGCTCGACCGCGTCGGTGAGTTCGCCAAAGCCGTTGGCGAGTTCGACGCCGCAGACATAGAGTTCGAAGCGTTCGGCAAAGCGGGGGTCGTCGGTGCAAGGGCGCGCCAGCGCCGCCTCGACACTCGGGTAGCGGTCGAGGATCGTGGCGCGACCGATTCCGAGGTGCGGCTCGATGCGCTCGACCAAAATCCGGCTGAAGATGTCCGACCAATCGTCATCGGCGGCGATCTGAACGCCGGCTTGCCGGGCAGCGGCCGCCAACGCGCCGCGATCTGCGCCCTCTGGTCGAAGCGTCGCGTCGATGTCGATGCCGGCATAGCGCTCGAAGGCCCTGCTGACGCTCACGCGGTCTGGCGTCGCGAGCGGATCGGCGTCGCGGCCGCGCCAATGCCAGCGCGTCGCGCCGGTGACCGACGAGGCGAGCTGGAGGAGAGCCGTGCAATCCTCCATCAGGCGTTCATAAGGCTCGCGCGCCCGATACCATTCGAGCATCGTGAATTCAGGGTGGTGCAGCGGACCACGCTCGCGATCCCGGAACACGCGGGCGAACGTGAAGATCCTGTCCTCCCCTGCGGCCAGAAGTTTCTTCATCGCAAATTCGGGCGATGTATGCAGGTGCAACGGAAGGGCGGCGCCGTCTGGCGCATGGATCGCGGTCGACAGCGCGTGAAGATGCGTTTCGTTGCCCGGGGATACTTGCAGAAGTGCTGTCTCAACCTCGGTGAAGCCCGCAGTCGCGAACCATTGGCGCAGCGCCACCGCCACCTGTCCACGCGCGCGCAGGACGGGTCTGCGATCCGCAAACCGTGCGGGGTCCCACCAGGGGGAGGCTTCAATCAAACGCGTAAATCCTCAGGACCATCGAGCCGGCGCCGAGCGCACTGGCAATACAAGCGGAATTCGGTATGGTGCCGGCCACTCGCGATCGGCCGCAAGGCTCGGTCGCTTTCCGCCGTTTCGTCGTTCATCTATGCATCAAGGACCAGTTTCGTGAAAGTCATCGCCAGCTCGCTCCGCAAGGGCAACGTCGTCGAAAAGGACAATCAGCTCTACATCGTTCTCACGGCCGAAAGCTTCCACCCCGGCAAAGGCACGCCGACGACCCAGATCGATATGCGGCGCATCAGCGACGGCGTGAAGATCACGGACCGTTACAAGACCACCGAGCAGGTCGAGCGCGCGTTCGTCGAGGACCGCGAGTTTAGCTATCTCTACGAGGACGGCGAAGGCTATACCTTCATGAATTCTGAAAACTACGATCAGGTCGTCGTGCCTAACGACGTCATCGGCGATCAGACCCTCTACCTGCAAGAGGGCATGAAGGTGATGCTCAGCCTCTTCAACGATATTCCGGTCGCGATCCAGTTTCCGGCCCGCATCACCGTCGAGATCACCGAAACCGAGCCCGCTTTCAAGGGGCAGACCGCGTCCTCGTCCTACAAGCCCGCCAAGCTTTCGAATGGAGGCAAGACGATGGTGCCGCCGCATATTCAGCCCGGCACCCGTGTCGTGATCCTGACCGAGGACGGCTCCTATGTCGAACGCGCCAAGGACTGATCGAATCGGCTAGTCGCGCACCAGCGTCACGGGCTCGACATCCGCCCAGACGCAATCGCGCGATGTGCCGTCTTCATACATGAAGCCGGCCGCCGCCACCGGCTCGCCCAGGCTGGCCAGTGGCAGATGCCATACGCCGGCGCGATAGCTGAACCCAGCCCCCGAGGCGAGAAAGCCCTTCAGGGTCGATAGGTTCGGCTGCCCATCCGGGCCGGGCAGCGCGACCGCGATCAGGATCGGGGTCGCTGCGAAAGGCAAAAATGTCTGGCTCGAATCCGGATGGCTCTCCATCTTGTCGAAACGATGCGGCACGCTCGTGGTTGTGGTCGTGACCATGAACAGGTTGGGTTCGGCGTGGTCCCGCTTATTCTCGAGCCGGGCGACGCGATCCACCCGCGTGGTGATCCGTGCCGGAACGACCACTTCGCCATAGGCCTCGAAGGCCTCGCCGGTCAGATCCGTGACGTTGATGATGCGCATGACCCTGCTCGCTCGCGTGACAAAAACCGTGATGGCGGGGATGCGCTGTCGCAGCCTCGCCGTCAATCCGGGAACTCCATGCCGGCGACCGCATTGGCGACACAAGGGAGTGAAGCCATGACGAGCAAGACCAGCGTTCCAGACGATCGCGACACCGCTCCGGTCGAAAGCCGGCGCGCCTCTGCGACCACGCCTGTCGGCGGTGTGTCGGCAGACGAGATCGTAACGGAAGATGGGCAAGGATCGGTTCTCGACGTTCCGAACATGGGCGAATTTTCGGCCGAAGCCGCTCGTCCGACCCCGCTCGACGACATCGCGGCCGCCGAACGCGAAAACATGCCGAAGGATTGAAGGCGTCCTTGCTGGCGTTAAGCTTTAAAAAACCGCGTATGTAGGAGCGCTGTCTCGACATTTGCTGTATGGTGCGCCGCGGCACCGGAGACAGCGACAATGAACGATCAACCCGAGCAGTTCAAAAAAACCCCACGCCGCAAGGGCGACAAGGGGAAGAGCGTCACGGTCTCGGCCGAGGCCAAGCAGGCCTATCTCGCAATCATCCAAGAGCGCGACGAGCTGCAGGCCAGATATGCACAATATTTGCCTGCGACCGAAACGCGTCGCTAACCGCCGGTTGCACTGTTGTCGTTTGACGCGCTGACCCTGTTCGGCCTCGTCGCCGTCAGTGCGATGCTGCTCTTTTATGCCATCGAAGACCGCAGTCCGTGGTTCACGCTCTGCTTTTCTGCGGCTTGTGTTCTCGGGTCAGCTTACGGCTTTTTGCAAGGTGCATGGCCGTTCGGCCTGGTGGAAGCCATTTGGGCGCTCGTCGCGATTAGGAAATTCTCTCGCCGTCGACAATCCTCCGCAACTTCTGGTTGACTTTGGGCGGCTGATCTGGTGTATATAGCTTCACTGCAGAAATGCGGTTGAGACCCCGGAGCTTTCCAGCTGCCGGGGTTTTTCATTTCAAACACCCGACCAGAGAGGCCGATATGCCGCCTCGCATCTCGCGCAAGCGACAGAAGCCGCTCGACGAAGCCGCATCCCTGATCCGCGATTCGATCCGCGCCCACATCCCCGATGCAATTGCCGAACTTGCCCGATTGGCACGCGACGCCAACAGCGAGGCGGCGCGGATCTCGGCCATCAACGCGCTGATCGACCGTGCCTATGGCGGCCTCAAGGACCTCAACGACGGAGACGACAGCCAACATGGCATTACGGTCCGCTTCGTCGCGCCGCCTCAAACGACTTGAGATCACTCTGCCGGAGGCGTTTCGAAAGCTCTTCCAGCCTTTCCGCTACAAGGCGTTCTACGGTGGACGCGGCTCCGGCAAATCACACGCGATGGCGACCGCCCTGGTGTTGCTCTCGGCCCAGAAACCTCTCCGCATTCTCGCTGCGCGCGAGACCCAGCAATCGATCCGGGAATCGTCCAAGCGCCTGCTCGACGACCGTATTCAGGCCTTGGGGCTGACGACCCGCTTCACCTCGACCGAAACGGAAATCAAAGCGTCCAACGGCTCACGGTTTCTCTTCGCGGGCCTCGGCCACAACCCTGATCAGATCAAATCCATGGAAGGTATCGACATTGCCTGGATCGAGGAGGCCGACACCATTTCGCAGCGCTCGCTCGACATCCTGGTGCCGACGATCCGCAAGCCCAACTCGGAATTATGGTTCTCCTGGAACCCCCGGCACGCCAGCGACCCGGTCGATCATCTGTTTCGCAGCAGCCCAGCCCGGGACGACGCGCTCGTGCGGCCCGTCTCATTTGCCGACAACCCCTGGTTCCCCGAGGTGCTCGAGGTCGAGCGGCGATGGGACCAGAAACGCGATCCCGACAAATACAGGCATATCTGGGAGGGGGCGTACCGACGCCACTCGGAAGCCCGCGTGTTCAGCAATTGGCGGATCGACCGACTGGAGATGCCAGCCGGCGCGCGGCCCTATTTCGGGGCCGATTGGGGGTTTTCCAACGACCCGACCGTGCTGGTGCGCGCCACGCTTCTGGAGCGTTTGCTCTATATCGATCGCGAAGCCTACCGGATCGGCTGCCCAATCGACGAGACCGCAGCTCTGTTCGCCACGGTCGATGGCGCGGCCGGCCCAGCGCCTTGGCCCATCACGGCCGATAGCTCCCGGCCGGAGATGATCGCGCATCTGCGAACCAAGGGCTTTCGCATCAAACCCGCCCGCAAGGGTAAGGGCTCGGTGGGGGAGGGGGTCGCGTTTCTGCGCTCGCTCGACATCGTCGTGCATCCGGACTGTCGGCACACGATCGATGAGCTGACGCTCTATTCCTACGCGGTCGACCGACACACCGGGGAGATCCTGCCGGTGCTCGAAGACCGGCAGAACCACATCATCGACGCCCTGCGCTATGCGCTCGAAGGCGTTCGTCGCGCCGATTATCAGCTCCTCAAGCTGCTCTGAGAGGCTGCGGCCGGTCACGCGAGGCGGCCGATGGCGTCCCGACCCTCCTCTGTCCAGCAACGGAACCCGCATGGCCCGGAAAACCAACACACGCCGCCTTGCGGCGACCGACAGTCTGTCGAATTTCGCCGCCTCGCTGAACATCGGCAAGGACAAGGCCGCCCAAGACAGCTTCTTCGTGGCCGACATCGCCCGCGACCAGATCGAAGCGATGTATCGCGGCGATTGGTTGGCCCGTAAGATCGTCGACATCGTGCCCTATGACAGCGTTCGCGAATGGCGCGAATGGGCCGGCGATCGCGCCGCCGTCGCGGCCATCGAGCGGACCGAGCGACGGCTGAACCTGCGGCGCGCGATCCAGCGCGCCATGATCCTCGGCCGGCTCTATGGCGGCGGCGCGCTGATCATCGGCACCGGCGAGGATGATCCGGCCGCACTGACGACACCACTCTATCCGGAGGCGATCGGGCCGGGGGATCTGCGCTTTGTTCATGTGGTGAGCCGCTGGCAACTCGGCGTCGCGCAGATCAACCAGGACCCGCTCGACCCATTCTATGGCGAGCCTGAGAGCTACATGCTGACGGCGCCGGAGCGTGGCGCGTTGAACCTGCATCCCTCCCGCGTAATCCGATTTTTAGGCAATCCGCTGCCCGATCCGCTCACGTATGGGACGCAGCTGTGGTCCGATAGTGTGTTGCAGACGCTCTACGACGCGGTGCATGCCGTGGCCGTGACGACGACGGGTGCCACGAGCCTCGTGCATGAGGCGAAGGTCGACATCGTGACGGTGCCGAACCTGTCGGAGCATCTCAGCAACGCGGCGACGACGGCGCAATTGTCGGCCCGGTTTTCCTATGCGGCGACGATGAAGTCGATCAACAATCTGTTGCTGCTGGGCGATGGGGACACTTGGGCGCGGCAGACGATCGATTTCGGCGGCCTGCCCGAGATGGTGCGGACCTTCCTGCAAATCGCGGCGGGAGCCGCCGATATTCCGGTGACGCGGCTCTTGGGCCAGTCGCCAGCAGGGCTGTCGGCGACGGGCGACAGCGACACGCGCAACTACTACGACATGATCTCGGCCCGGCAGGAACTCGATCTGCGGCCGCAATTGGAGCGGTTGGATGCCGTGCTGCTCCGCTCGGCCGGGGTGGACTCGGAGACGCTGACTTTCGAGTTCCGGCCGCTGTGGCAGCTCGATGCTTCCGCCAAGGCGGCGGTGGCACTGAGCAAGGCGCAGACCACGGCGGTCTATGCCGGGCTGAGGCTTTGGCCCGCCGCGACCACGGCCGCGCTGGTGCGCTCGCAGTTGCTGGAGGATGGACCCTATCCGGATGCGGACGCGATCTTCGCGGCAAATAGCGCGACGCCGCCGGCGGAAGGGCTGGCGGCAGAAGGGCTGTCGAAGGTTGTGGATGTGGACGCTGGCGAGCCGCGCGATCTGGATGAGACGTGAGCGGGAGGCGGTGGCGTTATCCAGGCCCGAACGACCCGGCTCGCCGAAAGCGGCTGGATGCGGTGTCGCTCCGCCTGTGTCGCCGGCAACTTGTGGTCGCGGTCGTCACTCCGCCCGGCCGGTCAGGAAGCTCGGTAGCCAAGCCAGCTCTGGCTGGGGCTGGCCGGGGTTGACCACCACCGTCGCGGTGCGGCCAGCCAGCAGTTGCACGTCGGGGGGCACATCGTCGAGCTTGACCCGAACCGGAACCCGCTGCGCTAGTCGCACCCAGGTGAAACTCGGGTTGACGTTGGCCAGCAGATTGGAGCCGGAACTGCGCTCGCGGTCCTCGATGCCCCCGGCAATACTTTCGACATGCCCTGTCAGGCGCGTCGCTTCTCCGAGGATCCGCACCGACACGGGGTCGCCGACGCGGATCATCGGCAGCTTGGTTTCTTCGAAATAGCCTTCGACATGCAGCGTATCCTTGTCGACGAGTGCCATCACGCCCTTGCCGGCCGAGACATATTCTCCGGGTTGCAGGTCCATATTGGTGATGGTGCCGGGCACGGAGGCTTTGACGTCGGAACGATCGAGGTTGAGCTTGGCAATATTTCGATCCGCGATCGCTTGTTGGTACGAGGCGACAGCTTGTTGTTGGGTCGCGGAGGATTGTTCGAGCTTTTCGCGCGACACGACGTTGTCGCTCAATTGCTTGTAGCGCCCGAGATCGGCCGTCGCGATATCCAGCGCGGCCTTGCGGCCCGCCACCACCGCGTCGGCCTGGTCGAGCGCCAGAGAAAAACGCTGCCGATCGATGCGGAAGAGGATGTCGCCCTTCTGAACGGCTTGATTATCCTTGACCAGCACATCCGTTACGAGGCCCGACACATCCGGTGCGATCGCAACGATGTCGGCCCGCACGCGCCCATCGCGGGTCCATGGCGCATCCATGTAGTAGACCCACAAATGCCAGCCGACGACGACGG
This sequence comes from Lichenihabitans sp. PAMC28606, assembly GCF_020616535.1. Classification (GTDB taxonomy): domain Bacteria; phylum Pseudomonadota; class Alphaproteobacteria; order Rhizobiales; family Beijerinckiaceae; genus Lichenihabitans; species Lichenihabitans psoromatis. The sequence goes on from NZ_CP085136.1 coordinate 3,312,119, forward strand.
CCGCGACGACCGCCACCATGGTGACGAGAAAGCGCCCGAGAACGGAAACGAAGGCGGACATCAGGCGACCCTCTGCGCGGCGGCCACGATGCCGCCGAGGATGAGAACCAGCAACGCGGTATCGAACAAAGCGCGGTGCCAGACGAGACGATAGAAGCCGATGGCCGAAAGCAGCCAGCGGAGCGGGAGGCTGACGAGAAACGCCAGGACGAGCCAGACCAGAAGGTCGGGCAGGAAGACGCCGTAGAGATCGATCTCGTGGATCATGCCGCAAGACGCTCCGAAGCAGGGTCGTCGGGCAGCAAGGCCCGATAGGGCGAGGCATCGGGGAACAGGCCTCGCCTGACCCCAACTGCGCCGAGCAGCGCGTCGCGCCGACCAGCGCCGTCATCGACGCTCATGAGGATCGTCAAGACATGATCCACACAGGCCAGAAGCGTCGGGGCAGGCGGCTTGCGCCGACCCTCGTAGTGATGAGCCAGACCATCGAGCAGCCTGTCGATGGCTAAAATAGCCTCCTGCGGCAGGCCGTGCCGCGCCCGACGGAGATCGATCACGTTGAGACCGATGCGGACGCCGCCCAACAGATCAATGGTTTTAAGGGTCGTGTCCGGTTCCAGCGACGCCAGTTTGGGCGAGATCAGCCCGATGCGGTCGAGCATCAATGCGATGAAGCGGTTGCGGTCGTGACGGCCCCGGTGTCGCGCCGCGCGGACGATGGTCCGGCGGGCCGAGGCGATCAATCGCCAGATCGCCCATTCGGCCCCGACGGAGCGCATCAACCGCATGACGATGGCGCCGATATACATGCCGATCAACAGCGCGAGGTTCGGATTGACGTAGGCGGCGAAATCGGACGACCCGAGATTGCTCTGAAGGGCCAGAACCGCCGCTCCATTGGCCGCGAGCGCGAGGCCGATGCCCATGGTGGCCGGTCGCGCGATCAAGGCTCCGATGATGAGGAACGTCGGGGCCAGCACCAGAACCAACATTTCGAAGTCATGCACGGTCGGCAGGATCGCGAATTGATAAACCGCCATGATCAGCACCGCGACGCCGCTCCAATTGGCGAATTGCAGGATCGCGGGCACCGGATCGTCACGCGAGGCGAAGAAGCAACAGGCGACGGCGGCCAGCATCGGGGCGGCCGACCCGTCGGGCCAGCCGGTTCCGATCCACAGAGCCGAACAGAGGATGATGGCTACCATCACGGCCAGACACGAAAGCAGCGCCATCGCGTGATCGCGGTGCTGGACCGCGACCGTCGTCGTTCCCGGATCGAAGGCCAGCGGGCCGGGAAGGCTCGCTTGTCCGGAGCGAATGGCTCGCCGCAGCATCCGCGTGTCGCTGGCGATATCGACGAACTCGCGCAGGCGGATCAGCAGGCTTTCGCCCAAAATGTCAGACCAGTCGGCGCTTTTCGTCAGACGCGGGCTCGCTGCGGCGATCATGCGTCGAAGCCGATCGGCCTCTTCCATTTCACGCGCTGCATCGGTCTTGTCGGGCGAGAGGTCGCCGGGCTGAATCCAGCCCATCACCGCGTCGATCAGCGGAACGAACTGAGGCGGTGTCCCGCCATCGAGAGCACGGAGCGCGGACATGCGATCGCCGATCGACGAGAGAACCGGCAGCACCATCAGCATCCGAAGTCGGAGTGCGCGCATATGGCCCCGGAGATCGCTGAGGCGTGAGATATCGTAAGCCAGATGGGTCGACAGCATGTCGATCTCGGCGGCATCGCCGGCCAATCGGATTAATTCACCTCGCGTCCGCTCGCCCGCATCCGGCCCGCTCAAAATATCGCGCGTCAGCCGGGCTGCGTGACCGAGCCAAACATTGGCACGGCCGGCAACGACTTCGCCGACCGACATCGGCCAGAATAGCCCTGCGACCACGCTGGCGCAGACGATACCGACGGTGATCTCCTCGACGCGGGCAACGGCCGTGTCGAAGATCGTGGCTGGATCGAGAACGGTCGGAAAACCGATCAGCGCCGCCGTATAGCCCGCCAACATGAACACATAAGAGCGCGGCGACCGATCGAGCAACGACACGTAAAGGCAGACCGCAACCCACAGCGCCAAGGCAAACACCAGCAGCTCGGGCGCATTGACGAGGTTGGGCACGAGCGCGACGGCTGCGGCCGCTCCGATCATGGTGCCGACCACCCGATAAGCCGCCTTGGAGCGCGTCGCGCCCGACAAGGGCTGCGAGCAGATGTAGACGGTCGCCATTGCCCAGTAGGGACGCGGTAACGACATGGCGACCGCAAGATAGACGGCCGCCATGGCGGCCACGAAAGTCTTGATCGAGTAGAGCCATTCGCGGCCGGTCGGGAGCATCATGGCGTCGACGTCATCTGCGACGCCCGCTCGAGCGCCGCAAAGACGCGAAGACTAGCGGCGATATCCTCGGGGCTGACCTCGGCGAAAATGCGGGCCCGTGTTGCGTTCAACCGCTCTTCGAGCTTGGCCGTCAGCGTGATCCCACGGTCGGTCAGATGCAATGTCTTGGCACGCTTATCGGTGCTGTCTTCCTGGCGTCTGACGAGATCGGCAGCGCAGAGCTGGTCGAGCAGGCGGACGAGCGATGGCCCCTCGATGCCGATGTGCTCCGCCAAGGCGGCCTGCCGCATGCCGTCGCCAAGGCGGCTGATGAAGAGCAACGGATAAGCCGTCGCTTCCGAGAGATCGAATTCGTTCGAGGTCGCGTCGGCAAGCTGGCGCCACGTTCGGGACGACCGAAGAAGGCCCAGGCAATAGCGCTGCAACAGCGATGTGGTGGTGCGGGGCACGGTTCGATCTCAAGACATCGGATGCGTGCCTAAATAGTAGGAGCCTATCGAAATGGCAACATCCATTTTGGCCGCCCGATTCCCTTCAGGAGAGATGATGTTGATTCGCGATACAGCGGCCGCAACCTCGAGCGAGGTGACGCCGGAAGGATTTCTTCGGGTTCGAGCACGCATCGGACGAGCCGGCATCCAGGATTACCGCGCTGCCGAAATCGGCTCGCCCGACGGCTTCGCGGCCGACGATCTCGTGCGTGTGTATCGATCGCCCGAGGAGGTCTTCCATCCCGACAGCCTGCGCAGCTTTGCCGGCAAACCGATCACCGATGACCACCCGCCCGCGATGGTGGATGCCGCCAACTGGAAACGCTACGCCATCGGCCACGCCGGACACGAGGTGACCCAGGATGGCGAGCATCTGGCGGCCGACCTGCTGATCGCCGATGCGGCGGGCGCAAAGCGCGCTCAGGCCGGCGCCGAACTCTCGACCGGGTATTTTGCCGACGTCATCTTCGGTCAAGGCGTGACGCCCGAGGGCGAGCCTTACGATGCTGTCCAGCGCAACATTCGAGGCAACCACATCGCCCTCGTCAAGGCCGGGCGCTGCGGCGAGACCTGCAGGGTCGGCGATACCGCCATTGCCGATTGTCGCTGCGGCGATGGCGCCGATACCGGCTCTAGCACGGTGGATGAGTTTCACCGCCGTCTCGCCGATCGGGACGCCTTGCAAAGCGAGGCGCTGGCGGTCGCCGACGATCGTCTCGCGGCAGCGCGCGCCCAGATCCTCGACGACGCGGCGATCGACGCCCTCGTGGCCGAACGCACGACCGTGATCGATGTCGCCAAACGGGTGCTCGGCACCTCCCTTGCAACCACCGGGATCAGCGTTGCGGATCTGCGCCGACAGGTGGTCGCGCGGGTGCTCGGTCCCGAGCGGGTGCGCGATCGGGCCGACCCGTATGTGGTCGCCGCCTTCGAGACGCTTGTGGCCGCACGAACGATGTCCAACCCGCTCGCGGCGCATCTCGCCAGCGGGATCAGCGACGCGGCCCAGACGCGCGAGACCGCTCTCGCGGCCCGCAACCGATACCTCAGCAGCGCCTGGAAAGGCGACGTCAATCAAGGAGAGTTGTGATGCCGGCAGTCCAGACCGCTTATTCCAACGCGCAGGCGCCCGCCTATCTCGGCATGGTGGCCAATGGCGAGTGGGTCACCAACGTGATCTCCCGTATCGTCGATCCGGCGAGCGCGACGCCCATCAACTTCGGTGACGTGGTCCTGCAAGGCGCCTCCGAACAACTCGTCGTCTCGGCCAATGGCGCCACCGGCGCCTTTCGGGGACTCGCCTTGCGTAACCCGACGCTGCCGCCCGGCAACAGCGACCAGTATCTCGCGACCAATTCCATCGCGGTTCTGACCAAGGGTGTCATCTGGGTCAATGCGGCCGTCGCCGTCACCCCGGGCCAGCCGGCCTTCGTCACCGCGGCAGGTCTGCTGACCAACGTCTCGACCAGCAACACGGCTCTGGTCGGCGCCATCTGGGACAGCGGCACCACGGGGAGCGGATTGGCGAAGCTTCGCCTGACCTGAGCCGACCTTTCGTCCCGACTTTCACACCCTTCAGGAGATCAACAATGCTACGCGCAAGCGCAGTCTTCGACGCCCAGGCGGCTCTCGGCTTTCTCGTCTAGCAAGTCACCTCGATCGAGCAGAACGTCTATGCGATCCGGTATGGTGACATCCAATATCCGAACCTCGTTCCGGTCGACACCTCGGCCTATCCCTGGGCCCGGACCGTCACCTATTTCACATCCGATCACGCCGGCCAGGCCGACTGGATGGACGGCAACGCCAGCGACATGCCCTTCGCCGACGTCGCCCGCACCAAATTCGAGACAACCGTGGAGTCGGCCAAGATCGGCTATCGCTTCTCGCTCGAAGAGGTCAACGAGGCGATGCTCATTCCGGGCATGACCTTGTCGGCCGACAAGGCCGCCGCGGCCCGGCGAGCCGGCGAGGAACTGGTCGAGCGGGTCGTCATTTCGGGGGACAGCCGCAAGGGATTTTTGGGCCTCGTCAACCAGACATCGGTGCCGCAGGTCGCGGTCGCCAACGGCGCGGGTGGCTCGTCGCTCTGGACCAACAAGCAGCCGATCGAGATTCTGGCCGATATCAACAATGCCCTCGTCGGAGCTTGGTCGACGAGCGCCCAGGTCGAATTGCACGACACCGTGCTGCTGCCGGTCGCCCATTATGGGCTGATCGCCTCGACGCCCCGGTCGGCGACGTCGGATGCGACCATCATCACCTATCTCCAGGCCAACAATATCTACACCTCGACCACCGGCCGGCCCCTCACGATCCGCACCTTGCGACAACTGGCGGGGGCGGGTGCCGGCGGAAGCAACCGCATGATCACGTATCGGCGCGACCCGCAGGTGCTGAAATTCCACATGCCGATGCCGCATCAGTTCTTCCCGCCGCAGCAACGCATGCTCGAATTCATCGTCCCGGGCATGATGCGGCTCGGCGGCCTCGATGTGCGCCTGCCAAAGGGCGTCTCCTACAACGACGGGATCTAGCCGCATGCTGGCCGCCGTCACCAACAAGGCCAAAAGCTCGCGCGGGTTTCATACGCTCGATCGCGGATCTGTACCGATCGAGCCGGGCGCCCATGCTCTGCTCGATCTTGCCGATCATCCGCTGCACCGGGCGTGGGCGGACGCGGGCGAGATCTCGATCGTGCCGCTGTCCGACAAGGACGCGAAAGCCGTTCGGAAGAAACTCGATGCCGACGCCGACGCGCTGGACCGGTCCAGGGTTGTGGCTCTCTCAGCGCTGCCGGGTGCCTTTGCGGCCGGATCATAAACCCTGAACCAAAGGCTCACCATGTCGCTCACTCCTCCTGTGGCCGCCGATCTGGTGAGCCGCTTTCCCGCCTTTGCGACCGTCCCGACAGTCACGCTCACGGCGCGATTGGCCGAGGCATCGACACGCGTCGATCAGACGTGGACCAGCGGCGATGACGGGCTCGCGGTTCTGCTTTATGCGGCGCATTTGCTGACGCTCGACGGATTTGGCGGTGGCGCCGAGGCGTCTCTCGCGGCTGCGGGCGCTCTCGGTTTCACGAGCTTCCGATCCGGACAGCTCAGCCTCGAGCGCCGCGGATCCGAGCGGACGACGCAAGTCTCCGACCTGTCGGAGACCATCTACGGACGCCGGTTTCTGGCGCTGCTCCGTGTCAATCAACCCGCCGTTCTGGTGCCTTGAGAGGAGCCACATGACTTTGCTGACCGGCGGCCTCGCGGCCGTCTTTGGTGCCGCGTTCGGCGCGATCTTCGCCGATGGCGTGCTCCATCAATCGACCGAACCGCGACCGGTACGGGGGGCTTTACGGTCTCCTGGTCCGATAGCCCGATCAAACTTTGTCTCGATGCCGTCGATCAGGCGAAGCGTGGGGCTGCCGGCTTGCCGTCCAACGTCGTCAAGCTCACGGTGTTGCAGGCAAGCGCCCCGGGCGGGATCGGCCTCGACGATCAGATCAGTCTCGCGGGGCTCACCTATCGGGTCGTCAAGCTCGACACGGACCCGGCTGCCGTCGGCTTCGTGCTGCTCGCGGTGCCGATCTGATGAGCCGGGAGATCGACTTGCTGAAACGCCGCCTTGCGGCGGCTCAGCAGCGTGCACGGACGAACGTTTCGGCCGCACTCGAGACCGTCGCACAGGACATGATCGACCTGGCTCGCCAGTCGCTGTCCGGAACCACCTCGCCGAGCGACGCGGGAGTCTCCGAGACGCTGGGCTGGCGCTCCGATGCAGCCGATCCATCGGTCGTTGTCACGGCGACGAGTCCCGCAGCCGTGTTCCTGGAATACGGAACGATGCAGCGCGCCGCCAAGCCGTTCTTTCGACCCGCCGCCGAGGCCGCGTCCAAGGCGGCTCAACAGCCACTCGCCGCCGCATTCGCCGATTCGGTCTCTGGAGAGGGCTCATGATCGCAAGCGACCGACAGCAAGCAACGGTCGACGCCATCCTGCAGGCTCTGACGGGCGATCAAGCTCTCGCGGCCCTCGTCGGCCAGCGGATCTTTGACGCGCCGCCCGGCCGCGCCGTGACGCCGGAGATCACGATCAAGCTGGTGACCGCCATGGACCAGTCCAGCGCCGACACGGATGCTCAGCGCTTGGTCTTCGATCTCGACGTTTGGGATCGCTATGCGCTCGGCACCGACCTATCCCGACCCCGGATCATCATGGGGCATATCCGCCGCATTCTGCACCTTCGCGCGCTGACGCTCGTCGGCGCCAACCTCGTCGTCCTGCGCTGCATCAACGCGCAAGGACCGTTCCGCGACCCAGACAATGTTGCGCTGCACGGCATCGTGACGGTCTCGGCTTTGGCCGGCCACGAAACCCCGTCCTGACGCTCACCACTTCTTCCCACAAAGGAACGCCATCATGTCCGCCTCACCCGGCAAAAGCCTCCTGCTGCGCGTCAATACCGCCGGCTCCACCTTCGTGACCGCAGGCGGCCTGCGGACCAAGCAAATCAAGCGAGCGGTCGGCAAAGTCGATGTCACGAGCGCCGACTCGGCCGGTCGCTGGCAGGAACTGCTGCCCGGCGCGGCCGTCCAATCTTTGGCTTTTTCGGCCAGCGATTTCGTGTGGTTGAACGATACGGCCTATCAGGCCTTCCGGACGGCGTTCGACAGCGGCGTGATGCTGGTCTGCCAGATCGTCTATCCAGGGGCTGGCTATTATCAGGGCAATTTCGTCATCACGCAGCTCGACGAACAAGCGCCTTTCGACAAGGAAATCACATCCTCCCTGACGATCGAAAGCTCGCAAACCCCCGTATGGTCGGCCGGAGCACCGGCATGATCCGGGCCGCCGCTTCCTCCCGTCCCGATCGCCGGGGCCTGATCAACCCACTCAGCGGGGAGTTCCAGACGTCGATCGACGGCAGCATGTGTCGCTTCGACACGCGGCTCGCAACCATTGCGGCCATCGAAACCGCATGCGGCGACCGCGCCATCGTCGAGGTGCTGAACGGGGTCATTCTCGGGCGCCGTGCCAAGGATCAGATCGCCGTCATCGCGGCCGCGCTGGTGGCTGTCGAGCCGGGCCGTGACGACGCAGAGGAGCGTGCCGCACGCGCCACGGTGAATGAAGCGGAGGCGTTCGTCCTGGCGCTGGTTTTCGCGCTCGGCTTTTCGATCGCGTCCTCGCAAACGGAGGCGCGTGCGGATGGCCGCCCTTTGGACGGGCCGAGCGCTGGCGCCAATGGCGAGAGTTCGCGCTCGGCTGCTTGAAGTGGCGTGAGGTGGACTTCTGGGCCTGTTCCTGGGTCGGTTTCACCGACGCCTGGAATGGACATCACCGCTTCGTTCTCGGGCTCGATCCGGACCAGCAGCCGGTCGGCGCCGCCGAAGCGAGGCGCCTCGAGCAGCGCCTGAGACAATGGCAGCAGACCGGCATCTGGGAGGACCACCATGGCTGAGACCGCAGGCGAACTCACGTTCAAATTCGGCGCCGATTTCTCTGGCTTCTCGCGGGCGACCGACAGCGCGGGGCATCAACTCGACGTTTTGGCGAAAGCGACAGGCCGTCTTCAGAGTGCTGCGGCCTCGCCGCTTCGACAGGCGATGCCCCTCGGCCTCATGCCCACTCTGGTGACGGGAGCTCGAGCGATGGCGCCTCCTGCCACCGACAGCGACGATACGGCGAGCGACAAAGAGCTTAGCCGTCTTGCGGACCAGCTTGCGCTGCTCAAGACGACGGGCGCAGCGCATGACGCCATAGCGCTCAAAATGAAAACCGAAGTCGAGCAAGCCAAGCTTGGGGCAGACGCGACCGGGGGACAAAAGCAAGCCGTGGCGGCTCTCGTCGGCCAGATCGATGCGGCCAAGACGGCGCAGAGCTCTCTCAAGCGCGAGCAATCCGCCACGAACGAGGCCTGGAGCTATGGGGCCGATCAAGCCGAGCGCGCGATCGAAGGTGTGCTGCTTTATGGCGGACGGTTGCAGGATGTCGGGCGATCACTGCTCACGAGCGTCTCGCGCCAGGGGCTTCAGGGCGCTTTGACGGGGTCGGGCTCGCTCGCGGGTTTGTTCGGGACCCTGGGGACGGGTGGACAGACCGGCGGCCTCTTCGGTGCGATCCAGTCATTGTTCGGAAGCGGCGTCGGCAACGCAAGCGGTTCGGGTCTGTCTGGCTTCTCCGGTCTCTACGCAAACGGTGGCAGCATCGGCGCTGGCCAATGGGGAATCGCTGGAGAGAAGGGCGCCGAGGTCGTGGCCGGCCCCGCCACCATCGTGCCTTGGACCAAAATCCCGACCGCCCGGACTGCAATCGGTCCGGCGCCGTCGCATCAAACCATCACCTTCAATGTCTCGACCCCCGACGCGCCGTCCTTCGCGCGATCGGAAGCCCAGATGGCATCGTTGCTGTCCCGCGCGGTCGGTCGTGGCCAACGGAACGCATGATGACGAGCTTCAACGAACGTCTATTTCCGACCGATGTCGCGCTCGGAGCCAAGGGTGGTCCCGAGCGACGGACCGATGTGGTCACGCTGCGCTCGGGCGGCGAGCAACGCAACGCGATCTGGGCGGAGTCAAAGCGCAAATATCAAGCGGGCTATGGGGTCAAATCCTTCGCTCAATTGGAGGCCGTCCTGGCCTTTTTCGAAGCGCAGCGCGGGCGCCTCTATGGTTTTCGCTGGAGGGACCGTTTCGACTTTCGATCCTGCGCGTCGCCGGCACTGCCGATGCCGACCGATCAGCCGGTCGGGATCGGCGATGGAGCCACCGCTGTGTGGCAATTGACAAAGACCTATGGGGCTGGAGCCACCCCTTACGTTCGTCAGATCCGAAAGCCGGTCGCCGGGTCTGTTGCGGTTGCGGTCGATGGACTTGCGGTTTCGGCAGTCTCCGTTGACGCAACGACCGGTCTCTTGACGTTCATGCCCGGATCCGTCCCGAAAAGCGGCGCCCTCATCACGGCAGGCTTCAGCTTCGATGTGCCGGTGCGTTTCGACACCGATTATCTCGAGGTTGACCTCTCGCATTTCGAGGCGGGTCAGATGCCTAACATCCCCATCGTCGAAATCAGGGTCTAGCATGAAGACTGTTCCTCCGGCGCTGGCGGCCCATCTGGCCACCGGCGCGACGACGCTCGCCTACTGCTGGCGGCTGACGCGGCGCGACGGCGTGGTGCTGGGCTTCACCGAGCATGATCGCGACCTCGTCTATGCGGGCACGACCTTCTCGGCCGCGTCTGGCTTCACGGCCTCGCAGATCCAGCAATCGCTCGACCTGTCGATCGACAATCTCAACGCGGCGGGTGCGCTGTCCTCGGCCGACCTGACCGAGACAGACATTCTGGCCGGCCGCTACGACGACGCCGACGTCGAGCTCTTCTGGGTCAATTTAGCCGACCCGAGCCAGGGCCTCACGATCGCGGTCGGCAACCTCGGCGAGGTGACGCGGGCCGGCATCGCCTTTTCGGCCGAGTTCCGCTCCATCGCCAACCGGCTCAACCAGAAGATCGGCACCACCTGTGAACGGTTCTGCTCGGCGCGTCTCGGCGATACCCGCTGCGGCATCGATCTTGGTGCGAGCGCCTTTCACGGCACCGCGACGGCCGCGACGGCCGGGCAGATCACCGAAGTATCCGTCACCGGGCTCGCAGCCTTTGCGGCCGACTGGTTCACCTTCGGCACGCTGTCGTTCACGACCGGCGCCAACACCGGCCTGCTGCTCGACGTGAAGGCGCATCTCCGCACCGCCGGCATCGACATCCTGCAGCTGTGGACGCCGACGCCCTTCGCGGTCGCGATCGGCGATATCGCGACCGTCACGGCCGGGTGCCGCAAGACCCTGTCGGTCTGCCGAACCAAATTCGGCAACATTCCCAACTTCCGGGGCTATCCGTATATTCCGGGCTCGGATGTCATCACCCGCTACGCCGTCCAGGGCGCGCTCAACGCGTCCGGCGGCTCACTCTTCGCAGGCTCGTGATGCTGACCCGATCCGACATCGTCGCGGCGGCGCGTCGCTACATCGGCACGCCCTATCATCATCAAGGCGCGCTGGCCGGGGCAGGGTGCGATTGCCTGGGCCTCGTGCGCGGCATCTGGCGCGACCTCTATGGCGCGGAGCCGGAACAGCCGCCGGTCTATACGCCCGATTGGGGCGAGGTCGGCGGCGACGAACATATCCTGGCGGCGGCGGGGCGGCACATGCTGGGCCGGCCGGTGAGCGAGGCCGAGCCCGGCGACGTGCTGGTGTTCCGGCTGCGGCGCGGCGCCATCGCCAAACATATCGCGGTTCTCTCGGCCGCCTCGCAACCCGACGGCAGCGGCGGCCGCATCATCCACGCGCAATCGAACGATCAGGTCCGCGAGGTGGTGCTGACGCCCTGGTGGCGCCGCCATGCCGTCGCGGCCTTCATGTTCCCCGGAGCACAAGCCTGATGGCGACCCTGGTTCTTCGCGCCGCCGGCGCCGCTGTCGGTACCGCCCTCGGTGGCCCGGTCGGCGGCCTCATCGGTGGGGCGCTCGGCACCGTGAGCGGCGCGGTGGTGGATTCGCTGCTCATCAACGCCCTGACGCCGCGCCGCTCCAACCCGCAACTCTCCTCGCTCGCGGTCACCAATTCGGCCGAGAACACCACGCTGCATAAGCTCTGGGGCCGCATGCGCCTCGGCGGCAACGTTATCTGGTGCACGCAATTCAGCGTCGGCTACAGCCATGTCGCGGCCGCGTCCGGCAAGGGCAGCCTGCTCACCCCCAAGACCAAGGTGACGCATGACAGCCTGTCGTTCGCGGTGGCGTTTTGCGAGGGCGGCGACAATGTCTCGCTCGGCCGGGTCTGGGCCGACGGCAACCTGCTCGACATGAGCAAATATCCACACCGCTTCTACAACGGGTCCGAGAGCCAGGAACCCGACAGCCTGATCGAGAGCATTGAGGGCGCCGGCCGCGTGCCGGCCTATCGCGGCACCTGCTATCTCGTCTTCGACACGATGGTGCTCGACGACTTCGGCAACCGCATGCCGCAGATCACGGCCGAGATCATCCGTCGCCCCGACATGATCGACGGCGACGATGTGGTCAGCCAGTTGAAGGCCGTATGCCTGCTGCCGGGCGCCGGCGAATTCGTGCTTGGCACGCTCGAATATCAATCCTCCGACGGCTTCGGCACTTGGTATCCCGAGAACCAGCATCAGAAGACCGGCCTGCCGGATTTCTACGGCTCGATGGACGAGCTCGCGGCCGCGCTGCCGGGTCGGCAGGCCATCAGCCTCGTCGTGTCCTGGTTCGGCACGGATCTGCGGGCCGGCACCTGCCAGATCGTGCCGAAGGTCGAGACGCGGCAGAAGACCGTCAAGCCGGCCGATTGGACCGTTTCGACCTATACCCGCGCCACCGCGCCGCTGGTCAGCCAGATCGACACCTCGGCCTTCGACCCGAACGGCACCGGGCTCGGCACCTCGCCGGCCTTTGGCGGCACGCCGTCCGACGACACCGTCACGCAAGCCATCCGCTACATGAACCAGGAGGGCATCCGCGTGATGTTCTACCCGTTCATCATGCTGGACGTGCCGGCCGGTAACCGCCTGCCCGATCCGCATGGCGGGGCCGAGCAGGCGGCCTTTCCCTGGCGCGGCCGCATCACCTGCTTTCCCGGGCCGGGGCAGGCGGGCTCGGCCGACAAGACCAGCGCGGCCGCGACGCAAGTCGCCGCCTTTTTCGCGCAATACACGCCGATGGTGCTGCATTACGCCAGCCTCACGGTTGCGGCCGGCGGGGTCGACGCCTTCGTGATCGGCTCCGAACTCGTCGGCCTGACACAGGTGCGGGCCGGGGACGGCAGCTATCCGGCCGTGGCGGCTTTGAAAGCCTTGGCGGGTCAGGTCAAGGCGATCGTCGGTTCGGCCTGCCGGGTCGGCTATGCGGCGGATTGGTCGGAATATCACTCCCACCGCCCGGCCGATGGCTCGGACGACGTGATCTTCAACATGGACCCGCTGTGGTCCGATCCCGCCATCGACTTCATCGGCATCGACAATTACCTGCCGCTCAGCGATTGGCGCGACGGATCGGCGAACCTCGACGCTTCCGTGAACGGCGGGCTCGATGGCGGCCCGACCACGATCTATGACAAGGCCTATCTCGGCCGCAACGTCGAGGGCGGCGAGGATTACGACTGGTATTATGCCAGCCCGGCCGACCGGGTGGCGCAACGCCGCTCGCCGATCACCGATGGCGCTTATGGCGAACCGTGGGTGTTCCGGCAAAAGGATATCCGCGCCTGGTGGTCGACCGCCCATCACGACCGGCCGGGCGGCGTGCGGGCCGCCGCGAGCACCGCCTATGCGCCGCAGGGCAAGCCGATCTGGTTCACCGAATTCGGCTGCCCGGCGATCGACAAGGGCAGCAACCAGCCGAATGTCTTCTACGATCCCAAATCGTCGGAGAGCGACCTGCCGTATTTTTCGCTCGGCTCGAAGGATGATGCGATCCAGCGCACCTATCTCGAGGTGACGCTGAGCTACTGGCGCGATCATGCGCCGATCTCGATCCTGTACGGCCGGCCCATGGTCGAGGCCGCCAATATGTTCGCCTGGGCCTGGGACGCGCGGCCCTATCCGGACTTTCCGGGCCTCACCGGCGTCTGGCACGACACGCCGAATTACGAACTCGGCCATTGGTTGACCGGGCGGCTTGAAGCCGTGCCGCTCAAATGGATCATCGCCGAACTCTGCGCCGCCGTCGGCGTCACCGCCTTCGATACCTCGCGGCTGCTCAGCGCCTCGACCCTGGTGCCGGGCTATGCGACAGACGCGCTGGCGAGCCCGCGCGACATTCTCGCCGGGCTGATGGACGCCTTCCAGTTCGATGCCTGCGAGAGCGGCGGGGTCGTGCGGTTCTTCGCGCGCGGCAACGTGCAGCCGGTGGCGCTGACCGAGGCCGATCTCGTGGTCGATGGCGACACCGACCCCGGTTATCATCTGGTGCGGACGCCAGAGACCGATCTGCCCGGCGCGGTGCGGATCAGCTTCGCCGACCCGTTCCGCAATTATGCCACCGGCGCGGTCGAGGCGCGCAAGCCGAATGGCAGCAGCCAGACTGTCGCGACGGTCTCGACGGCGGCGGCGCTCGACCAGACCTATGCGGCCGAGGTCGCCATGACGATCCTGCAGCAGACCTGGTCGGCGCGCGAAACCGCCTCGATCAAGCTGCCGCCGAGCGCCGTGGCGATCGACCCCGGCGATGCCGTGACGCTGACGATCGACGGCGTGACGCTGCCGTTCCGGGTCAAGCAGGTCGAGACCTCGACCTATCGCAGCCTGGAGTTGATCGGCTTCGACCCCTCCTTGCTCAAGGTGGCGCTGTCGCCAGACTATGCGCTCGGCGGCGCGACGCCGGGCGCCTTCGGGCCGCCGATCGTCGAGATCATGGATCTGCCGCTCGTGACCGGGCAGGAGGATCAGCCCTGGGCGCCGCGCATCGCGGCTTTTGCCTCGCCCTGGAGCGGGACGGATATCTACCGCCAGAACGGGGCCGGGGGGTTCGACATCGTCACCACGGTCGATACACCGTCGGTCATGGGCGTGCTGACCGGGCCGCTCTATGCCGGCCCCGCCGGCCGCTGGGATCGCGGCAACACGCTATCGGTGCGGTTCTTCTCGGCGGCCGGCCTGCTGTCCTTGACCGACGCGCAGGTGCTGGCCGGTGGCGGCGCACTGGCGGTCAAGAATGATGCGACCGGGCAATGGGAGGTGGTGCAATATGCGGTCGCCACGCTCACCGGGGTCAACAGCTACAACCTGACCCGGCTGTTGCGCGGCCAACTCGGCACCGAGGCCGCCATGGCGGCGCCAAGTGGCGCGCCGATGCCGGCCGGCGCGCGCGTCGTGATGCTGGATCAGAACAGGTTCGGGGTGCTGACCACCAGCCTCGACAATCGCGCCATGGCGCAGACTTTGCGCTACGGCCCGAGCAGCGGCACCGCCGCCGACACCACTTTCACGACCATCACGGTCCAACCGCAGGGGATCGGGCTGCGACCCTGGTCGGTCAGCCAGATCGCCGCCGCGCGGCAGCCGTCCGGCGACGTCGTCGTCACCTGGGTCCGGCGCACCCGCTTCGGCGGCGATAGCTGGGATCCCGACGTGGTGCCGTTGAACGAGGACAGCGAGAGCTACGATCTCGCGATCCTCGCGACCGACGGCAGCGTCATCCGCAGCGTCACGGCGCTCGGTGGGCCGACCTGGACCTATGCGGCCGTCGACCAGGTGGCTGATTCCGGCGCGGCGCCGCCCGCCCTCACGATCCGCATCGCCCAACGCAGCGCCCTCTTCGGGCCGGGCCAAACCGCAACCCGACGGGTGACCTTGTGAGCCAGACCCCCAACCTGCATCTGCCGTTTCTCGACGCCAACCAGAACCAGAAGACCGTGACGCATAATGCCGCCCTGAGCATTCTCGATGCTTTGGTCCAATGCGCGATCCGCAGCGCCACCTTGACGGCCCCGCCCGCCGCGCCCGGCGACGGGCAATGCTGGATCGTCGCCAGCGGCGGCACCGGCCTGTGGGCCGGCCACGACCTCAATGTTGCGGCGTGGCAGGACGGCGCCTGGGCCTTCTACCCGCCTGGCCCCGGTACCCTGGCCTATGATGTGGCGACGTCGGTGCCGCTGATCTGGACCGGGTCCGCCTGGGTGCCGCTCGGCAGCGCGCTCGGGCCGCTGCAACTCGCCGCCCTCGGCATCGGCACCGCGCCCGACGTCGGCAACCCGCTGTCGGCGACGCTCAACAATATTCTGCTGAACGCGCTCGGCACCGGATCGAGCGGCAGCGGCGATCTCCGCGTCAAGCTCAACAAGCAGGCGGCCGGCAACACCGCCTCCTTCCTGTTCCAGGATGGTTTCTCGGGCCGGGCCGAGATCGGCCTGACCGGCGACGACGACTTCCACTTCAAGGTCTCGGCCGACGGCTCGACCTTCCGCGACGGGCTCACGATCACGGCCGCGACCGGCGCCCTGACGCCGATCGCCTATGCGGTCGCGGCGCTACCGGCCGGCACGCTCGGCGCCATGATCTTCGTCTTCAACGCCCGCAAGATCGGCGAAGCGGCCGACGCCGGCACCGGCACCATGGCGGTGTTTTCGGGCGGAGCCTGGCGCCGCCTCTCCGACGACAGCGCCGTCGCGGCTTGATCCGGCGGCCCACAACATCCGCCGAGGCTTCCGTCCCGATCCACCATTTTGAGGTTCTTCATGCGATTGTCTCTTTGCCGCGTCAGCCTCGTGCTGACCCTTGTGGCTGCGTGGTCGAGTGTCCCCGCCTATGCCGATTCAATGCCGTTCCAACTCACACCGACATGGCAGAAGATCGCCACGGCGGGCCAGACGGTCGACGTGCAGAACACCAGCGGAGTGGCGGTTCTTGTCTCGACCTCGAGTGGGAGCGCGGTGCCTGCTCTGGCTGTCGGGCAAGTCCTCCTGGGCAATCAGCATCGGCTTTATGTCCTCGCGGCCGATCTCTATGCGCTAAGCTCCGCCGCGACGGGCGGGACCATCGTCGTGACGCCCGGCTTGGCGAGCGCGGGCGGGACCGTGGCTCAGGGTGCGGCCGGCGGAACGGCTTGGCCGACCGCCGATGCACAGAACGCCGCCTTCTCCGATTTTGCGGCTTTGACGGTCGGCGGCCCCCTCGTTGCGGTCGGTCGCTCCGTCGAGGTTATTGCCACGGTGGCCGGGAACGTCACGTTTTCGTTTCTCAACGGCAAGACCAAGATGGTCCCGGTCGCGATCGGCTACCAAGCGTTCGCCTACGCGGTCACGGGTGTCGCGGCCTCGACCGCTACCGCCACGATCAACAATCTCTATTGAGCACCGCAGACCAGCGGCCACGCCGCCTTCCATTCTCTCTCATCATCGCTGGAGCATTTCATGTGGCGTCCTCTTCGCTTGACGACCCGACTGCTCGCGTCTGTGTCCCGGCGGCTCCCGCGCACGATTGTCAAGCCAGTGCGAACGAGGCCCGTCGAGCGTGGACGGCTCGCGCTGGTCGGCCTCGGCACGGCGGCGCTCGCGATCGGCTATCGGCAGGGCGCCTCGGCCGTTCCAAGCAGCCAAACACTGGCGGCCCCGCGTCCCTATTCGGACGGGCCATGGGCACGAGACCTGGTCACCCTGAAGGGTGATGGCAGTGACGAAAGTGTGGCCATCAAGGCCGCGCATGATGCCGCCTTCGCGCTGGGAGCCCGAACCTTGCACTTCGGGCCAGGCACCTACAACGCACCAAGCGCAACCAATCTCGGCAATATCATTTTCATTGGGGAAGGGACTCTGACAGGCGCCTACCGCAAGCAGATCATCCCGGCCGGTACACCGAACCCCTCTATGTTCGATCGCGGCATCCGCCCCGCTTCGCATTTGTCGACATTCATCGCAGCCGCGAACCCCGTGGTCCTGATCCTCGGCGACAGCATCACGACGCCGTCCGATCAGATCGACGCATCGAGCTACATCTCGCGGCGGATTCTCGCCAAGCTGAAACGCGAATATCCGAACAAGACGATCACCTTCCTCGAGCGCGGCATCCCGACCACGGGATGGTCACACCTCGCATCGGCGTCGTCGATCGCAGCCCTCGGCCTTTCGCCCGCCCAGACCGTCAACTTCTGCCCCTGGATGACCGACAGCTCGAAGACGTGGATGAGCTACATCCAGGCGGCGGCGCCGGATCTGATCATCTTCCACTTCGGGGCCAATACCGGCACCCCGAACACCGAGGTCGTGGCGATGTACGCCGCTATGGCGCAGATCGAGACTTTCGCCAAAGTGCCGGATCGCATCCTCATCACGCCAATGGTGCCGACCCTGCAGAACGCAACCTACAACCCGGCTGCCCAACAGGAGGCGCGCGATCAGCAGGCCGCCATCCAGCGCGGCTATGCGTTGCGCCGGAACTTCGGCCTGATCGACAACAACCGCCATTTCAACATGGCGCGCGATGGCCGGGACATCCTGGCGCAGAACTTCAAGCAGGTCGCGACCAACTTCGCGGCCAACACGTCCTGGACCTACACGGCCTCGTCGCACGACTACTACTTACGGTTCCAGCTATCGGCCGCGCAGCTCGGCTATCTCACGGCGACGCCGATCTCGCTCATCCTCGGCATCGGTTCGTGGGCCGACAACAACATCGAGGTCTCGCGCACGGCGGGCGGCAATTTCGCGGTGCTGGTGCGGACCACCGCTTCGACGATCGCGGTGCCGCTGTTCGACACCGGCATCCCGATCCCGGCCTCGGCCACCGGCTATTTTGAACTCTCGATCAAAGGCACCTTCGTGACGCTGGCCTATAGCGCAACGACGGTCAGCCAGGGCAATTTCCAGACGATCCTCTATCAGGGTCATGTCGAGCGGTTCGGCGGCGTCTTTGCGCCGCGCATGGCTTACTCGAACTCGATCACCACCTCGATTTTCGTCAACTCGCTGGCGCTGTCCGAATGGCCGCTGGTCATGCCGACCCTCACGGATGCCGAGATGTATGGCATCGGGGCGGGCTCCTACGGCTCGACCTATGGCGGCAACCTGATCAACCACCCGTCCTCGATCGGGTGCGAGCGCATCTACGGTCCAATGCTGGCCCGTGAGTCTTTCGCGACCTGATCATCCGCTCACGATCGAAACGAACCGCAGCCGCCCTCGGGGCGGCTTTTTGCTGCCCGAAAGGATCTCCGATGACGCTGAGCACAAGCGCGGCCGGCCGCGCGACATTGATGGCGCGGGAAGGATGCCGGCTCACGGCGTATCGCGATAGCGTCGGTGTCCTCACGATCGGGGTTGGGCACACGGGCCGCGCCACGCTGCCCCGCGTCACTGCTGGCATGATGATCTCGCAAACCGACGCGGAAGTCATCTTCGCTTCTGATCTCGCTCCATTCGAGGCGGCCGTCAACAAAGCGATCACGCGGGCCGCGACGCAGAATCAGTTCGACGCGATGGTGAGCCTCGCGTTCAACATCGGCTCGGCTGGCTTTCATGGATCGAGCGTCGTGCGCCGGTTCAATGCCGGCGACCTCGGCGCGGCCGCCGATGCCTTTCTGCTTTGGAACAAGGCTGGCGGACGGGTGGTTGCGGGCCTCGCTAAGCGACGGGCGGCCGAGCGCGCGCAGTTCCTGATAGGTGATCCGACCCAATGCGACGCGGCGTGCCCTCCCGCGTCGCTGCTCAAGCGGCTCTGGCTGGTGTTGCTGACGCTTCATATGACGCGGTGACCATCGTCCGCCTAGCGCTCCCCGCCCGCTTTCATTCCGAAAGGCTGATCAATGTTGTTCTTTCTCGATCTCGTGTTTCCGTTCGCGCTTTTGACAGGCTGGGCGATCGCGTGGTTCGCAGTCATCCACCCGTGGTTGCTCGCCTATCGTTGGACGGCCGGACTAACGGCCGAGATCGATGCTCGCGAATATTCGGCTTTGACGTGGATCCTGCTCCGCCTCAAAGGCTTGCGAACGGCTCTCATGTTGTTCGTGGCATCCTTAATCGGCGGCTTCTGGGACCTGATCCAAACCGTCCTCGGCGTCGATCCGAGCGCGCTTTTGCCGTTTCAGGACACGCTACTGTGGAAAGCGGTGCTGCAGGATGACATCGCCATCAAAGCCGCGGGTCTGGCCGCCTTTGCGTCCGCGCTTCTGGTTCTGCATGGGAAACTGAAGGACGTGAGGACGGTTCCGCGCACCGATCCCGCCCCATCCGTCGCAATCTCTACCGAGGCGCGGTAATGCTGACCTCCATTCTGAGCTGGCTTTCCGGCGGGCTTTTGACGTCGGTTCTTCAACCGGTCTTCGCTTGGCTCGGCAAGAGGCAGGACGTGACGCTCGAGGGATTCAAAGCCGCTGCCGGCGAGGATGCGGCGGCCTACACGGCATGGCTCGATTTTGAGAAGACGGTCTATACGGCACGGCTCGCTGCCGCGTCATGGTGGGGACCGAAGCTCCTCTGCATGTTGGTTGGCGTCCCAGCCTGCCTTCATGTCGGGATGATCTTCCTCGATAGCACCTTCACGTTTGGCATGGGCCATTATGGCTCGCTGGGCATAGCCAAGCTGCCGCCGGATTATTTCGATTACGAAAAGATCGTGGTCGATTTCGTCTTTGGCGTCTCGATCGTTGGACCGATGGCGTCCAGCGTATCCTCTTGGCTGCATCGAGCTTGACCTTCAGTCCGCGTGTCTCGGAGACCATCGATCATGACCGACAGCCTGAAGCAGCCCCATAGCGCCGAGGGCCAGATCACCGAGTTGCGGACCCGTGTGCTCGGCGTCGAGAACGGGATGCTGCGTATCGAGAGCATGGTGGCCGGCCTCGGTGCCAAATTCGACGCCAAATCGCAGACCCCATGGGCCGTCATCTGGAGCGCGGCGGGGGTCGTCTTCGCCATGCTGCTCGGAGTCGGGTCACTCGCCTATGCGCCGATCTCGAAGGATCAGGAGCGCGTGTCGTCTCACCTCGAGCGCTTGGCCGAAACGGCCGTCACTGACCGTGATCTCGACAAGCGCCTGGATATCTCTGGCGCGCGGCGGGACGACTGGCAGCGGGGCGCCGAGAAAGCCGTCGAGGCAAATCGACAGCATATCGATAAATTGGATAATGAGGTCGTGCCACGCGGCGAGCACGAAGAGCATTGGCGCGCGGTGGACCGGCAGTTCGCCGACGTTCAAAGACAGGTCGACGAACAAAAGAAGTTTCAGTCGGATCTCTACTCCGCTCGCGACATCATTCGGGATCTCAACGAGCGAACCAAGACCCTAGAATTGCAGGCGCTTCGGACTGCTCCGACCCACTGAGGTCTCGGCAGTCGTGGACAAGCCCGGCCTGCCCAGTGAGGCCCGGCTCTTTCCCGTCTTTGCGTTTTCGGCTGGAAGCGGGCAATCAACGATCGGCGCGTCAAAGCAGCCGAGGCCTATGTCTTCCAGAAGATCGATGTCATCCATCCGGCTCTATCTGCGCGCACTGGCGGTGCTGCGCGCGGATGCGCCGATCGCGATCGTGCTGGTCATCGCCAACATCGCGCTCGCGGGCGCACAATTCGCCGAACCTGTTCTGTTCGGGCGCATCATCGACCGGCTGACGCGGCCGGATGCTCAACATCGCCCGGCCACCTGGGCCGACGTGACGCCGCTCGGGCTCGCTTGGGCCGGCTTCGGCCTCTTCGTCATCGCTTGTTCGGTCGTGGTCGCGCTGCATGCCGATCGCCTGTCGCACCGCAACCGACTTGGCGTGATGGCGCTTTTCTTTGACCATGTTCTGCATCTGCCACTGAGTTTTCATTCCGCAGTTCATTCGGGACGCTTGCTGAAGGTCATGCTCGAAGGGGCCAACGGCATGGCGGGGCTTTGGCTGTCGTTCTTCCGCGACCATTGTGCGGCTCTCGTTGCGCTGGTGGTGTTGATGCCGCTGTCGCTCGTGATCAATTGGCGGCTGGGAAGCCTTCTTATCGGACTCGTGGCGGTCTTCGGTGTCCTGACCGCGCTGGTCCTTCGGCGAACCGAGGGCTTGCAGGGCCGTGTGGAGCGATATCAAACCGACTTCGCCGAACGCGCCGCCGACGCTCTCGGCAATATCCCGGTCATCCAGAGCTTTGCCCGGATCGAATCCGAAACGTCGGCGATGCGGGCCCTCATCGATCGGTTGCTCCAGGCGCAGATGCCTGTTTTGTCCTGGTGGGCGTTTGCGGCGGTCGCGACGCGTGCCTCGGCGACGCTGACGATCCTGTCGATCTTCGCGCTTGGATTATATCTGCATTTCTCCGGGCTCGCGACCGTCGGCGAGATCGTCGCCTTCATGAGCTTCGCCACCATGATGATCGCCCGGCTCGATCAGGTGGTGGCCTTCTTCAACGCACTCCTGATGCAGACACCGAAATTGCGCGACTTCTTCGGCGTGCTCGACACCGAGCCGGTCGTGACGGACCGACTTGGCGCACGCGACCCTGGCCGGCTCACGGGCGAGGTCGTTTTCGACCATGTCGGGTTTACCTATGACGGCAAGCGCGACGTCGTCGCGGATCTCTCCTTCACGGTGGCGCGGGGTGAAACCATCGCGCTCGTCGGGGCGACGGGATCTGGCAAATCCACCACGCTTGGATTACTCCATCGCGTTTTCGATCCAGGGGCCGGGAGGATCACGATCGATGGCATCGATCTTCGCGACATGACGCTCGCGGGTCTGCGCCGCAACATCGGCGTGGTGTTTCAAGAGCCGATGTTATTCGCCCGCTCGATCGACGAGAATATTCGGATCGGCAAACCGGACGCGACGGTTGCAGAGGTCGAGATGGCTCTCGACAAGGCGCAGGCGGCGGATTTTGTCAGCCATCAGCCCGATGGGCTTCAAACGATCATCGGCGAACGTGGCCGATCGCTCTCGGGCGGCGAGCGCCAACGACTGTCGATCGCGCGGGCGTTGGTCAAAGATCCGCCGATCCTGATCTTCGACGAGGCGACGAGCGCGCTCGATCCTGCGACGGAACGGAAAGTCCAAATCGCGCTCCAGGCCGCCACGGCCGAACGCACCACCTTCATCATCGCGCACCGCTTGACCACGATCCGCAACGCCGATCGCATTCTCATGTTCGAGGCGGGACGGATCGTCGAAATCGGCCGCTATGAGGATCTCGTGGCACGCGGGGGCGCCTTCGCCAAGCTTGCGGCAGCCTGACGATACACAGTCACTCGGCGGCGCCGATGCGCGATGCCGCTTCGATCCGCTCCACCATCGCCTTGCGGATCGCGCCATCGAGCATGAGTTCGATTTCGTCGTCCTCCTCGCGCCCGGCCAAGGTGCGGCCGAGCGGCGAGTCGATGAAGATCAATCCCCGTCCAACGTCCTCTGGCCCGTCTGTCAGCAACAAAGAGCGCGGTTTCTTGTCATCGGCGAAGGTCAGCACGATACGGTCGTTCAGCCCTGCGGTGCGCTGCACCGCACTGTTTGTCAGCATGCCGTTTTCGGGTTGATCAAGCGGCAATTCGGCCTGAACGGAAGGCTCGGCCGCCGTGGCGGGGACGGTCGCGATGCGCCGTTCCACAAAAGCGCTGTGGCCAGCACGCTCCTGCCCAGCGGGCCTCGGTTCGATGCCATAGCGCGAAAGGGCAGCCGTGAGATCTGCCAGCGTGCCGTCTGGATCGGCATAGAAGCTCGAGGCGAAGCAACGCCAGAAACGCCAGCCCACCCGCTCCAAAATGCGCTGCCGGCGCATATCCTCGCGCCACCGCTCGGGCCCGTGAAAGCTATCGCCGTCGCATTCCACGGCGAGCCGCCGGCCACCCTCGCCCTCGACCACCATGTCGATCCGGAACCCTAGCGCGCCGACCTGCGGCACCACATGATAACCGAGGCCCAACAGGCGGCTCATGACATCGCGCTCGAACCCTGATTCGCATCGGTCGAGCGGGTCGCCGATGTGCCGAGCCGCGCCGAGTGGCATCGGGTCATCGAAATGCGCCAGGAGCCGTGCTTTCAGGTCAGCCGGATTGAGATCCGCCCGTTCAACCGAGTGCACCAGCACGACCCTGTCCCGCGCGCGCGACATTGCGACGTTGAACCGCTGCTCGTAGCGGCGCATCGTGAGTGCCGTGCGATGGGTCCGGTCCGCCACCATCGACAGAAACATGATGTCGCGTTCGTTGCCTTGGAACGTGGCGCTGTCGCCGCAGAGGATCGCGTGCCGCTGCATCAACTCGGCCCCGAGCCGATCCGACAACAGGCTCCGGACGAGATCGGCCTGATCGCCGCCGATCAGCGAGATCATCCCGATCGTTCGTCGCTCCATGCCCTTGGTTGCGGTTAAGGCGACGATCTCGTCGACGATCACGTCGGCTTCCGCGCGATTGATCTTCCGGGATTTCTCTCGCGTGCCATGCGGGACATAAATTGCGATCAGCGGCGGATCGAGCCGCTCGGTCGCTGCGGGTATCCGCAGCGGCAGCAGCGTTTCGGGATAGAACTGCATCGAAAAGCGGATGATCGGCTCGACGCAGCGGAAATGTTCCTTCAGCATCAATCGTTCGTTCGGAAACACCGCCTGCATCAGCGTGTAGAGGCTTTCGCCAGGCTCCAGAAGGCTCTGGAACGGCAAGCCGCGCAGATAACGTTGGCGCAATTGGTCGATTCGCCCCTGCGAGACGAATGGCGCCATTGGGCTCACCTGTCGGTCGTCGCCGACCACGAGGATCTTCTTGCCCCGTAGAATAGCCGGCAGCTCGGTCACGTCCGACTGCGAGGCTTCGTCGAGGATCACGAGATCGAAGGCCGCGAGATCGGATGGAATCTGCTCGGCGACCCGCCAGGTCGGCATGATCCAGCACGGAACGGCATTGTAGCAGCGCCGCATGGCGTCCTGTGCGGCCCGACGCTGCTGCCCGGCGCCCTTACCGGTGCCTTTCCCGAGCCGCCCGAGCGCGCGAACGAATTCCACGAGAGCGGATTTCACCGAAGGCGAGAGCCGCCGCTCCAGCGTGTAGAAGGTGCGCTCGCGGACGAGCTCCACGAACAAGCGGGCGCAATTGCGTTCATGTTCGGCGCGCTGGTTGGCGAGCGACATGAGCTGCGCGCGTGCATTGATCCGCGCCAGATGAGCGTCGGCGGCTGCAAAGTCCCACGTCTCGCGCCATGCCATGGGGATCAGCGGGTCCGCGTCCGCTCGAGCGGGTTCGTCGCGAAGACGGGCTGCCCATAATGGCGCACCAGCGTCCATGATACCGGTCGTCACGCGGTTGATGGTGGCAAAATCGCTGGCTCGTTCGTGGAAATGCGTCAGGCGCGCCAGGAGCGACCTCCAGGCCGGCCCGATCCGGGTGGCATCGACCGACTCGCGGCCGAGCACATCGGCGAAGAAGCGCCTTGCCATGACGGTTGTCCGCTCCTCGCCCTCGTCGAAGAGCGCCGCGATGCGGACAGCGGTCGACCGTATGGTTTCGAGGCGGACGGCCTCGATGGCTTGGCGAAGCTGGGCCGCAAGCGCTCGCGCCTGCGCCGGGTCGGCCGCGATCGCATCGAAGGCGGGAGCTGTCGACGGCAGGCCAGGCAGGTCACGGAAGGCATCGCGGGCCTGCCTCAGGTGCTGCATCGCTCGTGCTGCGGTCGGCAGTGTTGCGTCGTCGCTGGGTCCGGCGCCGACGTCGGCCGCAAAGGTGCGCCATCGCGCGTCGAGGTCGCGTGCTTGCAGCGCAAGCTCGATCCTTGCCTCCACGTGTCGCCACCCTGTTTCGTCCTCCTCCTTGATGGGCGATCCCCGCAGCCGGATTGAGGCGATGAGCGCCTTGGCTTGCGCCTTTCCGATCGAGAACATCGACCACAGACGATCGCCGCGGACCACACGAGCGATAGCGGCGCGTGCCTCTGCATCGTCGAGAAGCCCGGGCGGCAGGTCGACCGCGTGGGTTGCAAGTCTGGCTCGCGCCGCATCGCAATCGAGCCAGTCGGCGCAGAGTTTCGCGAAGAGGTCGAACCACGGGCCGGACGCACCGACCCCGCGTCCGAGAAGAAAAGGATGCAGCCAATGATCGAGCGGCAGCGCCTCGCGCGAGCGCGCTAAGCCGTCTAGTGCGTCCGCGAGATGTTGGGCCAAGGCGATGTCGCTCATGCCGAGCCGCATCCCGCGCGCCGGTCCTTGCGCGGCTGTCTCGGCAAGTTCGCCGCCGCGTAGCAGCATGGCGTGCCAGCCCGCCACCTCGTCGGCGTTCGGGAGATCGGCGGGCGAGGGCAGCACGGCGCTGCGGTGGTCGATCAGGTCGGCGGCCCGGCGCCGCGCGCCTGAGAGGTCGCGAAGGTCTGCATCCGACAGGACCGTTTCGCTCGCATAGGCGATCGGCCGGTCCGTGAACCAAGCGTATGCCTCGCGCTCACTCGCGATCCTCCGCGCCAGATCGACTGGCGTTTCCTGCCGAGGGCCGATCCGCAACGCCTGTACCGAGGCGATCCGATCGAGGTCGACATCGATCGCGGCGATTCGCTGGCGGAGCTTGACGATTTCGCTTTCGGCCATGGCGATGGCGCGGCGGCGCACATCCGGTCGACTTTCCTCGACGATCGATTGGATTTCGCGGATCGCGCCTTCGACCTGTTGCAGCCCTTGGCGTTCGTTCGCCAGAATGGCGATCGCGAGGGGTCGCACCTTATCGGGCAATTGATCGCGGAGGACCGAGAGCGCCGCTTCTCCGCGTGACACGACCAGAACGCGCTGACCGGTCGCCATGGCGTGGCAGATCAAATTGGCGATCGTATGCGTCTTGCCCGTGCCGGGCGGTCCTTGCACCACGAGCCCGTCGGAGGCCGCGAGGCGGCGAACGATCTCGATCTGGTCGTCGTTGAATGGCTTCGGAAAAAAAACTTCCGTGGCGATGCCGACCGGCTCGTCGGCGGTTTCGGGCAGCAGGCTGTCGCCCAAGATTCCGCTGAGCGGCGTCCAGTCGTCGCTTGTCGTGGCGGATGGCTCGGTGACGATCCGGGTCGACACGCCCTCGATCGACTGCTCGGGATCGCGCGCCACGACGCGGAGGCGGTCGATATCGGCCAAAACCACATGGTTGGTGCGAGGCCGCGCGAACAGCACCCAGCCGGCCTCGATCGTCGGGGCTTGACCCGCCGGGTTGATGGCTTGATCCTCGTCGGCCAGGTAGACGCCGTCGGCATGGAGGCGAGCCGCCGCCGCGATCAGCAACGGCTCGAAAGTCTCCCGCCGGAACGGCGACATCCCTTCATCGGCCGCGACGCGCGCGATCTCGCGGCGGACCACCTCGTCGAGTTGGGCAAGGTTCGGGCAGCCGAGGTCCTCATAGGGCTTGAGATCGACCGTAGCGTCGCCCGTGGTCGGCCGAACGCGCAGCAGGCCACTCGCCGCATCGTCGAGCTCGAGATCGACCCGCCGCTCGATGAAAGGGCGCTCGACGCGGCGACCGGCATGCTGCCAGTGCACGACGCCAATCCCCCACACGATTTCGATCGCGGCCTCGCTGCCGCTCACCTCCATCTGCTGCAGGAGTTTATAAAGCCGCTCATAGAGCACGATTGTTCGCCGCCGCGGCTTTTCCGCTTCCGACCACGACGTCCAGACGGTCGCGATCCATCGCTCGATCTCGGCTTCAGTGGCTTGCAGATCATCGAGCTTCAGAACGAACAAATAGCCCGGCTCGGGCTGTTGTCCGTCGTCTTCTTGCGGCTTGGGGTCGGCCGGAAGAAAGGCGTCGGCGCAAGCGCCAGCCGCGACGCGGGCGAGTCGTCCGGCATCATCCACCGGAATACGGCGCTCGCGAACGACGAGGGGCGGCTTGTTCGGATCGTTCGAGACGGTGATCCAGCCCGAGAGATGGACCGGCGGCAGAGGGGGCGCAAGCCGCTGCAGGCGCTCGATTGCGAGCCAGATCGGCCCATCGTCGTCGTTGCCGTCGTGGCGAACGCCGGGGAGCGCGCGCGTATCGGCCGAGCGGAAGCTGACCGGCTTGCCATCCGCGAGCTTGTATTCGCCGATGTCGAACGCCACCCGTTCATCGAGACGGACAACCTGCTCGACGTAATCCAGCAGGGCGACGAGCTTATCGCGTGTGCTCTTCACGGCATGGGGCGGCGTTGATTCCAGCATCGGCGCCGAAACAAGCCCGGAAACGCCCGCGACGCAAGTGAATGCGGTCAGGTCACGTTCTCATCCCGTGCCTTGTGGATCGGCTTTCTGGTCAGCCGCGCGGCTTGACGCGTGTCGTCGGCGGCGCATGGGCCGGATCGTCCGGCCAGGGATGGCGCGGATAGCGGCCCTTCATCTCGGCTTTGACCGCCGCCCACGAGCCGCGCCAGAAGCCGGGCAGATCCTTGGTGATCTGAATGGGTCGATGCGCCGGCGAGAGCAGATGCAGCGTCAGGGGCATCCGGCCCCGTGCCAGAGCCGGATGCTGCGTCAGACCGAACAACTCCTGAACCCGGATCGCCAAGGCTGGCCCGCCGTCAGCCTCGTAATCGACCGCGACACGCGAGCCCGTCGGCGCCTCGAAATGCGTCGGAGCGTCGAGATCCAGCCGCTGCTGCAGCGCATAGGGCAGGAGGGACTGAAGCGCATTGCCGAGATCGCCTGCCGTAATGGCAGCAAGACTGGTACTGCCCAGAATAAAGGGCGCCAACCAGAGCGCGGCCGTTTCGGTCAAGGCCGCGTCCGAAACATCCGGCCAGGTCTCCGGATCGGCGTCGGCGCGGCGAAGAAACATGATGCGGTCGCGCCATTGCGTCAGCGCCTTCGTCCAGGGCAGACGGGCGATCCCGAGCGTCGCGATCCCGATCGCCAGCGCTTCGGCCGCAGCCTCGTCGGCCTCGACCGGCAAGATGCGCTCTGCCAGCGTCAGTGCCTTGAACCGCGTAACGGCGCGGCGTGCCAAAGCCGCGCGGGCCGGATCGAAGCTGAGGTCGTCCCGCTTTTCCAGCGCATCCCCTGCCAATGTCTCGATTTCTTCCAGCGTCAGTGGGGCGGCTAGCAGGATGCGTGCACCGCCGGCCCGGCCCGCGAGCTCGCCCACGGCGAGCCACGCTTCTCGCGCCAACGAATCGTGTGATTCGAGCGCTGCCGCGCGTCCGTTCGCCATCAGGAACTCGCCGGTGCGACCGCGCGCCTTGGCGATCCGATCCGGGAAGGCCAGCGCCAGCACGACGCCGGGGCTTGGCGGCTCACCGCTTGAGAGCGGCAATGCGGCCGCCCTGAGGGCGGCATCCGCCTGTTGCCGGAACGACCGGGCGAGCCCGCGTGCCGCCTCGGCCCGTGCCGAGCGATCACGCCGCCATCGATCCAGCCTGTCGCCTACGTCGGTCCCGTCACCGCCGAGCGCATGTTCGACCAACAGGGTCGCGACCTCGGCCCCGAGTGCTGCCGCGCCGCGCCGCGCCGCCTCGACCACCATCCGGGCGATCCGCGGCGGGGCCGCCAGCGCCGCCATGCCGCGTCCCCACGGCGTGATGCCGCCTTTCGGATCGATGGCGTCGAGCGCCCGTAACAAAGCTCGGGCTTCGCGCAGAGCCGGGGCAGGCGGCGGGTCGAGCCAGGCCAGCGCCAGCGGATCGCGGGCTCCCCAAAGCGCCAGATCGAGCATCAATCCCGACAGGTCCGCATTGCGGATTTCGGGTGTCGCAAAGGCCGTCAGTGCGCCGGTCGCCGCTTCTTCCCATAATCGATAGCAGACGCCAGGCTCGGTGCGGCCGGCGCGACCGCGCCGCTGGTCGGCTCCGGCGCGCGACACGCGGATGGTTTCGAGCCGCGTGATGCCGAGATCGGGCTCGAAGCGTGGAGCTCGCGCCATGCCGCTATCGACCACGACCCGCACGCCCTCGATGGTCAACGACGTCTCGGCGATCGAGGTCGCCAGCACGATCTTGCGGACACCCGGTGCCGGTGGCGCGATGGCGCGATCCTGGGCGGCGCGGTCCATCGTGCCGAACAGCGGCGCGATCACGATCGAGCGGTCGCGCAAGCGTTCGGCCAGCCGCGCGGCCACGCGCATGATCTCGCCTTGGCCGGGCAAAAACGCCAGGATCGAGCCGGTCTCGTCGCCCACCGCGCGGAGGATCGCCTTAGTAACGGCATCGTCGAGCCTCTCGGCCGGGTCTCGGCCGAGGTAGGTCGTGCTGACCGGAAAGGCGCGGCCCTGGCTTTCGATGACAGGCGCTGCGCCCAGCAAGGCTGCAACGCGGGCGCCGTCGAGCGTTGCTGACATCACAAGGACCCGCAAATCCTCACGCAGGCCCGATTGTGCATCGAGCGCCAAAGCGAGACCGAGGTCTGCGTCGAGCGAACGCTCGTGGTATTCGTCGAAGATCACGGCCGCGACGCCGTCGAGACCGGGGTCGTCGAGGATCATGCGGGTGAAGACGCCCTCGGTCACGACCTCGATCCGAGTCCGGGCCGAGACTCGCGTGTCGAACCGCGCCCGTAAGCCGATCGTCTCGCCGACCTTCTCATCGAGCGATTGCGCCATCCTCTCGGCCGCCGCACGGGCCGCGAGACGGCGCGGTTCCAGAAGGATCAGTTTGGCGTTGCTCGCCCACACCTCCCCCATCAAGGCCAACGGCACACGCGTGGTTTTGCCAGCCCCGGGCGGCGCCACCAGCACCGCTGCCGTGCCGGCCGAGAGCGCCGCACGAAGCTCCGCTAGAACGGCCTCGATCGGAAGGGGTATGTTCACGCGTCCGGGCCTGCCGTTGCGCGGCGCTTCAGCGGGCTGGCTGTTCGGGTTCAGCGGCCGCCATCGCGGTGCGATAGGCTGGCCGGTTGCCGATGCGGTTCACATAGGCGCGAATGTTGGGTCGATCCGACAGGTCGAGCTGCTTGAAGCGCTGCATCGTCGTGAACGGGAACGCCATCATGATGTCGGCGGCGGTGAAATCGACGCCCGCAAAATACGGCACCGCCCCAAGACGTGCCTCGACGAAATCGAGTTGCGCCCGACTTTCGGCATGAACGCGCGACACGATGGGATTATCGTCGGCCTCCGGCATGAGCAGGTCGAGATACCACTCGCGCAGCAATTGCGAGGCGAAGCTGCCCTCGGCGAAATGCAGCCAGAAGAGATAGTCGGCAAAGTTCGGCGCCTCCGGCCCGACCGCCATACGGCCGCCGCTGCGCCGGGTGATGTAATCCACGATAGCACCCGACTCGGCGAGGGTGACGTCGCCATCACGGATGATCGGCGCACGCCCCAGCGGATGCACGCTCTTCAAATGTTCGGGAGCCTTAAGATTCGGTTGGCGGTCGAGGCGCTCGACGCGATAGGGGAGTTCCAACTCCTCCATCAGCCAGATCACGCGCTCGGAACGGGACGTCGACAAGTGATAGATGGTGATCATCGATGAGCTCGCTTCGGGTCGCTGCAAAGGCGCCGTGAGCGGCCGGGGTACAGCCGACTTGGCCGGTCGACAATAAAAAAGCGCCGACATGGTCGGCGCTTTTGCTTTGAATCCCGTCTGAATCGTCGGTCACGCGCGAAAGCGCGTCAGCGCGAGAACTTCTTGTACTTCATGCGGTGCGGAATGAGGCTGTCGACGCCGAGACGGCGCTTCTTGTCCTCTTCGTAGTCGGCGAAGTTGCCCTCGAACCACTCGACGTGGCTATCGCCTTCAAAGGCCAGCATGTGGGTGGCGATGCGGTCGAGGAAGAAGCGATCATGGCTGATGATGACGGCGCACCCGGCATAATCAGTCAACGCGTCTTCGAGCGCCCGAAGCGTCTCGACGTCGAGATCGTTGGTGGGCTCATCGAGCAGCAGTAGGTTCGCGCCCTTCTTGAGCATTTTGGCCAGATGAACGCGGTTGCGCTCCCCGCCCGACAACTGGCCGACCTTCTTCTGCTGGTCCGGCCCCTTGAAGTTGAAGGCGCCCGTATAGGCCCGCGAATTGATCTCGCGTTTGCCGAGATAGATGATCTCGTTGCCTTCGGAAATTTCCTCCCAGACGTTCTTCTTGCCGTCGAGGGCGTCACGCGATTGATCGACGTAACCGAGCTGCACGCTGTCGCCAACCGCGATCTCGCCCTTGTCGGGTTTTTCCTGGCCGGTGATCATCTTGAACAACGTGGTCTTGCCCGCGCCGTTCGGGCCGATCACGCCGACGATGCCGCCGGGCGGCAGCTTGAAGGTGAGATTGTCGATCAGAAGCTTGTCGCCAAATGCCTTCGACAGGCCCGTGAATTCGACGACGTTGTTGCCGAGCCGCTCACCCACCGGAATGACGATCTGGGTCGAGGACGGAATCCGGTCGGCTTGTTTGGTGACGAGATCCTCGTAACGCTGGATACGCGCCTTCGACTTGGCCTGCCGGGCCTTGGGCGACGCGCCCATCCACTCGGCTTCCTGTTCGATCTGCCGTTGACGGGACGCATCCTCGCTCTTCTCCAACGACAGCCGCTTGGCCTTCTGCTTGAGATAGGAGGTATAATTGCCCTCATGCGGGATGCCCCGACCGCGATCGAGCTCGAGAATCCAGCCGGTCACATTGTCGAGGAAGTAGCGATCATGGGTGACGATCAGGATCGCGCCCTCGTAGTTGCGAAGATGCCCCTCCAGCCAGTTCACCGTTTCGGCGTCGAGATGGTTGGTCGGTTCGTCGAGGAGCAGCAGGTCGGGCTTTTCGAGCAGCAATTTGCAAAGCGCCACGCGGCGGCGTTCACCACCCGAGAGCTTGTCGACGGGCCAATCGTCGGGCGGACAGCCGAGCGCGTCCATGGCCTGCTCCACTTGGCTGTCGAGGTCCCACAGGTTCTGGGCTTCGATCTCGTCCTGCAGGCGGGTCATCTCATCCGCCGTCTCGTCCGAATAATTCATCGCGAGGTCGTTGTAGCGATCGAGGATCGACTGCTTGGCCGAGACGCCCAACATGACATTGCCGCGAACGTCGAGGCTGTCGTCGAGTTGCGGCTCCTGCGGCAAATAGCCGACGCGCGCGCCGTCGGCGACGAAGCCGTCACCCTGATATTCGGTGTCGATCCCGGCCATGATCTTGAGCAGCGTCGACTTACCCGACCCATTGATGCCCAACACGCCGATTTTGGCGTCCGGGTAGAAGGAGAGGTGGACGTTGTCCAAAACCTTCTTGCCGGTCGGGTAGGTCTTGGTCAGCCCCTGCATATGATAGATGAATTGATTGGAGGCCATACGTTGTGGTCCGCTCTTCTCGCGTTCGCTCGAGCATGGGCGCCCGCAGCGAAACATGCTCACGATTTCAAAATTCGATCACGTTCGTCGCGTTAGAAATCGATATCGATTCCTTTTCGTCCGATCGCATCGTGGGGTGTACATCCAGATCAGTCAGAGGTAGCAGGCGGCGGAAACCCGCACAAGCAGACGCGCTCGGCGCGGCGCATCAGGATGCTCCATCTCGGAGCGAGACGACGCTCATCGCGATTCGTCGGCGGCCGTGTCATTCAGGTTCAATCGAAGGAGCAGCATGTGAGTTCAGCCGATATTGCGGTGCGCGACCCCGGTTTTCCGATCCCAGCCGGCGTGAGCTCGTCGCTCGTCCGCCCGCCTGACGCAAGCCAAGCCATGACACCGATCGCGCCCCTGTTTTCGGCCGATCTCGCGTCCGGTGAGGATCAACTCGGGCGCGGTGAGCAAGCCGTCTTCATGGCCGAACTTCTGGCGCATCAGCAGGTGGAGACGCCCTTTTGTGTCGGGGTGTTCGGATCGGCCGGCGCCGGCAAGAGCTTTTTCTTGAACCAAACGATCGCGGCCGTAAAACAGGCGAGCGACGGCGCGGCTCGCGTCGGCGCCGCAAGCCCGTTCCTGCCCGACATTCTTACGGTGCAGGTTGAGGCCTCGTCCTCGACCGACGCGGGTGCCACGCTGATGGTGGCTGTCGCCGAGGCACTCGCGATCTCCTATCCGGCGTCGATGTCCGAGACCCTGCATGCGGGAGGCGATCCGGTGAAGGCCGCCCGCGATGCTAGCGATTCGCTCAACGATGCGCGCCGGCGGCTTGATGAGGAGCGACAAACACTGGATGGCCTGGTGGCCCGACAAGCGCGCCTCGTCGAAACGGTTTTGTTCGAAGCCGCCGGATCTCGGGTCGACGCCTATGCGAGAGGCAACCGATCCCGCATCGAAGCTGCACTTCGCTCCTTCGGGTTCACCGGTGCGGATCCTGTCTTGACCTATAAGGATCTCGTGCGGGAGGCCAGCGAGGCCAGCGCCCCCCTGTCGCGGTTCGCGCTGGGTTTACGCGCCCTCTGGGCCTATCCGGGCCAGACACGACTGATCGTTTACGCGATCCTGTCAGGCCTCTTGGCCTGGGGCGCAACGGCCCTGCAGACTGATCAACAGGCATGGTTGACGTGGATCGCAGATTTTGGCGATCGGGCTGTGCCGACGGCGGACTGGTTGCGTGGGCATGTTCACTGGCTCGGGCCGATTCACACCGTTGCCTTGACGTTGGCGATCCTCGCGCTTGTCTGGAATTTGCTTCGCGCCGCGCGTTTCCTGCAGCCGATCTTCAAGGGCGTGTCGCTATTGCGCTACGACCTCGAGGCGCGCCATCGCGACCTCAAGGGCCAACTCGCCCACCAAACCCGCCGGGTGGACGGACTGGCGAGCGATGCCGAAGCAGCCTCCGTCCGTGCGGCCGCGTCTGAGCGACGCGCCAGCCAGCACATCTCCTCCGGCCTCCACGACGCATCGGCCTCCGCCCTGCTTCCGGCCGATGCCGCCCCGCGCGATTCGGCAGCGACTTTCTTCAGAAGCCTTGGCGCTCTGATGGCGCGCGGAACGGTCGGCGCCGCGGCCGGGATGAACGAGGAACTTGCTCCCGGAATTGCTCATCGTCCCGGAGGCGCTGATCGGGACACAGGCGTCCCACGCCGGATCGTGGTGGCGATCGACGGACTCGATCGTCTTGCGGCCGATGCAGCCGCAGGCTTCGTCACAACGGCGCGGCGCCTCCTCGGCCCTGGCTTCGTCATCGTTCTGGCGGCAGTTCGTGGTGTGCTGGCGAGCGGATTCTCGGAGACGGATCCGGCCCGTTCGACGGCCGATCTCGGCCGAAGCGTGAATCTCTCCTACCACCTCGGCTTGCCCGATCGGGCAGATCTGCGGGCGACTTATGCGCGCCGTCTGATCGAGGGTGGATCGGCGGCGACGCCGAGCGTCGGCGATGCGATCGATCCGCATCATTCGGCTCTCGATGCCGCGTGGCGGCCGAAGGAAGCCGAGACTGTCGCTGCCCTCGCGTCGTTTGCCGGTGAAAATCCGCGTGCGATCAAGCAATTCGTCAACGTGTACCGGATCGCCCGTGCGGATCCGCAGCTGCGTGATGCGCCGACGCCCGTCTTCACGGCTTTGGCACTCGCTCTCGCACTCGACTCCTACGGCTTTCCGGAGGATCTGGCGGCTTTGGAAAGCGCGAGCCATGGCGAGATGCCCCGCGACTCCGCCGTGCTGCGGCAGGCTCTTGCGGCGGCGCGCGCCGCCTCTGGCGAGCCCGTCGAACTCGGCCAAGCCCAGCGTGGTCTCGAGGTTGCGCGGCACTACACGTCGCGGACCTGACGCCACTAAAAAGAAACCGGCCCGCGAGGGCCGGTTTCCAGATGCAACCGCGTCTCTCGCAGATCAGTCGGCGCGAACGGCCTGCCAACCCTTATAGTCCTTGACGTTATCGCGCGTCACGAGCGTCGGCGGGATCAGGGTCACGAGCTCTGCCGGCTTCTTGCCGCTCAGGATGTCGACGCCGACCTGCACGGCCTTGCGGGCCATCAGATAGGGATCCTGGCTCGCAGACGCCTGGATCATGGGTGAGTTGGCGTCCTTCAGCGCGGCTTCGATATCCGGCGCGCCATCGACCGACGTGATGATGATGTTCGAACGGTTCTGCTGCTTGGCCGCAAGATTGCTGCCGATCGCCTGGGGGTCGTTAATGGCAAAGATGGCATCGACCTTCTGGAAGCGGGTCAGCAGGCTCTGCATGACCGAAAGGCCGCCATCGCGCGAGCCCTTGGCATCCTGGTCGCTCGACAGGATCTTGAGACCGGATGCTGCACCGAATGCCTTTTTGCAGCCGACCACGCGGTCGATCACGGATGACACCTGGGGCCCGTTCTCGATGATGACGTCGCCCTTACCGTTCAGCTTGTCGACGATATACTGGCACGCGATCTGACCGGCCTGGATGTTGTCGGTCGTCACGGCGGCATCGGCGCCGTCCGCATAGGTGTCGACCGCCACCACGATGATGCCAGCCTTCTGGGCCTTTGCGATAGCGGGCTTGAGGGCCTTCGGGTCACCCGGGTTGAGCAAAATGAGATCGACGCCAGAAGCGATGAAATTATCGATCTGCGTGACCTGCTTGCCGAGATCGTAATCGTAACCGACCGTCTGAACCTTAACGTTCGGATTGGTCTTCTTGGCCTCTGCCTCGGCGCCCTTCGACAGAGCGATGAAGAACGGATTGCCGAGCGAACCGAGCGAGATGCCGATCGACTTCAAGTCCTTGGCCGATGCTGCGCCCGACGCGATCATCAAAGCCGCGCTGGCGAGTAGTATCTTCTTGAGCATTGTAAACTCCCTGTGAGACGGAAAAGCCGGTCCCGTGTTGGCCCGCGGCCGGCTTGACCGGGCTTTAGGCCCGGATGACGTGAAAGGTCAGGTGCGGGCATTCCCCTGCATCCGGTAGCGGTCAAGCGCGACGGCTCCGATGATCACCAAACCCTTGATAATAAACTGCCAGACGTCCGAGACGCCCGTGAGGATCAGACCGTTGGCCAGGACCGCGATGATGAGCGCCCCGATCAACGTGCCGACGATCGAGCCGACACCGCCGACGAAGCTGGTGCCGCCCAGGATGACGGCTGCGATCGCATCGAGTTCGTAGCTGGTGCCCAGCTGCAATCCGTTGGCGGCATATAGACGAGACGCCTGCATCACGCCGCCGAGACCGGCCAACAGGCCCGAGACGCCATAGACGAAGAGCAGAACCGCCCAGACCTTGATCCCCGCAAGGCGCGCCGCATCCGCATTGCCGCCGACCGCGTAAATGTGCACGCCCAGCACGGTGCGTCGCAGGATAAACCAGGAGATGGCGATCACCACGATGGCGATCACGACCAGCCAGGATACGTTATAGCCGGTGCCCGGGATCACGAAACCGCCGTTGCCGATCGCTGCGAAAGGCAGGTCGGAATTGAACACTGTGGTGTCGTCGCCGAGCAGTCGCGCGACACCGCGAACGGCCGTCAACGATCCGAGCGTGACGATGAAGGGCGGCAGCCGCATGGCCGAGATCAACGTGCCGTTGATGAGCCCGAAGACGAGGCCAGTGAGGACGCCGGCGAGAATGCCGAGCATGCCCCAGTCCGGGATTTTCGAGATGATGAGGGCCGCCATGGCTCCCACGGCCAGGATCGAGCCAACCGACAAATCGATGCCGCCTGTGAGGATCACGAAGGTCATGCCGGCCGCCAAAACCGTATTGACGGCGGCTTGTTGCGCGACGGTCGACAGGTTGAGGGCCGTTGCGAAACGGCCGCTTTGGAAGGCTTGCGACAGGTTGCCGGTTTCGGACCATCCGCTGAGAAACTGGAACATGACGCAGATCAGGATCAGAATCGGCAGCATGCCGACCGATCGCCAGAAGGCTTGCATGCGCTGACCCTTGACGGGCGGTCGCGCAGGTGAAGGCTCGATCGTTTTCGCCGAAGTCATGACGTGGCCCTTGTCAGGATCGTGAGAGAGAAGACCACCAGCCTGACCACGGTCGCTCGGTGGTGGGGTGATCGTGGTCCGGCAAAGCCAGATCAGTGAGCGGAGGCCGTAAGTGCGGGCTGTGGCGCCAACGGCGACTGAGCCGCGGTCGCGAGTGCGATGATGTTCTCCTGATCGATGCGGTCGCCCTCGAGTTGCCCTTCGAGATGGCCTTCCCGCATGACGAGAACGCGATCGGCGATACCCACCACTTCCGGAAGTTCGGACGAGATCACCAGCACGCCCGCGCCCGCCTTCGCGAGATCGTCGATAATCCGGTAGATTTCGGATTTCGCACCGACATCGACGCCGCGGGTCGGCTCGTCGAGGATCAGCACGACTGGTTTGGTTTCGAGCAACCGCGACAGCAGCACCTTCTGCTGATTGCCGC
Organism: Lichenihabitans sp. PAMC28606; assembly: GCF_020616535.1. GTDB lineage: Bacteria > Pseudomonadota > Alphaproteobacteria > Rhizobiales > Beijerinckiaceae > Lichenihabitans > Lichenihabitans psoromatis. Next base: position 3,349,566 of record NZ_CP085136.1, read on the forward strand.
CCGAGAGCGACCCGACATTCACATCCGCCGACGCGACCCGGATCGTCATGGCGGCAATCGCCGCCTTGGCGCGCTCCGCTCCGTGTTTCAGGTCCAACACCCCGGCTTTGGCATCCTTGCCGCAGATCATCAGATTGATGTTGTCACGAACCGACATGTCGAGAAGCACGCCCTCGGCCTTCCGGTCCTCGGTGAGGTAAACCAGCCCCGCATCGATTGCATCTTGGGGCGATCGGATCGTCACCGGCTTGCCCGCCAGCTTAATGTCGCCGGTGGTATGGGGATCTGCCCCAAACAAGATGCGCGCGAGTTCCGTGCGGCCGGCCCCCACGAGCCCCGCCAAGCCAAGCACCTCCCCGGCATGCAGCGAGAAGCTGACGTCATGCACGCGCCGGCCGTCGCCGATATGGCTGACCTCGAGGATGGGCTCGGCGGTGGCCTGAAATCGATGATCCTTTTTATAAAAGGAGGAAATGTCGCGACCGACCATCATCTTGACGACGACCTCAGGGGTCATCTCGGCGCGATCGATGGTTCCGACATAGGTCCCGTCCCGCAGGATGGTGACGCGATCGGAGAGTTCATACACTTCGGCCATACGATGCGAGATGTAGATGATCGCCATGCCGTCCTGTCGCAACTGGCGGACGGTCGCGAAGAGACGATCCGTTTCGCGAGACGACAGAGCCGTCGTCGGCTCGTCCATGACAAGAATGCGAGAATTCGCGTGAACCGCTCTGGCGATCTCGACGAGTTGCCGTTCGGCGATCGAAAGCAGCGAAACTAACGTCTGCGGTTCGAACGTCGCCCCGAGGCGTTTTAGAACCCCGGAGGACTCCCGCATCATCTTGGCCCGATCGATCAGGCCCCCACGACGTGGTTCTCGGCCGAGATAGATGTTCTCCGCGACCGACAGGTTCGGAGAGAGCGCTAATTCCTGGTAGATGATCGAGATGCCCGCATCGCGGGCCTGCAACGGTCCATTGATCGTCACAGGTTTACCGTTGATCCGAATTTCGCTGCCGGCGTCGGCCTGGTAGGCGCCCGACAAAATCTTCATCAACGTCGATTTGCCGGCGCCATTCTCCCCCATCAAAGCCAGGATTTCGCCTTGATGCAGGGTGAGCTCGACGTTCGAAAGCGCTTTGACGCCGGGGAACGTCTTAGAAATGTGACGCATTTCCAGGATGGGAGCGGATGTATTCGACGGAAGCGCTGCGTGATGCGCAAGATCCATAACGGCCTCCCCCAATTTGCTCATTCCCGAGGCACGACTGCTCACCGGACGCGCGACTGCCTTGGGTGCATCAGAGCCACGCACCGGGCGATTGTCAATGAGTGGGGGGCGCATTCTGGCCGCATAGCTGAGCATGCGGTCAGATTAGTCATATGATTGTGAACGATCTTAACGGGGACGACGGACTTCCGCCGAATAGGCTTCAAGCAGGGTGCGTGAGACATCCCCAGGCGTGAATCGATAGGGGCCGATCTCGGACACGGGTGTCACTTCGGCGCCCGTGCCGCAGATGAAGCATTCGTCGAAGTCGGGCAATTCCTCGGGCATGATGCGCCGCTCCGACACCGCAATGCCGTGCTGCTCCGCCAATTCGATCACGGTCTGCCGCGTGATGCCGTTGAGGAAACAGTCGGCGATCGGCGTGTGCAATGCGCCGTCTTTTGCAAAAAACACGTTGGCGCCGGTGCATTCGGCCACGCGCCCCTGCCAATCCAACATGAGCGCGTCGGCATAGCCCTTCCGCTCCGCCCGGTGCTTCGAGATCGTGCAGATCATGTAAAGACCCGCGGCCTTCGAATGAGCCGGAACGGTCATCGGATCGGGACGACGATAATCGGCCATGTCGAGCCGGATGCCCTGCATCTTTTGCTCGACATCGAACATGCTCGGCCATTCCCACGTGGCGATCGCGACATGGATGGTCGCATTCTGGGCCGCCACGGCCATCATCTCGCTTCCGCGCCAAGCGACGGGGCGGACATAGACATCGGCGATGCCGTTCCGACGGATCACCTCGGCCTTCGCGGACTCGATCTCGTCGACCGAAAACGGAATGTCGAAGCCGAGCAAATCCGCGGACTGCCTAAATCGCTCGCTGTGCTGGCGGCTTTTAAAGATCACCCCATTATAAGCACGTTCGCCTTCGAACACCGCACCGCCATAGTGCAATCCATGGCTCAGCACGTGCAGCTTGGCATCGGCCCAGGGTACGATCTTCCCGTCCATCCAGATGACCCCATCGCGTTGGTCGAAAGGAAGGACGGACATCAAATTGCTCCCATGATGGCTTTGAGACTGCGGCCGGGCTAATATCGCCGGGCGCGTGTCGTGAGAATGACGCTTCACGACGGCCTTGGTGTCGCCAAGGCCTTGCCATGGACTATCGATAGCCTGATACTAAGTCAATACTGCTGACATAAACGGAGCCGACCTGCCGATGGATTCAGCGACCGCCCTGGTCTCAAGTGAGCCTCTGGATCCGACCGTTAGCGCTCGGGCTGCGTCGCCCATGTTCGACCTGATCGAGCTGTTGTTCTTCGCCTATCGCGATTTTGTCGGTGATGCCGATCGGCTACTCGAGACTTACGGCTTCGGCCGCGCACATCACCGTGTGTTGCATTTCGTCTATCGGCAGCCGGGCCTGACGGTCGCCGAGCTCCTCGACATCCTGAAGATCACAAAGCAGAGCCTCAATCGCGTGATGAAGGATTTGCTGGACGTCGGTTTCATCGAGGTCCGGTCAGGCGCCAGCGATCGGCGCCACCGACTGCTTTTCGCGTCGGTTGCGGGTGGCCAACTCGCGCTCGAACTCGCCTGTCTTCAGTCCGAACGCTTCCGGTCGACGCTGAAAACGTTAGCGCCGTCCTCGCATGACGCCGCGACCGATTTTCTGCTTGGCATGGTTGATCCGACGGAGCGAAGCAAGGTCACGCGGCTGGTCTGGGGTGCGCCATCGGCGCAGCGGGCGAGGGCTGTAGAGTGATGGACGCCACCGTACCGGCCGATGTGCTGGGCGCTTCTCCCGCCGATGATGCCGCACATCTCCTCGTGGTCGACGACGATCGCCGAATCCGGGAGCTGCTGTCGCGGTTTCTTCGAAAGGAGGGCTATCGCGTGACGCTCGCGCAGGATGCGGCGGAGGCCGCCATGCATCTCAAAAATCTCGCCTTCGACCTCATTGTGCTGGATGCCATGATGCCGGGGCAGAACGGTTTCGATTTTGCGGTCCAGATCCGACGGGACTCGCAGGTCCCGATCCTGATGCTGACGGCTCGCGCCGAGGCGGAAGATCGGGTGCGCGGCCTCGAGGCAGGCGCCGACGATTACCTGACCAAGCCGTTCGATCATCGTGAGTTGCTGCTTCGGGTCGCCTCGATCCTGCGCCGCGCCGCGCCGCGCGGTGTCGAAGACCGCGAGCGGGACCGCCATATCCGCTTCGGCCCGTATAGTTTTGCGATCGATCGGGGAGAATTACGCCAGGGCGAGGAGGTGATCCGCCTGACCGACCGGGAGCGTGAAATGCTTCAGATGCTGGCCGGCAGTGCCGGCGGCACAGTCTCGCGGGAAGATCTCGCCGGATCCGGTGTCGGCGCCAACGAGCGGACTATCGATGTTCAGGTGAACCGGCTCAGGCGCAAAATTGAAGTCGACCCGGCCAATCCGGCCCATCTCCAAACCGTGCGAGGAATCGGCTATCGGCTTTTCCTCAACCCATAACGCGCGTCGGCGCGGCTTCATCAAATTCCCGCCCTCGCTCCCGGCTCCGCGGACGTGGTGGCACAGGAGCGCGAGGCTGGTGGCCGACATCCTGCCGAAGCGGCTTTATTCCCGTTCGTTGCTGATCGTCATTGTGCCGATGGTGATCTTGCAATGCGTGATCGCCTATTTCTTCATGGAGCGGCACTGGCAGTCGGTGACGTTCCGCTTATCCACCGCTCTAACGCAGGATATCGCGGCGCTGATCGATCTCTATCGAACCACTCCGCTCGATCATGGCACTGCAAATCTCGAGCGGATCGCCTTCGAGCGCCTCGCGCTCGATGTGGACTTTCTGCCGAAACAGTCGCTTCCGACCGCGCTGCCGAAGCCATTTTTCTCCTTGCTGGACCATTCGCTGTCGAACGAGATCCGCAAGCAGATTGGCCTGCCGTTCTGGATCGATACGGTCGGCCGATCCAGTATGGTGGAGATCCGCATCCAACTCGGCGACGCCGTGTTGAGGGTTTTGGCGCGCCGCAGTGCCGCCTATGCGTCGAATGCCCATATCTTCATCTTGTGGATGCTCGGAACGTCATCCGTGCTTCTGGCAGTCGCGATCGCATTTCTGCGTAATCAGATCAGGCCGATCGTCCGCCTGGCACTAGCGGCCGAGAATCTCGGCAAGGGCCGCCTGATCGACTATCGGCCGAGCGGCGCACTCGAAGTGCGGCGCGCGGGTTACGCCTTCATCGAGATGCGCCGCCGCATCGAGCGAACGCTGGAGCAGCGGACCACGATGTTGAACGGGGTCAGCCACGACCTCCGCACCATTCTGACTCGATTTAAATTGTCCTTGGCGCTGATGGAGGAAGGGCCCGACAGCGAGGCCTTGCAAAAGGATATCGACGAGATGGGCCGCATGTTGGAAGCCTATTTGGCTTTCGCGCGGGGCGATGCGGGCGAAGTCTCGGCGGCGGTCGATATCGGCGCACTCCTCGAGGAGTTGAAGTCCGAGGCGGAACGCCAGGGGCGACCCACCAAGATCGAGGTCAATGGCGAAACCACGATGATCGTTCGGCCGCATGCCTTCAAGCGCTGCCTCGCCAATCTGGTCGGCAATGCCTTGCGCTACGGCACACAGATCCAGATCGAGGCCTCGCGTGATCAGCGCTTTCTGACCGTGCATGTCGACGATGATGGGCCGGGCATCGCGCCCGACAAGCGCGAGGAGGTGTTCCGGCCGTTCCACCGGCTCGACGAAGCCCGTAACCAGGATCACGGCGGCACCGGTCTTGGTCTCGCCATCGCGCGCGATATCGCGCGCTCCCACGGCGGCGAGGTGTTGCTCGGCGAAAGCCCGCTGGGCGGCCTGCGCGCCACGGTGCGTGTACCGGTCTGACGCCGACCTTGTGCAGCGCCGACTTCGGCGTAAAGGAAGCACGAACCCCGTCCCCCCTTTCGACCGGACAGTCATGACATTTCGATCCTTGGTCACTCGCGTCACGCCCGACCCCTACATCGCCGCGATCGTCGGCATGGTGGTCTTGGCCACCATTCTTCCGGCCCAAGGCGTCATGGCGCCGGTCATGACCCGAGTCACGAGCTTCGCGATCGCGCTGTTGTTCTTCATTTACGGGGCGCGACTGTCGCGCGAGGCCGTCGTCGCGGGCCTCACGCATTGGCGGCTGCAACTCACGGTCTTTCTCAGCACGTTCCTGCTTTTCCCGGTGCTCGGGCTCGGCATGAGCGCGCTGATGCGGCCGATTATCGGCGCGCCTCTGGCGCTCGGTATCCTGTTTTTATCGACTCTCCCGTCGACCGTTCAATCCTCGATCGCCTTCACGTCGATCGGTCGCGGCAATGTCGCGGCGGCGCTGTGTAGCGCCTCGGTGTCGAACCTGGTCGGTGTCGTCGTCACGCCTTTGCTGGTCGGCCTGCTGCTCGGCACGCAGGGCGGCTTTTCGGCCGATGCGATCGGCGATATCGCGTTGCAATTGTTCCTGCCGTTTTTGCTCGGGCAATTGCTGCGGACCTGGATCGGGCCATGGATCCTCCGCCACAAGAGCCTGACCAGCTATGTCGATCGCGGCTCGATCCTTCTCGTCGTCTATACCGCGTTCAGTGAAGGCGTCGTGGGCGGGTTGTGGCATCAGATCGACGTGCAGGATCTCGTCATTCTCCTGATCGCCAACCTTGTTCTGCTGGTCCTCGTGCTGGTCGCCACCACAGTGGCGAGCCGCGCGCTCGGCTTCTCGAAAGCCGATGAGATCGCCATCGTGTTCTGCGGCTCGAAGAAGAGCCTCGCGAGCGGCTTGCCGATGGCCAACATTCTCTTCGCCAGCCAGCCGCATCTGGTCGGGCTCTATGTGCTGCCGCTCATGCTGTTCCATCAGGTGCAGTTGATGGCCTGCGCGGCTCTGGCCAAGCGCTACGCCGCACGGGCGGAAACCGACGATGCCGGGCAAGCGAGAGCGCAAGCCGCTCCGCTTTAATCGGGGACGCGCTGGCCGTTGGCGCGAAGCCTGGTCGAGGATGCCATCGATCGCGGTCCATGGATGAAGACCGAAGCCGGTGGGCGTTTGCCCGAAAGGCTCGGCGCCTCGTTTTCGCGCAGTCGTCCTTTCGCCATCACGGTCGCGGCGCGTCCGCGCTTGGCATTGAATGTCGAGCCGGGCCTGTCGACGATCACCAGCGGAACGCTTGCGACGAACTCCCGCCAATGTTTCCAACGGTGCAGCTCGGGGAGGATATCGGCCCCCATGATCCACACGAATGATGTCCCAGGACAACGACGTTTCAGATAATCGACGGTCTGGACCGAATAACGCGTGCCGATCGCGGCTTCGAAACCCGTGACGTCGATACGTGGGTGGTGCGCGACGATCTTGGCGGCGGCGATGCGCCGTTCGAGGCTGGGCAAACCCTGGGCGACCTTCAGTGGGTTGCCGGGCGTGACGATCCACCAGACCCGATGCAGCCCCAACCGCTTCATAGCCGCGAGGCTCGCCAGGCGATGACCCTCATGCGGCGGATTGAACGATCCCCCGAACAAGCCGATCCGCATCCCGCGCCCAGTCAGGGGCAGCACGGGAAAGCGCCAATGTCGGTGAGGTCCGATTGTCGAGCGCGGCGCGGGCCCTTGTTTCACGGGCGCGTTTGTCCGCTCCCGCGAATGCGATAGTTGAACGACGTCAATTGTTCGACGCCGACCGGTCCCCTCGCATGCATGCGGCCCGTCGAGATCCCGATCTCGCCGCCAAATCCGAACTCGCCGCCATCAGCGAATTGGGTCGACGCATTATGGACCACGATGGCGGAATCGACCCGCGCCAGAAACCTATCGGCCGCGCCCTGGTCCTCGGTGACGATACAATCGGTGTGATGGGACCCATAGGTTTCGATGTGGTCGATCGCGGCGTCCAGCCCATCGACGACGCGGCAGGCGATGATCGCATCCTGATATTCGGTCCGCCAATCCTGCTCGGTGGCGGGCGTGACGCGCGGATCGATCGCGCAGGTCTTGATATCGCCGCGGATCGCGCAGCCCGCGTCGATCAGCATGTCGAGCAATGGCTTGAGATGTGTCGCGGCGACGGCGCGATCGACCAACAAGGTTTCGGCCGCGCCGCAAACCCCGGTCCGCCGCATTTTCGAGTTGAGCACGATCGCCTTGGCGCGTTCGAGGTCGGCGGCTTGGTCGACATAAACGTGCACAAGACCTTCGAGGTGAGCGAAGACAGGCACGCGCGCCTCGCGCTCGACCCGTTCGACCAGCGTCCGACCGCCACGCGGCACGATCACGTCGATCGATCCATCGAGCCCCGACAACATCGCCCCGACAGCATCCCGGTCCCGTGTCGGCACGAGACTGATGGCTGCCTCCGGAAGACCTGCGGCGCGCAACCCCTCGACGAGACAAGCGTGAATGGCCTGGCTCGATTGAAAACTCTCCGACCCCCCGCGCAAGATGGCTGCATTGCCGGATTTCAGACAGAGCGCTCCCGCATCCGCCGTGACGTTGGGGCGGCTCTCGTAAATGACGCCGATGACGCCGAGCGGCGTTGCGACGCGCTCGATCACGAGACCATTCGGACGGTCGAACCGTGCGAGGATGCGGCCCACAGGGTCGGGAAGGGCCGCGATGTCCGCGAGCGCTTGGGCCATGGCCTCGATCCGCTTGCCGTCGAGCTTCAAACGATCGAGCGAGGCGGAGGTCAGGCCACGCCGCTCGCCATCCGTCATGTCGCGTGCATTGGCCAACATGATGGCCGGCTCGTTGGCGCGTATCGCGGCGGCAGCGGCAAGCAGCGCCTTGGATTTTTGCTCTGCCGTCGCAAGCGCAAGGGCGCGCTGGGCGAGGCGAGCCGCTGCTCCGAGATCACGCATGATCGTGGTGGTCGCGCTCAAGGAGGCGGCGCCGCCTTCGATGACCGTAAAGGGCTCCATAATCTCCGCCTTCGATTGGGTGAGCGGTTCATGCGTCACAGGCGCAACGTTGTCCAGAGAAGCGACGCGATCAGGTGGCTCGAACCGGCCGCACCGTGGTCCGAAAATCGACCCTCACCATATCCTGTGTGGCGATGCAGGCGACGACGCCGTCGACCCGGCCACCCGCAGTTCCATCAAGGAAGGTGAACCGACCCTGAAGATTCTGTGCGAACAGGCTCGAGAAGGCGAGATCTGGTCGGTCATCGAAGGTGAGGTCGACCGGATCGAAACCCGCTGCCTTCAGCTTGGTCACGAGCGCCGGTGAACAGGCTTGCACGACCCGGTCGCGCCCGAGAACGGCCTTGAGGACATGCTGCTGATTAAAGGCCAAGTCCCAAACGAGAGCCAGCACCACCAGTGCCGCGAGTGCGATCACGCCGATCAAGGTCTTGAACATGAGCCGCACGATTGATCTTTCTACAAGTCGGTTCGTCTTCCGGTTCGTCGTCCGATGACACGCCCCAAGGGCGAGTTGATCGGTCCCATCACGTCTTTGAATGCTTGGTGCGGGCTTTTTTATTGCGACGGCGGCATGACGAACCTATGGTCCGGCGTCAATTCCACCACCCTCGGAAGCTCCCATGGCCTTCATCGCCGACACCCTGTCCCGCGTCAAACCATCCGCCACCATTTCGGTGACGCAGAAGGCGCGCGACCTGAAAGCGCAGGGGCGTAATATCATCAGCCTGTCGGTCGGCGAGCCGGATTTCGACACGCCGGACAACATCAAGCAGGCTGCGATTGAGGCGATCCAGCGGGGCGAGACGAAATATCCGCCGGTTTCCGGCATCGTACCGCTGCGCGAGGCGATTGCGGCCAAGTTCAAGCGCGAGAACGGCCTTGACTACAAGCCGACGCAGACCATCGTCTGCACCGGCGGTAAGCAGGTGCTGTTCAACGCGTTTCTGGCGACGCTCAACCCCGGCGACGAAGTCGTGATCCCGGCGCCGTATTGGGTCAGCTATCCCGACATGGTGTTGCTGACAGGCGGCACGCCGGTCGTGGTGCAGACCACCATGGCCCATGGCTTCAAGCTGCAGGCCGAGGATCTCGAACGTGCCATCACGCCGCGCACCAAATGGGTGCTGCTGAACTCGCCGTCGAACCCGTCCGGCGCGGCCTATACGGAGGCCGAACTCAAGGCCGTCACCGACGTGTTGATGCGCTACCCCGATGTCTGGGTCTTGACCGACGACATGTACGAGCACCTCGTCTACGGCGATTTCGTCTTCACGACCCCCGCCCAGATCGAACCGAACCTGATGGATCGCACGCTCACGATGAACGGCGTGTCGAAATCCTATGCGATGACGGGCTGGCGTATCGGCTACGCGGCCGGTCCGGAGAAGCTCATCAAGGCGATGGACATGGTCCAGGGTCAGCAGACGTCGGGCGCCTGCACGATTTCTCAATGGGCTTCGGTCGAGGCGCTGAACGGCCCGCAGCATTTCATCGCGGAGCGTCGCAACGCATTCGAGGTGAGGCGCGATCTCGTCGTGTCGATGCTCAACCAGGCCAAGGACCTCGTCTGTCCCTCGCCCGAAGGGGCGTTCTACGTCTACCCGTCTTGCGCTGGCACGATCGGTAAAACGGCGCCTTCTGGGAAGCGCATCGAGAACGATGAGGATTTCGTGTCGGAACTCCTCGAGGCCGAGGGGGTCGCGGCGGTGCATGGCGCCGCTTTCGGATCAGGCCCCAACTTCCGTATCTCTTACGCCACCTCCAACGCATTGTTGGAAGAGGCTTGTGCGAAGATCCAACGGTTCACCGCCTCGCTGCGCTGACCCGACCTGATCGGCGATACGGCCGTCCAAGGCCGTATCGCGAATGACAGCCGCATCCTCGCCGTGCTTGCGCGTTGGGCCTGCGCCGAACCTTTGGCACATCCGGCCGTTAGAGCCGAAACAGGGGAAGAACGCATGTCGCGACCATTAGCCTGGGGCGTGTTGAGCACGGCCAAGATCGGCGTCGAGACCGTGATCCCTGCGATGCAGAAGGGCGAGCTTTGCGAGATCCGCGCCATTGCGTCCCGTCATCTGACGACAGCACAAGCCGCCGCGGCGCGACTCGGCATCCCGCAGGCCTACGGCAGCTACGAGGAGTTGCTGGCCGATCCGTCGATCGACGCCATCTACAATCCCCTCCCCAATCACCTTCACGTTCCATGGACGCTCCGGGCGCTCGAAGCCGGAAAGCACGTGCTTTGCGAAAAGCCGATCGCCTTGACGGCTGACGAAGCCACGCAACTGGTCGAAGCTTCGGCCCGTACAGGCCGGCTCGTAGCCGAGGCGTTTATGGTTCGCCATCATCCGCAATGGCTCAAGGTGCGCGATCTGATCGCAAACGGGCGCATCGGCGAAACGCGCGCGATCAGCACGCTGTTTTCCTATTTCCTCACCGACCCGAGCAACGTCCGCAATCAGGCCGACATTGGAGGGGGTGGCCTTTACGACATCGGTTGCTACGCGATCAACACCGCTCGTTTCGTCTTCGGCGACGAACCCGAGCGCGTCATCGGATTGTTCGATCGCGATCCTGCGATGCGGGTCGACAGGATGGCGAGCGCTCTGGCGGCGTTCCCCGGATCACGACATCTGACCTTCACCTGCGCGACCCAGGCGGTGCCTTACCAGCGAGTTCAGATCCTCGGCACGACGGGCCGGATCGAGATCGAGATTCCGTTCAACGCTCAGCCGGATCGACCGAGCCGCTTGTTCGTCGATGACGGAGGCGATGTGACCGGCAAGGACATCGAGGTGATCGAACTCCCCCTCGCGAACCAATATACGCTGCAAGGCGATGCCTTTTGCCGCGCGGTTCTCGAGCAACGTCCGCTCGAATGGGGGATGGCTGACAGCATCGCCAATATGCGGGTCATCGACGCGCTCTTCCGCTCCGGCGAAAGCCAGCGTTGGGAGACGCCGTAAATCTTCTTATGACGCGGCGGGCCCAGGGCCATATTGCTCGTCGGTGACCTTCTCCATCCAGCTCACCGGGCTGCCCTCGCGCTTTTCCGCAATGGCCACATGGGTCATGGCTGTCGTTGGCGTCGCGCCGTGCCAATGTTTCTCGCTGGGCGAAAACCAGACGATATCGCCGGGCCGGATCTCCTCGATCGAGCCACCATCGCGTTGGGCCCAGCCGAGCCCCGAGACGACGAGCAGCGTTTGTCCAAACGGGTGCGTGTGCCACGCCGTTCGCGCGCCAGGTTCGAAAGTCACCGTCGCGCCGCTGACACGCGCCGGTTCAGTGCCTTGGAACGGAGCGTCGATCCGGACGGTTCCGGTGAAATAATCGGCCGGCCCCTTGGCGGATGCCGTCGAGCCGCTGCGCTTGATATCCACGACTGCTCTCCTCTGTCGCTAATCTGCGCTCGATTGTAGAGCATTCCGAGGGCTGACGGAAAGCGCCGGCTGCCGCGCCCCCTGTCGTTCGCTCCACGATATTGAGGCTCACATCGTCGCGGTCGATCGTCGGCCCAAACCACTTTTGTATCGTCGTCAACCAAGCTATTGCTGCGCGCGCCATGAGTGGCGTGGCCGTCGAACGGAGAGACGATATGTTGGTGGTCTGGCGCGGTCGAGGATGCTGGGTCATCTTTTTGATCGCCCTTGCGGCCTTTCTTCCGATCATCGTTCTTTGGAAGGTCGATGGGCCCGAGATCGACCGCGGTGTCGCGATCACCATGGGGTTGGCGGCTGTGATGATTGCGGCGCTCGGACTACGCTGGAATCGTGGCGTGACCTTTCATGCATCAGCGCAAGCGCATTCGTTCTGGGGCATCCCCATGCAATTGTGGGCACTGCCGACCGCGCTCTTCGCCATCTTGCTCGGCACAGGCGTCATCACGACGGCAGAAGCAAGTCCGCTCCGGCCACTCATGCCGATCACCGACCGCGGCGCTCCGTAAGGGCAGGGCCATCAGCCGTTGCGAGACTTAAATCCTTGCCAGCGTGGCGACCTTGGTTTCGATCGGCGCCTGCCTATTGGTCTCTCCGGTAAAAGCCAGAAAAGCTGACGTTGGCTCCGCCGCAGGCTTTGTTGTCACGCACGACGAGGTAAGGTCCTCGCCGGACCATGCGGACGTTGCATGTGAACTCGTCGCCCGCACCAAAGGGCAGCGTGTGGTTTTCATCGCCCATCGCAAAGGCCAGCACGCCCTTGTCGGCTCGCATCGTGCCGGCGAGTTCGCCGGTGTGAACGGACCCAAGTCGACGCCGGTCCGGTGTATCGCCCCAGGTCGCGTCACCTGTCACGATCAGCGCACCGGCGCTGCCGTTCGCGATCGTGATGGTCTGCTCCGGCGCAACCCAATGCCCCGCCCAATCGGTGGGTGACTGCTGATCGCTGGGGAGCGGCGCCAGGGCGGCAGTCGGCAGCCATGCGATGGTCGACGGTCCCCGGCGGCCCAGAAATCCTGAACAGGTATAGGCGCCCTGTGTCGGTCCAATCAGCACCACGTCGCCCGCGACAAGAAAGGCCCGCTGCTGGCACTCCGGCTTTTCACTCGGACAGCCATGCACCAGCGCGTCGATCTGCACAAATTGAGTTCGCGGCGTCTCCGACCGGACCACGGCCACACGCGGCTCATCGACCGCGACGTCGGACCAGACGCAGTCAGCCCAGACGTCGGATGGCACCGCAGCCATCATGAAGGCGAGAGCGAAGCGCTTGTCGATCCATCGTCGCAGCATCATCAGCCCTCTTACAAGTGACTGGCGACTGACCGCCGATTGCGGATCAGCGCGGCCAGTGGCAGCATCGTGGCGCCGATTAGTGTCACCATCAGGCCCGCCAACGTGAACGTACGGTTCCATAATTGATTGAGCGCCAAATCGGTGGTGACAAGGTCGGGCCTAGCGGGGTCGGCCAAGACGTCGATCGTATATTCGCCGACGTGAACGCCCATGAAGATATAATTCACGCGTCGCGACACGGAGCCGGACGGTGTCTCTACCGACAAGGTCGCATTGCAGATGTGGACGATCAGTTGGGTACTGCATTTGCCGTCGGTGACCTCGGCCTCGGCCACAGGGCGTGCTGCCTCTCGCACCTGCCAATCCGACACAAGCGTGGGCGCTGTATAGATGGTGGCAGCAACCAGCATCGCGCCAAACATAAGACTGCTGAGCAAGACCCAGATCGTTTGCTTCCAGTCACGAGCTGGCGGTGGGAGCCGGAGGGGCGTCGAATCGAGGGACGTCATCATGGCAACGGTCTAAACCAGTAAAGCGTCGCCAGCCAAGACGTGCGGCGCAGCGTTTAATGCCGCGAGACGCCGCCGGGCTTCTGCAGCATGCTGGTAGCGGCCAAGCAGATCAGCGAACTCCTGCGGCTTCATCTTGCCGGGCAGAATGGTCTTCAGCGTCACGATGCGCTGCTTGGGGTCAAGCTTGACGTTGCGAGCCCGTCTCATGCGTTCAGGAAGCGGCGATCCAGGCCGCAGCAAAAGGCGGGTGGTCATGCGATTATAGTCGCAAGCGAGGTCCAAATCGGCGATGTCGTCCCAGGCGATCGGTCGATCGAGGCCCGGAACGTTTAGCGCGTCCCTCCCGAAAACAAGCGACGTTCGCTCGCCTTGCCAGAGACAGAAGAGGCCGAAGCCGGCCAAGAACGCTCCGAGCGTGTCGCTCGTCGCCGCCACCAACTTTAACTCGCCTGCTCCAAGCCCGGGTACACCCGTCGCCAACAGGATGAGCGAGACGCCGATCATGACGCCGCAGGAGACCAAGAGGACGTAGCCTTGTGGGCGTTTGTTGACGGTGAGCACCCGATCGTCAGCATCGACCTTCGCGGCGGTTGCGGCCAGATGGGCCTGGAGCGCATCGTCATTCTGCCGCACGGCCGCGAGGAAATCCGCCGTCGCCGCCTGGCAGAGGCCGACCGGGTCGTCGAAATAGGCCGCGAGCTTGCCGAGCGCCTCGCGGGGCGGTGCCGCTCTTGCCGCGTCGAGCCGTTCGGGGGAGGGCGGACAGCCCAGTGCCGCAAGGCGATCGCGCGTGGTCGGGTGGGTATCGGTCGGGTGAGTCTGTTCGGCCTCGAGATGAGCGGCGGGATCGTCGAGACCGCGTGCGATGGCGTGATCGAGCACAGCCGCCACCATGTTCGGCGCCCCCATCCCACGGTTCTCCGTGGCTTCGTCGAGCGTTTCGACGATGCGCGGTCGGACGGCACCCACCCGCAACAGCGCGCGGGCGGCCGCCTCTGGCGAAGTCGGTCCGGCCCCGACACGATCGGCCGCAAATTCGCGGGTTCGGCTCCAGTGGCGCACGGCATAATGGAACCGATCCATCACGAATAATCCGAGCCACATGGCGGGACTGAGTAGTCCGAAGGCCGAACCGCTTCCCTCGCCGACGGCCGCCACCGCATCGAGGGACCGGCCGACGCCTGCATAGATCGGCAGAAAGCGCAGGCTGTAGGCGGTATCGCCCCCGGCGAAATGGGCGAGCTCATGCCCGATGATCGACGCGACCTCGTCGCCCCGCAGCAGCGTCAGGTACGGCAGGGGGACATAAAGCGTGCGGCCTGCGAGCTTGTGGCCGCCGGGTTGCAAGATCTTGGGTCCGGCGCTGACGAAGAAGCCCTCCGTTAATCCAACCACGATGGTATCGGGTTTGAGTGATCCGAGCCGTTCGGCAAGCCCGTCGACGAGCCGCCAAAGGCCCGGTGCCGCTGCCGGAGGGACCAGCCGACCCAAAATGGGAAGCGGGTCGGGCTCGAAGGCCGCCAGCGCGTGTCGTAACCCGGCCAAGGTGCTGCCCGCCACAAAGATGCTGCCGAGAACGGCGATGCATGCGACGGCCAGCAGCTTGATCTCGCCTGTACCGATCCCGGGTTGAGCAAGCGCTGCCGCCTCGAAGACGACGACCGATACGAAGGCCGTCGTCCCGAGCACGACCTGCGTCGCAAGGATCGCCGGTAAAACCGTTCGGACAAGGGAGAAACCGCGCACGAGGATCTCGCGCGACGTCCGCCCGAGCCATCCGAGCGCCCCACCGGTGATGAGAACCAGGAGTGACAGCGCGGCGACAAAAGCCGAGGCCCCCATCACAACGGGTGGCAAGATGCGCCGCAGGTCCATGACCTTGGTGAGGGATGCGACCTCTTTCAGGGCCTCATGCGCCTGGTCCAGCGCAAGGGGCCCTCCATACAGTTGGCCGTTGCGGCGAAACTGCATGGTGAAGTCCATCTTGCCGTTCTTGGGCGCCCGCGCTTCGAGTTGTGCGACGACACCGGACAGGCGGAGCTGCTCGTTGTGCAGATCGAGCCAGTCGGCAACGCCGCGTTGTTGTTCCCAGCATCCCAGCAGCAAGATCGCCAGTGGCAGCAACACGGTCGCGGCCAACAGCCTCATGCATCGACGGGCACGGGACTGCAGCGTCATATGTCGCCTCCTGAGAGCCAAGTTTGGCAAGGGTCGAGGCTTCCCCTGGTCCCCACGAGCATCGGTTTCGCCGGAGCGACGACGGTCAAATCGCGATCTTGTCCGTCACGGAAATCCCGTGCCCGACGAGACCGATATAATTATGCTCATGCGCCGACAGCACGGCGATCGACCTGACACCGAGGTCGCGCAGGATTTGCGCGCCGACACCGATATCGCGCCAGCGCGTTTTCCTTGCTTCGGCACTTTGATGATGTTCGCCAGTGCCGGCGCTGACCGCCGCCTGCGGCGTGGCCGTTGCGACATCCGGATTGCGGACAACGATGAATACGCCGCGGCCTCTTTGTCGGAAGATCTCGAACGCCCGGCCGATTTGATTGAACCCCGGCTCGATCAATTCCCGCACGGGTTGCTCGCGATGGATGCGGCACGGCACGTCCATGCCGCCGCTGAGGTCGCCGAAGACGACCGCGATATGCTGCCAGGGGTCGAGCTTTGTCGCATAGGCATGGACCGTCACGGCGTGGCCGTCGATCGCCGCCTGTTCGGTCGACAAGCGTTGAACGAGACTCTCACTTTGAACGCGGGCCGCGATCAAATCCTCGATCGTAACGATCCGCAAGCCATGTTCCCGCGCGAAACGGATCAGTTCGTCGAGGCGCTTCACCGTGCCGTCGTCGTTCACGACCTCGGCCAGAACCGCCACATCAGACAGCCCTGCCATCGTGGCAAGATCGATCGCCGCTTCGGTGTGACCCGAGCGCGTGAGGACGCCGCCGGCCCGGCCGATCAGCGGAAAGACATGGCCGGGTCTGAGGAAATCGCCGGCTTGCGCCCCGGCTCCCGCAAGCGCCCGCACCGTGTTGGTTCGCTCGATGGCCGAGATGCCGGTCGTCATCCCTCGTTTCGCATCGACGCTGACCGTGAAGGCGGTCCGCATTGGATCGAGATTGTTGGCCACCATCGGCGGCAATTGTAGACGCTCGGCGCGTTCGGCGGCCATGGGAGCGCAGATGATGCCGCTGGTGTGGCGGATCATGAAGGCCATCCGCTCAGGCGTCGCGGTTTCGGCCGCCATGATCAGATCGCCCTCATTCTCGCGATCGGTGTCATCCACCACGACGACGAGTTCACCGCGCCCCACGGCCGAGACCGCGTCCGCGATCGTGTCGAGCTTGAAAGTGTGTTCGGTCATAGGGTCCTACCGCAGCGAAGCTGTCGTCGAACGCGCGTTCGAAATCTGCGAAGACGCGTCCCTTGAAAAATCGCGATGACCTGATCTACCGGCGACGACGGCATGACGCAATCATGCTGGCTCAAGCGATGTGGCAACACGCGATAGACCACCCGTTTCGACCGTGGTTTTGCGATCGAGGGGAGACATAGCCGCCTTCTTATACACAGCCGACCAGCCTAACGCGTCGATCGATCGGAAGATCGCTTTGGTCAAAGAAGAACGGCGCGGTTTAGTCGGGAAGGGTCCGCTGGGTCTCGCCCGGTCGACAGCCGCATGAACTCCGTCCTGGCGGAACTGTCGCGCCTCAACGAGGTTGATCGCGAAGCGCACGAGCCCGATTTGTCAAAATCGGGTCGATCAGCAGAGTTTGGCAGGATGTGATGAGCCCAGGATATCTCCCGTTCAAGGATGCCCTCGATCTACCGGCCTTCTTTTGTGACAATTGTGGCTTCTGGCAACGGCATTTCGAGCGTCCGACGTCATGCCCCCTGTGCGTTGATGCCCGACACGTCATGCCGCAGCGCGGCTGGCATTTCCGTGATCTCGCCGAAGCCCGCAAGCTGTATCCCTGCCATTGGGCCGAGATCGAGCCGGGGGTCTGGCGCTTCTGGAACGATCCGGTCGATGGGATCGGCTCGTCCGGCTATCTGATCCAGACAGCGGGCGGCAATCTCGCCTTCGAAGGCTGTGCGGTCTATAGCGAGGCGGCGCTCGCGGCCATCGCACAACTCGGCGGCGTGCAGGTTCTGTCCGCGTCGCATCCCCATTCCTATGGAGCGATCTGGCAATTGCAGGATCGCTTCGATCCTGAACTCGCGCTGCATCCGGGCGATCTCGCTTGGTCGGGCGCGCTCTGCGTCAGTTGGCCATTCGACGAGCGGCTCGAGCCATTGCCGGGCCTGGAACTGCATCTGACGGCCGGACACTTCGACGGCCATGCCGTGCTGTTCGACCGCGCGCGGAAAATTCTGTTCTGCGGTGATTGCCTGAAATTCGAGCTCGACCCTCGCGATTTGCGCCGCGCCACCAAGATCTCGACCCATAAGGCGTTTGTGCGTGGCATTCCGCTCACGCAACGCGAGTTGCGGCGCTATCGCGATGTCTTCGCGGCTCTCGACTTTACCCAAACCTGGACGCCGTTCGAGCAAGCCGCCAACAGCGGGCGTCGCGAAGCCCTGGCGTTGATCGACACGATGTTGGCCACGCGTCCGCATGCCTTTCCGGTTCCGCTCGGCGATCTCGGCGTCGCGGACGCTTAGGAGCGGGCCGGCGCCGCTATTCTGCCGATCCCCGACATGTCGCGCATCAGGCTCCATGCCAGATCCTGCCCTCGGAAGCCTTCGGCGGAGATGCCCTCTGAAAGCTTCGTCCGCAAGCCGTCGGGGCCACCGAATTGAAAGCCCAACTGGGTCGCGTAAGCGAGGCACGATGCCTCCTTGGCCGCCGCTGCGTCCGCATCGAGCCGCAGGCTGTGCTCGGGCATGACATGCATCCTGTGGGCGAACGGCTCAGCCGGATTGCCGGTCCGTGCCACATAAGGAAAGTCGCGCCACCACAGAACCGGTCTCTCGAGATCGTCGAGGGCTTTGACCAGTTGAACATGATCGACGTGACCGCCGATCGCCTGCGGCGCGAAGATGAGATCTGGCGCATGATCCACCATGAGTCTCTCGATCGCGGCACGAAGATCGATCCCGATGGTGTCGGTTGCGAGCGGCAATTGAAACAGGGCGTCGGCCGACGCGTAACCGCGATGGGGTGCTTCCGGCAACTCGACATGGATCGGCTCCGCCACCCCGAGCGCCCGCATGGCTGCAAGATCCTCGGCGCGCCGCAGGGCCATGTAATCGACGTCTGGCCCAAGCCCCTTATCGAGTTGGCAGGCGAGCGCAAAGCCATGCGGGTTCGGCACCGAGCGGGTGAAGAGCGTCGCGACACGGACGCGCCAGCCGTCGCGCACCAGCGTCGCAAGCGTGCCGCCGCAGGAGAATGCGGCATCGTCGAGATGCGGGGACAGCGCGAGAGCCGTGCGGGTCATGGATGGCCGGCGGTCACAGAAGATGCGGCTCGGCGCGGAAGCGGCAGTCGGTCATCGGTAGACGAGCATCGACGCGGCCTCTCGCCGGTGCCCTCAGGACGCGAGCGTAAACCGTCATGATCATCCGCCCGACCGTCTCCCACGAATAGTCGCGGCGGCATTCGGTCAGACCCGCGACGGCGATGCGCCGACGAAAGGCGGCGTCTTCGATCAGGCGTTGCAGCCCATCGGCCTGGCCCGCAATATCGCCGGGCTCGACCAACAGGCCATTTTCACCGTTCCTTAGACAGTCGTTCACACCCACCGCGAAACACGACATGTTTGCGAGGCCCGACGCCATGGCTTCTAGGATCGTGTTGGAGAAGCCCTCGCCATAAGTCGGCGAGACAAAGATGTCGTGCTCCCGGTAGATGTCCGGCACAGCCTCGTAGGCCGCGTAACCCGTGAACCCAACGGTGTGGGCATCGAACGCGAGATCCGCCGCGCGGGCCTTGCAGGCGTCGAGATCGGGTCCGATTCCCGACACGGTCGCCCGAAACGCCACACCACGGGTCCGCAACACGTCAAGGGCGTCAAGAAAGTCCAGCGCGCCTTTCCGCCGGTCGACCCGGCCGTGATAGAGGAGCCTCACTGGAAAGGGCGCCACGCCGACCTTGGCCTCATCGGCCGGGCGAAAGCGTTCCGTGTCGACTGCCCCAGGCACGATGGTGAACCGCTCGCGAGCGGTTCCGAGCCGGTCGCTGACTTCCTCGACGAAGCTCTCACCGCCGATGAGCAGCGCATCGGCCCCGTCCAGCACACGCTGCATCGCAAGCCGGTGTGTGTCGCAACACGAGCCCACCCAATGGCCATCTCCACCCTGGATCGAGACGACCGCCGGAATGCCGAGATCACGCGCCGCCAGCAGCGTCGCCCAGCCGGTCGGATAACCATATTGAGCATGCAGAAGGTCAAACGGCTTGCGTTCATGCGCCGCCTTGATGGTTGCGATCATCGTGTCGATGTCGCGCTCGAAATCGCCGTTCGTCTGCTCGCCGATCTGTTCGAGCCCGATCACCGCGACACCCGGCACCGCAGGCGGGGGGCCTCCACCATAGACGCGCGTGCCGAATGTATCGCCGCGATACTGGCTGATCATCGTGACGTCGTGACCGGCGCGAACCAACTCGCGCAGGAGGTTCACGGCGTAGACGCTCATCCCGGAAATGGCCGGGAAGTACCGTCGACTGACGAAGCAGATCCTCACGCGACACACTCACGCTCATAGGCCGCAATCGCCTGCCGCGCTTCGGGGATCATCAGGTCGGCCCGGTAGCTGTCGCGTGAAAGTTCGACGCAGACCAGACCGTCGAATGAAATATCGCGGAGCGCCCGCAGCGCGGCGGGCACGTCCATATCGCCATCGCCGAACGCCAGATGAACATGGTCGCCCCGCTTCATATCCTCGAGATGCACGTCGGCGATGTGGCGACCAAATTCGCGAATGGCTTCGTCGGGCTCCCGCTCGCCCGTCACCAGCACATGGCCGAGATCAAGCGCGAGCCGAACGTCCGGAACGGCCCGGATCAGGTCGGCATAGTCGTCCACGGTCGAGACGAACATTTCGGGCTCGGGTTCGAGCGCCGGTACGATGCCCTGCCGCTTGGCATAGTCCACGATCGCGTCGACCCCCTCGTGCAGCCACTCCGTCGCGTCGCGCCGATCGACCCCAGGCTTGAGGCGTCCGGACCAAAACGACAGCACCTCGGCTCCTAAAATCACGCCGATGTCGGCGGCGCGCTTGAGAAAGTCGAGGCGGCGAAGACGGCCATCAGGAGCCGCCGAAACGAAGGTCGGCTCATGCTTCTGTTTGGGATCGAGCAGAAAATGAGCGCCTGTCTCGATCACGACCCCGAAGCCGAGCGCGTCGAGCCGCTTCCGCAACGCCATCGCGTTGCGCTCCCAATCGGGAGAGAGCGGATCGAAATGGTGATGATCGAGCGTGAGGGCGACGCCGTCGTAGCCAGCCTCGGCAAGCAACGAGAGCGCGTCATCGAGACGATGCCACGCCGTTCCATTGGTGTTGTAGGCGTAACGCAAACTCATGGCGTGACCTCATGTTTCAGTTGACCCAGGCGCAGGGCAACATGGTGGGCTTCCGGTTCTCGGTAGAGCGGATAAAGGGGACCGACGATCCGTTCGGCTTCGCCGATATCGAACAAAGGTTGGCGGCCGCCTGTCTCCGGACGCAGCCGTTCGAACGCTGCTTCGCTGAGCCGGACCGGGCGCAGCGTTGCGCTTTCCTCGCCAAAGCGGATCAGCGGGCTATCCCGCGCGATGAGCTTGCGGGTGTTGCGCTCGCCGATACGGCTGTAGCTCATGGTTTCAACCTCGAGCCCTGGGACGATCACCTTGGCGACCGCGAACCCGCCGCCGGGGGGTGAACCGTCGATGTAAAGAACGTCGAAGCCATCGGCCTCGAGTTGCCGCCGGGCCCAGGCGCCGCGCTCGCGCGTGTCGGCCAGCGCCACAGCCGGCAGATCGCCGAAGCGTTTATGGCTGCGGATCGAGAATACGGTCGCGTCGAGGGCGCGTCGCAGGGTCGATCCATCGTCCTTGGACCAGGCGATCATCTCACTGAGGGCTCGACTTTCCTCGTGATCGAGGCTGGGAAGCGCGCGTTTCACGAAAGCCTGCACGTAGCCTTGCGGTGCAACGCTCAACGCCTCGGCGATCGGCCCATGGCCATAGGTTTTGCGGACCCGTGCCGAGCAGAATTCAAGCAGCGCCTTCCGAAGGGCGCGATTCCGATCGGGATCGCAGGCCTCGCCGCAGGCCGACAGCATGATCGGGACACGCGGCCCGTAGCCGGGGCGGTCGAAGCCGACCACGTAGACGTTAGCGAGCCCGAATTCGTCAGTCGCGAATTTCGGCAGCACCGTCATGCCGCATCGGTCGATATGAGCGAGAAGCTCGCGTGTTTCGGGATCGAGATCGTCGCCAAGATCCAACACCACGCCCTGATCGAGCGCGCGAAACAACAGCCCGTTCCCGTCGCGCTGCAAACATTCGAGCAACCCATGTCCGACCGCCCAGTCGAGGTCGGGACCGGCCCCCAGGCCGTTGGTGATCAGCGACGTGAAGGGCGCATAGTCGGGCGGCAACTCGAACCAATCGGTCGCGGCGACGTCGAGCGGTACCAGGACGCGCTCGCCGTTGCGCGCGCGCACCGCTTCTGTCCAGGCTAAAGACGTGTCGTAATCGACAAGGCTTCCCGCCGGAAGGCAAAGCGTCAGGGGGTCGACGATGCGATCACGGCCGACTTCGGCGACGAGGGTCCGATAGCTGCCGCGCCGCCAGGGCGTTTTCATCAGGCGCAGCGTCGGGCAGATCGCCTCGGCGATTTCGGCCAAAGCGCCGACGATGGCGTCGCCGTCGGTGGTCCCATAGCCGTATCCGGATGGCATGTTGCCCGGAAGCGCGCCGCCATCGTCCAGGAACAACGCAACCTTCCAGGCCGGCACGCCGGTGCGATCGAGCCCCGTCATCGGGAACCCGACAATGCGGCCTTGCGGGAGCCCTTCGATATAGGCCCGCGCAGCGTCGGGAAGGTCTTCGGGAAGGCCGGTCACGACGGGATATCTCCACGGTAGGCTTCGGCGAGGAGCCGCATCGTGTGCAGGTCGCGTTCGCCGGAAAATTCGTTAGATCGTCCCGATCGCACCGCGTCGCCAAAACGGCGAACCTGGGCCAGAAAAGGGGATAGGTCGTGGTCTAGGATCGGAAGGATTTCGGGCAGCCCTGTTGTGCCGTCCGTCAGGGTGAGCGTACCGCCAGCGTCCTGCCCCATCGTATTCTCGGCCACGATCATGCCGTGGCTGCCCGTGACCTCGAGGCGTCGGCGGGGCAGGGCATCCGGGCAATTATAGGCGACGTGAAGACTGACCAGAACGCCCGAGCCGGTCCGCCCGACCAGCATCGCGCCATCATCGACCGCATAGGCATGGACACGCCGTTGCAGCATCGACACCATAGTATCGAGCGGCTCACCCAGCAGAAAGTCGACGAGATCGAGCCCATGCGGCGCGAGGTCCATCATGGCCCCGCCGCCGGCCTTGGCCCCGTCGATCCGCCAATTGTCGCCGCCGCGTCCGGCGCTCCAGGTCGGACCGAGCCAGCACGCGTAGACGATCCGAATGGCCGTCGGCGTTCCAATGCGTCCCGCCGCCAGCGCATCCCGCAGCGCGCGATGAGCCGGGTGATGACGCTGATCGAAGGCGGTGCCGTAGAGCACGCCGGCGTGCCGGCATGCCGCCACGGCGGCTTCCGCATCGACGAGTGTCGCGGCAATCGGCTTCTCGCACAGCACCGCTTTGCCACTTGCGGCCGCGGCCTCCACGGCCTCTCGATGCAAGTGGTTGGGGGTCGCCACATAGATGGCCTCGACATCGGGGTCGGACGCGAGCGCGCAAACGTCCGTGTAGGTCCGCGCGCCCCGGCGGCTTGCGTCCGCCAGTGCGGCTAAGGAGGGGTCGGCCACGGCGACCAGCCGGTCCCCTGCAGCCTCGATCGCTGGAGCCATGAAGTCTGTCGCGACCCAGCCGAAACCGGCGATGCCCCAGCGCACCGGACGCATCACCAGCGCTCCGGTAGGTCGACGAGAATACGGCGGCGTATCGCATCGGCCGCGTGGGTCCGATCGCGTGAGATCAGGCTCGGATAGGTGGCCCGCGGCGCATATTCGGCTGCGTAGCGTTCGGAAGGCCAAACGATGGCATAGTCGTCCCCACTCGGCCGATAGAGCGGGTTCAACCGGAAGGCGGCATTATCGAACGGCATCGAAAGACCGCAGTCGGCCGGCCGTGAGCCTTCTGAAAGGTCAACACTCTCTTCGACCGAAAAAGCCTCGACCGAGCCGAGCGCCTCCCATGAGGCCGACCGCGGCGCGCGCGCCTCGACCACGGCATGCGTGAGTTCGGCATCGTCATAAACGGTGGCGTGCGGGAAGAGGTCGGCCATCTCTGCAGCCGACAGGGCATGGCCCGACGAGAAATTGGCGGCGCCGCTGTTGTGCACATGGCTGAGCGCGAGGCGACCGTCTCGGCCGACCAGAGCTCGTAACTGCGCCAGGATCGCCGGTTTCGGATCGAGAAAGTAGAAGGCGTCGTGGCAGAAGACGAGGTCGTAGTGCTCATCCGCAATCGGCCAGGGGGCCGAAGCGTCGAAGCAGATCAAACGAGCAGCCGGCGGCAAGACCCAATGTCGTGCCAGCCAAAGCTTACTGAAGACCACGTCTCCACCAGTATAGTCGACCTCCCGCTTCGCCAACTCGCGGCCGTAGTGCCCAATGCCGCAAGCAAGCTCGAAGCTTGATCGAGCCGGTCTCCAATGCGCGTCGAGCAACGCAAGGCCGGCCAGATAGGTCGGGTCACTCCAGCGATGCGCGAAGTAATCTCCAACCCGACCGAAGGCGAGACACGCCATGGCGTCCCGCAACGACAGTCGCAACCGATCGGCGACAAGGTTTCGGACCGCGGTGGAATCAGCGGGAGCGCCGGTCCACCAATCGTCTTGATCACCCAACAGGACGACGAGCGCACCGTCTCGATCGCCGCTTTGGAGGCGGTCGACCGCCTCAGCGACGAGATCGTCGCGTCCGACACGAAGGTACGGAATGCCGTCGAGCCGAGGCCAGAGACGCCCGTCGGCATCGCGCAGCAGATCCGAGCCGTCATCGATCAGCGGCGCGCCGGTCACGGGGGATCGAAGCGGGCCGGTCACAGAAGCCCCGCTTGGCGGAGCACATCATCCTGGAACGCCTTGACCGGCCCCTCGTGGACCAGCTCCATCTCGCCGAGCATCTGTTGCGGCGTGAGTGCGGCCGCACGCGTATATTGCGTGGTCTGGATCACCCGGTCCAACACATCGGCGGCATGAAATGCGCGGCCGTCTGGCGTGTCGGCATTTGGCAGGATTTTGCGCGCGTCGTCGACCTGCTCGCGCAAGGGCGACACCAGTTGCCCGAGGGCCGCCTGCGTGTAATGCGCGACGAGCGACTCGAGATGGCGGCCGAGCAACATTTCGCCGGTGAAGCCGGAATCCGGCATACCGGCATTGTGGAGGTGGTGCGACAGGCCAGCGACGAAGACGCGTGTCGGATCGGCCTCGTAGACCGGAGCCAGCAACACGCCATAAACCGCGACCATCAGGCAATGTTCTGCATGATTTTCGGGTGGCTCAAGGATGATGCGCGGCTTGCCGGGGCATGTAATGCCGGCTCGCGGCTGCCGGGCGAGTTGCTGGACAAAGGAAAGGCGACGCGACGCGCCGAGCGACACCTCTAAGCCTGCACTGTCGTGGAGAGGCTGCCGCAGATGATCTGCAAATGGGGGGACAACCTCGTCGATCGCCGTTTTAAGAATATCATTTGCTGCAGCGGACGACACGCCAGCCTTGGTGATGACGACTCGATCGAGATCGCCCAATCTCGTCGCAGCCAATGCACGCCCCGTGATCCACCACGTGACCTCGGACGGCGAAAGACCGGACTCGAGCCCCGCCCAAGCATCTTCAAACAACCGCGTCGCGATCGAGCCTACGCGATGAGCCGACACAATCCGCTTCAGGTCGTTCAACTCGACCAAAGCTGTCATT
This sequence comes from Lichenihabitans sp. PAMC28606, assembly GCF_020616535.1. Classification (GTDB taxonomy): domain Bacteria; phylum Pseudomonadota; class Alphaproteobacteria; order Rhizobiales; family Beijerinckiaceae; genus Lichenihabitans; species Lichenihabitans psoromatis. The sequence continues at coordinate 3,375,064 of NZ_CP085136.1, forward strand.
CCACTAAAAAGCACTCACACGTCCTCGCCTATCGCCAGCCGCAACTTAACTTAGGCTCCCCTCGACCTTGGTCGGATCGAGATAACTATGAGCCGGGTGGAAGAAGGCGAGACCTTGGGGTGCGTCGAATCCGCGCTGGCGCAGAAGCAGCGCACGTCGGCCGTGATTTGCGGTTCCCAGCAGGGTCATGAACCCGACAAGCGCGGATCGACGTCGGCGCGCGTCCCTCTGGCCGATGTCGCGCGCGAGCCGTAGAGTTTGGCCGATGACCCCTGACATCCGCGCGTCGCGTGTGTCTTGCGCTTCGACACCGCCTCTGGAGATGTCCCGACCATGTCGCTCGTCGATCGCAGGCGCGCCTCGACCCTCATCGCCAGCGCGGGCTTCGATGCGCTCGTGATCGCCGAACCGGAGGGGTTTGCTTACGTGACCGGTGTGGCGCAGGGCGTGCCGGCTTTGTTTCGTCGGGCCGGCGCGGGATTTGCGGTGCTGCCCGCCGATCCCGCTTTGTCGGTCGGGGCCGTCATCGGCGACCTCTACGTCGCAGCCGCGCGCTCTGCGATTCCGGATGTTCGGTCGCATCCGCTCTGGATGGAACATGCGGACCTTACCGGAGCGAGCGGAGACGGAACAATTCAAGATCGCATCGCTCAATCATGGCGTCGGGCCGGTCGTCCGATTGGCTTCGCGCGGCCTGCGACTTTCGACCTTGGTCTGGCCCTGCAGGCCTTGGCCGAGGTTCTGGCAGCTCGCGGCCTGTTCGGCGCACGGCTCGGCTTCGATCTCGATTACATTGCGGCAAGCGATGCGGCTGCGCTCCAGAATGCCTTGCCGACCGCCCGGATCGGTAATGGATCGCCGGTTCTCGATCGCATCCGGATGGTCAAGACCGCGATCGAAATCGAACGGCTGACGCTGGCTGTCGAACTCGCCGAAGCTGGGTTGATCTCGTTGGCGGGCGGGATAACGGCCGGCCATACGGCCGCCGATCTCCACGCTCTCTTCCGACATGGCATCGAAGCCGAGGCCGGGCGGCGCGCGATACCGGCGCCACCCTCTTGGGACTATATCGCGGTTGGCCGCGAGCCGTGGGGGCCGGGCGGCACTGTCGAGCGGGGCGCGATCATCAAGGCGGACGTCGGCTGCGTCGTCGCAAATTATTCGTCCGACACGTCACGGAACTACGTGTTCGGCGAGGCAACGAGCGATCAGACTGAGCTCCATCTGTCCCTCGAGGCCGCTTTCGCGGCCGGTATGGCCACCATCAAGCCTGGTGTTCTGTTATCGACGGTGCATCAAGCCGCCACGCAGGCCCTCGAAGAGGCCGGTCTGGTCGGTTTCAGCCGCGGGCATTTCGGCCACGGGCTCGGCCACTCGTTCTTTTCCGAGCAGTGGCCCTTCATCGCGGCGGATTGCGACGTGCCGATCGAGCCCGATATGGTTCTGGCATTTGAAATCCCGATCTACGTCACCGGCATCGGTGCGTTCAATCTCGAGGATCAACTGATCGTCACGGCGAATGGCTCTCGATCGATGAACACCTTGCCGCGCCATCTCGCCATCCTGGGGCCGTGAACGCCCGGTTAGGCTCGCTGAGCGACCGGCGGTGTCGCCACCGTTGCGCGCGAGCGAGGGGTGGGCTGCGGAACGGCGTCAAGCAAGGCCTGTGTATAGGGGTGGTGCGGGTTTTCGAACACCGCGCGCCGGTCGCCTTGCTCCACGATCTCGCCGTAGCGCATCACGGCCACCTGGTGGCTCATCCGCTCTACGACTGCCATATCATGGGAGATGAAGAGATAGGCGAGGCCTAACTCCTCCTGCAATTCGAGCATCAGGTCGAGCACATGGCCCCGAACCGAAACGTCGAGCGCCGAGACGCTTTCATCGGCCACGATGATGTTTGGCTTCAAGGCAAGGGCGCGGGCGATGCAGATGCGCTGCCGCTGGCCGCCGGAGAATTCGTGTGGAAAGCGGGTCGCGTGATCGGGCGAGAGGTGGACGCGTTTCAGGAGGGCCGCGACGTGGTCGCGCCTCTCGCGCGCAGTCCCAAGGTCGTGGATGACCAGCGGCTCCGCGATGGCGTCGCCGATCGACATGCGTGGATCGAGCGAGGCATAGGGGTCCTGAAAGATCATCTGCGCCTTGCGGCGGACAGGCTTCATGTCGCGCGACGACAAACCCGCAATCCCCTTGCCGTCGACCACCACCTCCCCGGTGAAGGGGATGAGCCCGAGCACAGCTTTGCCGGTCGTCGATTTGCCTGATCCGCTCTCGCCCACGAGACCCAGCGTCTGCCCCGGTCGAACCGAAAAGCTGGCCGCCTTGACGGCGGGCGCGACCGGAGCGGCTTTCCCGAACCAGCCCGCGCGTCCGCCATACGACACCGTGAGGTCGCGGACGAACAGCACAGGCTCCGCGCCGAGCGTCGTCGGTGCTGCGTGGGTGATACGCGGGGGCCCCTCCTGTCCGGCCCGGCTGCCGAGGCGCAGAACGGCGGCCAGCAGGCTTTTGGTGTAGTCGTGACGGGGACGTTCGAAAATGTCGTGAACGGTGCCGTCCTCGACCATCCGTCCGTTCTTCAGCAGCGCCACGCGATCGGCCATTTCGGCCACGACCCCCATATCATGCGTGATCAAAACGATGGCGGTGCCGAATTCGGCCTTCAGGTCCCGCATCAGCGTCAAGATCTGAGCCTGAACCGTCACGTCGAGCGCCGTGGTGGGCTCGTCCGCGATCAGCACTTTCGGGCGACAGGAGAGCGCCATGGCGATCATGACCCGCTGACGCATGCCGCCTGAGAGTTCATGCGGAAATTGTGTGAGCCGCCGCCCCGGATCGGTGATGTGAACGGCGTCGAGCATCGCGCGGGCACGGGCCGCGACGCTCGTCTCATCGCCGGCCGCGTGGGTTCGGATCGCCTCGCTCAATTGCGCCCCGATCGTCATGACGGGGTTGAGCGACGTCATCGGTTCTTGAAAGATCATCGCGACATCGCCGCCGCGGATCTGCCGCATCGCGCGCTCGGATAGCGTCGTGAGTTCGCGGCCTGCGAGCACGATGGAGCCGGCGCGTTGGCGAAGCGACGGCGATAGCAGGCCCATGATCGACAGCGCCGTCAGGGATTTGCCAGAGCCGGATTCGCCAGCGAGGCACAGCGTTTCCCCGGCCGCGAGGCTGAAGCTCACGTCGTCCAGAACCGGGCGAAGCCCTTGTGGGGTGCGTGCGTCGATCGACAGGCCCGTCACGGAGAGGATCGGCGGCGGCGCTGAGGGCATGGTCACGAAAAGACGATGCGCGGAAAGTAGAAGGAGACGACCCAGTTCGGCATGTCGACGATCTCGGAGATGCGGAGGTCGCCGCAGACCGAGAGCAGAAGATAGGCGTCGATGGGAGCGAGACCATGGTCGGCCGCCAGCAGGTCGATCATCCGCATCACGCTCTCGCGTGCCGCCGTCATCAGGTCCGGGCCGATGCCCGTGGTGGCCTCGTAGCCAGCGCCGTCGAGATGGCGCGTCACGGGGCCGTCCGTGGTGAATCGCGGGCTCTTCAGGTTGGCGCCTTTCACGAGGTCGAGCGTGAGTTCAACATCCATCTGGCTTTCGATGGCGGTGCCGCAGACTTCGCCGTCGCCCTGGGCCGCATGGGTGTCGCCGATCGAGAACAACGCTCCCTCGACCTCGACAGGAAGGTAGAGCGTTGTTCCGGCCGCAAGATCCCGGATGTCGAGGTTGCCGCCGACGCGACGGGGCGGCACGACCGAGTGGAGGCCGGGCTCGGCCGGCGCAACGCCGATCTCGCCCGCGAAGGGTTTCAGAGGCACGCGCCCCTTCGGCCCGAACGCAGCCGGCGCGAGCGTGGCGGGATCGTAGGACCACATATGCAAGGCCGGGTCAGGGAATTGGTCGGCCAGAAGGCCGAAGCCGGGGATGTTTGCGGTCCAGCCCAGCCCCGAGGGAATGAACTTGCGGAACGTGATCTTCAGGGCGTCGCCCGGCGCTGCTCCCTCCACATAGACTGGCCCGGTCACCGGATTGACCTTGCTGAAATCGAGCGTCTGAACGTCGGCTGCCTTGGAGTCGCGACTGAAATGCCCGTTCGCGGCGTCGAGACATTCGAAGTGGATCGTCTCTCCGGGCTGACAGACGAGAACCGGTTCGATGTCGCGGCTCCAGCCGAAATTATGGCGGTCACGATGGATCGTATAATTGCACGCAACGCACATCGGCGCGTGTCCTTGTCGAAGAGGGACGGACGACTGCGGTCCTTCCCGCCGCCCGGTCGTCGGGGCGGGGGAAGGAACGCCGGATCGAGGGAAGCCGACGTCGGCGGCCGCTAGTTTTTGGCGTAGATCGCTTCGTAGTCGATCACGCGCGTCGGATCGATGTAGATCTCGTCGGGTCCGCCCATGCGCTTGGACTTTGCCACGACGCGACGCTCGTTGAACACCGGCACCCATGGAGCGGCCTGCGTCTGAATGTCGGTGAAGATCTGCGCCCAGACCTTGCTCCGCTCATCCCGCTGCTTGGGGTCCGACATGGCATCCGCCTTCGTCGCACGATCCTCGAACGTCTTGTCGCAATACCAGGACCAGTTCCACCCGCCGGTGACCGCGCCGCCGCAGCCGAGGATCGGCCCATAGAAATCGGAAGCGTCGGGGAAGTCAGCGATCCACCCCATGCCGCCCGACCAGGTCAACGCGGATTGGTCCTTGTTGCCGCCGGCCGCGATGACCTGCGGCTGCGCCAAGGCCTTGATTTCGGCCTTGATCCCGATGGCGGCGAGATCCTGCTGGATCGCCTGCGCGATGCGCGGATTCGGGTCGGTGTTCATGGCCCAGAGTTCGGTCGAGAAGCCGTCCTTCAGTCCGGCCTCGGCCAGCAATTGCTTGGCCTTGACGATATCGAACGGGTATCCCTTGTAGGCCTCGTCGTAGCCCGGCATCAGTGGCGGCAGCACTTGGGAGGCCGGCGTCGCGCGGCCATTGATGATGCGGATGATGCGGTCCTTGTTGATCGCCATGTTCAGCGCCTGGCGAACACGCACATCGTCGAACGGCTTCTTCGTGGTGTTGATCGTGATGTAGCTCGTCTCGAACTGCGCGCGATCGACGATCATGTCGGCGGCATCGGGGGACTTCTTCATCTCGAGGTATTTTGCAGGCGGGATACCATCGCCTGCAATATCCACTTCGCCCTTCTGCAAGCGCAGGATGGCGACCAGGGGCTCTTGGCCGATCTCGACCGTGAAGCCATCGAGATTGGGCCGCTCACGGAAGTAGTCCATATTCCGGGCAAAGACGAGCCGCTGGCCCGAGACCCATTCCTTCAGCAAGAATGCACCCGATCCCACCGGCTTCTTGCCGAAATCGGCGCCGTCCTGCTCCACCACTTCTTTCGGCACGGCGGACGAGAAGTTGAGCGCGAGCACGTTCAGGAAGGTCGCGTCGGCCTGCGCCAGGGTGAACTTGACCGTTGCATCATCCGGCGTCTCGATGCCCGAGATCGTCGTCGCAGATCCATCGGTCATCTTATCGGCGCCGACGATCGAATGATAAAAGCCGCCGCCCGGACCCTGTGTCTTGGGGTTCACGGCCCGCTCGATCGAATATTTGATGTCGGCGGCCACGACCTTGCGGCCGTTGGTGAACTTGGCCTTGGGGTTCAGCTTGAACGTATAGACAAGACCGTCCGGCGAGATGGTGAAGCTTTCGGCGAGCGAGGGCACGATCTCGGTGGTGCCGAATTTATAGTCGACGAGACGCGAAAACAGCCCGTTGATCATCGACCAATTCTGCCAATCGTAGCCGATGGCCGGGTCGAGCGTGGCCATGTCGTCTTTGTAGGTCACGATGATGGTGCCGCCTTGCACCGGCACGTCCGCAGCCTTGGCAGGCAGCACCGCCATCGCCGTCGTCAGCGCCAGCGCGGCGGTGGTGGTCTTCAACCAGGTCATTGTCATCGACATCTCCAGGGGGTTGAGAACTATCGGCCGCGAATGCGCGGATCGAGCACGGGAGCCAGAGAGTCGGCGAGAAGATTGCCGATCACGATGGCGAGGGACGAGACGAGGGTGACGCCCATGATGATGGGGACATCGACCTGCTGCACGGCTTGCCATGCGAGCTGGCCGATGCCCGGCCAGCCGTAAACGGCTTCGACCACCACGACACCGCCCATGAACTGGCCAATGTCGATGCCGATCATGGCGACGACCGGCAACAAGGCGTTGGGCAAAGCGTGGCGTAGGATCACGCGAGACTGCGACAGTCCCTTGGCCCGCGCGGTTCGCACATAATCCTGGTTCAGCACGTCGATCATGGCGGATCGCACCATGCGGGCATACCAACCGGCGCCAAGCAGGCCGAGCGTGAGGGCCGGAAGCACCACATGGGCCGGCGTGCCGTAGCCGCTCATCGGGAACCAGCCGAGGGTGGCGGCGAAGACGTAAAGCAGCAGCAGCGCCACCACGAATTGCGGGGACGACACGCCGACGAACGCGAGCGTCATCACAAGGCGATCCGCAATCCCGTTGCGTTTCAGCGCCGCGAGGGTCCCGAACAGCAAACCGAGCGAGACCTCGACCAGGATGCCCGTGACCATCAAGACCAGCGTGGCGGGGATGCGGGAGGCGATGAGGGTCGCGACCTCACTGCGCTGGATGTAAGAGCGCCCGAGGTCGCCGCGCAGCAACCCCTTCAGATAATGCCAGAATTGCTGAACGATCGGCAGATCCAGCCCCAGTTGGTGGCGGACATTGGCGATCATCTGCGCGCTGGCGCTGCGTCCAGCGATCAGGGCCGCCGGATCAGCCGGCAGAAAATGCAGCAACAGAAACGTGACGAGCGCGACCCCGAACAGGATCGCGACCGCCTGCATCATCCGTTGCGCCAGGAGCAGAGCCATCAGCCGCGTCCCCGCTGCGTCGGATCGAGGAGATCGCGCAAGGCATCGCCGACGAGGTTGAACGAGAGCGCCGTCGCCAGGATGATGGCGCCCGGAATGAAGACGAGCCAGGGTGCGCTCTGGAAGTAGCTCTGGCTTTCGAAAATGATATTGCCCCACGAGGGCTGCGGCGGCTGTACGCCGACGCCGAGGAAGCTGAGGGTCGCCTCCAGCAGCACCGTGGTGGCGATGCCGAGCGTGCCGTAGACGATCGCGGTCGGCATCAGATGGGGCGCGATATGCCGAAACAGAATGCGTGCCGATCCGGCCCCGAGCGACCGTTCGGCCAGGATGAAGTCGCGTTCGGCAAGCCCGCGTGTTTCCGTGTAGACCACGCGCGCGACCTGAACCCAGTTCACGAGTGCAATCACCAATGCGACGATCCACAGGCTCGGCCGAAGTAGAGCCGCCAGCACGATGGCGAGCAGGAGCGCCGGAAACGCCATCATCAGGTCGGTGAAGCGCATCAGGATGCCGCCGACGACACCGCCGCGATAGCCCGCGACGATCCCGACCATCATGCCGATCGCGACCGCCACCCCGTTGGCCACGAGGCCGATCACCAACGAGGTACGGGCGCCGAACAGCAGCCTCGAAAGGAGATCGCGGCCCAGTGTGTCGGTGCCGAGCCAGTAATGCGCGCCCGGCGGCAGAGGAGCGCCATCGATCGACAAGCCGTCGAAGGGTTGGTCGTCGGGCGAGAAGGGCGCGATCCAGGGCGCCGCGATGGCGGTCAGCACCACGAAGAGGATCACCAGGGTGGCGACCAGCGAGGCGGGTCGACGCACCAGTTCGACGAGGACGCGTTTCATGACGCCTCCGAGCGTGAGCGTCCGCCGGCGAGGATCGCGGCCGCGACATGTTCAAGCGTCAGCCGGCTTCGCATCGCGTCCTGGCGAAGGCACCGGTAGGCCGCCGCCTCGTCGCAGCCTTGCATCGACATGATCGATTGAACGGCCGCCAACACCAGCGGACGCAGGCGGATGCGCTCATGCAGGTCCGCAACCTTGGCCGCGGTGTCGATCGCTTCGGCATGAAAGCGCGTCGCCATCACCAGCGCGGGGAAAATGGCTGAGGCGATCACCGGCTTGGCGATCATGGCCCGGGCGCCCTGATCAATGGCCCAGGCGATCCGGCCCGGCGCTTCCGAACTCAGCAATGCGATCATAGGCATCGGGTTTTGGCCGGGCGCCCAAGGAAACAGTTCGCTCCAACCCGCGTCCGCATCGACCATCACAAGATCGGGCGCCGGTGCGGCTTGGCTCAACGGAGCCCATTGGACGTCAACCCGCATGCCGAGCATCGCGAGTTGGCGGATCAGGCGCTCGGTCGTGCCGCCAGGCCGGTGCAGGATGACGACCCGCTGGCCGGTGAAATTGGGTGTTGGGCTCATGACACGATCCGCAATGTCGGCTTGCCATGGCGAGAGGGCTGCGGCGTCGAGCGGCGTGCGACCAGATAGGGGTCGGCTGCGAGGCTCGGGCGGGTCTGGAAGATATCGAAGCCGCGGCCCGCGATCCGGCCGAGGAGAAAGGGCAGAGCCGCGTGATTGGTCGCGGGATCGATCGTGAGCGGTCCCAGCGCGCTGGCGAAGGTCACGGAGCGCAGCGCCTCGCGCACTGCGCGCGGATCGTCCGACCCGCTTCGGAGAATCGCCTCGACGCAAAGTCGAACAGTTGCATAGCTCGTGGCGAAGAAGCTCGAGATCCGCCGCTCGTCGCCATAACGGGCCGCGACACGAGCCTTGAAGACACGGTTTTCCGCTGTGTCGACGTTGTGAAAATACGAAGCGGCGGCGAGATGCCCGTCGGCGACGCCGATCCCGATGTCGCCTAATTCACACTCGGTCAGGTCGCAACTCACGATCGGGCACAGATGCGCCGCAAAGCGCGGATCACGCGCGGCCAAGTCGTGCATCGCCCGCAGGAACGCTTGGCTCGAAGGCCCGATCAGGTTGCTCAGGATGAAATCGGGTTGGCGAGCTTCGATATCGGCCACCAATCGCCCGACGTCTGTCTCCTCGATCGGGAGGCAGCGCTCGCCCACGATGGTGCCGCCCGCTTCCGTGACGATCTCGCGCGCAAGCCGGTTCATTTCCCAGCCCCAGACATAGTTGGCGCCAGCCAAGTAAACCCGCGCGCCATAGCGAGGCAGCAGATAGTCGAACAGCGGGACGAGATGCTGGTTCGGACAGGCGCCCGTGTAGATGACATTCTCGTTGGCTTCGAACCCCTCGTAGGGGCAGACGTACCAGAGTTGTCCGTCATGCTTCTCGACGACCGGAATGACATCCTTGCGCGATTGCGACGTGATCGTCCCGACGATGTGACGACAGCCTTTTCGCATCATTGCGCTTGCGAGGGTGGCGTAGCGATCCGCCGAGCCCGCCGGATCGCCGAAGACCGGCACGAGATCGAACGGGAGGCCGCCGTCCTCGCGCAGATGCGCGACCGCGAGATCAGCCCCATCACGGCAGTCGCGGCTGAGCGCCCCATAGGCGCCCACCGTCGAAAAGAGAAGACCAAGCCGGAGAACGTCCATGCCGACCCAAAAAAAAGCCCCATGACGCGGATCCTGAGGGATAACGTCATGGGGCGCGATTGCCCAAGGCCGATGAGGCCGATGTGAAGGAAGTCCGGCTGCGCCGTTCTCGTGCTCTAGCATTGCACGCTCGGCTTATGTGTCAATGCGATGAAACAGGCAATCGGTACCGAAAATGCCTAATTTTCGGCCATGATGCCCAGCGAGAGAGCGCTGCGACGACCCACCGCAAGGCCCTAAAGGCCGATGGTCCTCCCGATGCCGCCGTCGGCGTGACAGATCGGGAAGGCCGTGGGCTGCTGCATCGCGTGGTGCGTCAGGCAGCAGCTTGGTATCAGCAGAGTCCCAGCAATTGCGAGAGCCGAAGCCGTGCCGATGGCCTTGCTGAACCAGCCGGCTTTTTTCTGCGGCTCCGGTTCCGGCTCGGCTGGCGCAGCCGGTGTCGTCTCGGTGCCGACGATCGCGCCGAGCTTGGCGAAAAATTCGGCGGCCAGCTTCTTGGCCGTCCCGTCGATCAGTCGCGACCCGAGTTGCGCCAGCTTGCCACCGATTTCGGCTTTGACGTCATAGTGCAGCAGCGTGGCATCGACGTCCGGGTCGAGCCGGACGGCGGCGCGCCCTTTCGCGAAGCCCGCAATACCGCCCGACCCTTCACCGCTGATCGTATAGCCATTCGGCGGATCGAGGTCGGAGAGGGTGACGGCGCCGGCGAACTGAACCGACATGGGGCCGATCTTCAGCTTGACGGTGGCTTTCAAAGCTCCGTCCGGCATTTTCTCGATGGTCTGGCAGCCTGGAATACACTGGCGCAGAATGTCGACATCATTGAGGGCCGCATAGACCACGTCGCGAGACGCCTCGATGCGTTGGCTGCCTGTCATATCCATGAACCGCTCTCCCTTGTCGGCTGAGTTGGTTTAAGCGTCGCGCTGGCCGCGGCGCCGGGTGATTGTGATTTCGGCCAGGATCGACAAGGCGATCTCGTCTGGCGTGATGGCACCGAGATCAAGCCCAGCCGGAGCCTTGAAGGCGGCGAGGCGGTCAGCCGGCAGGCCATGCTTCTCGGCGAGTTCGATCCGCAGCGCGTCGGCTTTCCGGCGTGAGCCGACGAACGCTAAATAGGCCGACGGCGGTGCCTGCACCGCTGCCGCGAGAGCCGCCGCATCTCCCTTGCCCTGCGTGCAGATGACGACGAAGCGGGCCCCGTCAGCAGCGTCGGGCAGGGCGAAGCCGTCGTTCCAATAGTCTGCCGCCGAAAAGGCGGCATGCTCGGCCGCCGGGGCGCAGACCGTGGTGGCGTAGCCGATTTGGCGCGCCAGATTTGCCAGTGCCACACCGACAGGCGAACTGCCGACGATGACGAGGCTCGGGCGTGGCAGGATCGGTTCGATGAAAATGTCCATCGTGCCTTGGCTCGGGCACATGTTCCTGGAAAATTCGATCCCGTCGCGAACCTCGCCCGCGCCGATGTGCTGATGATCCAGCAAATCCTTGGGCTGGATGCTGACCAAACGCGGCGTTCCATCCTGGAGGGCGGCGCGCGCCGCCCGGATCACGGCGCCCCGCGCGCAACCACCCCCGATCCAGCCGCCCGAGATCGACCCATCCGCCTCGATCACGGCTTTGGCGCCCGCCTTGGCGGCCGTCACCGATACGGTTCTGACCACGGTCGCGAGCGCGAAGGTCGCACCCCTTGCCTTCATGGCACTGACGAGGTCGAGGATGTCCTCTGCCATCGTTAAAGGCTCGCCAGGAAAGGCTCGATGGCCAGGAGGCTGTCGAGGTTATGGGCCGGCGCGAAGAGATCGACGAAGGGCAGCGCCGCCTTCATGCCGCGGGCATCGGGGGCATAGTCACACCAGCCGATCATCGGATTCAGCCAAGCGATGCGCCGGCAGCGCCGCCGAAGCGCGGCCATCTCGGACGCGAGCCGCACGGGTTCGCCGGTATCGTAACCGTCCGAAATGATCATGATGGCGGTTCGCGAATGGATCACGCGACGGGCATGAAAGCGGTTGAATGCCGCGAGACTGGCGCCGATCTCGGTTCCGCCGCCGACCCCCGTCGCCAGCAGGGACAGGCGCTCCACCGCCCGTCCGGCATCCTTTTCGCGCAGTGCGGGCGTCACATGCATCAGTCGGGTGTGAAACAGGAAAGTCTCGGCTTCCCGGAACGCTCCCAGTACGCCATGCATGAAACGCACAAAAACGGGGGCATAGACCGACATGGATCCCGACACATCGAGCAGGATCACCAGCCGCAGGGGCTTCGGCTTGCGGCGGCGATGGATCAGCCGGACCGGTGTCCCTCCCGTGCCAATGCTGCGGTGGATCGTGCGCCGCAGATCGAGACGCTTGCCCCGCGCCTTGCTCCTGTAGCGTCGAGTGATGCGCGCTCGCATCGATCGCGCGAGACGTCCGGCCAGCGCATGGGTCGCGGCCAACTCGTCGGCATCCACGATGTGGCGAAAGTCTTTCTTGCCCAGCGCCTCGGCGGCGGATGCTTGATCGCGCTTCGGTAAGCGGGTCTCGATCGTTTCGGCGCCGTCATCGTCGGGCAGGCGCTCGATCCGATCGGCGGGGCCGGCTTGGTTGCCTGGCGCGTCATGCTCCGCCTCCGGGCCGAAGAGCGCCGGCGCGGCCTTTGGAACGTGTCGGGGACGAACCACATTCTTCAGGCCCCGCTGCATCCAATGGGCCGCGAACAGCTCGTCGAACCGATCCCAGTCCGATCGCCTCCCGCAAAAGAGAGATCGAAGCGATGATCGCGCGCTGGATGATGCCTGCCCCGCAGCCATGCTAAGAAGCTGTAGCGCGTCCCGCGTTTCCGCCAAGCCGATCGCGAAGCCGTTCTTTCGCAACAGGGTCGCGAAGCCCGCCAGCCGATGGCGGATCGCGGGGCCGGGGTCGTCGCTTGCCAACCTTTGTGCGGTCACCATCGCTCAGGCCACCTTGCCAAGCAGCCGGTCCGTGACCTCGCGCGTCACGCGGCTCTTGTCCTCGGCCGTTTTGAGGAGGCACATCATGCTCTCATGCACGAAGGCGGGATCGTCCTGCAGTCGCGCGATGCCGACGCCCATCAGAGCGGCAGCCCAGTCGAGCGTCTCTGCCACGCCCGGCGCCTTCCTCAGATCCTCTTTGCGGATCGAATTGACTAGACTGGCGATCTGCTGCGCCAGCCTGGCATCGATCCCCGGCAGGCGTGCCGCGAGAATGCGGGCCTCGCGGTCGACGTCCGGAAAGTCGACATAGTGATAGAGGCACCGGCGTCGCAAAGCATCGGACAGTTCGCGCGTCCCGTTCGAGGTCAGCACCACGCGCGGAATTGAGGTGGCCGTGATCGTGCCGAGTTCCGGGATCGAAACCTGGAAATCGGAGAGCAATTCCAGCAGGAACGCCTCGAATTCCTCGTCGGCCCGGTCGATCTCGTCGATCAGCAGGACCGGTGGCTTGACCTGCCGGATCGCCGCCAGAAGGGGACGTTCGAGCAGATAGCGCTCCGAAAAAATCAGATCTTCGACGCCGTCGGCCTCGGCCCCTTCGCGTGCCTTGATGGCGAGCAACTGGCGCTGGTAATTCCATTCATAGAGCGCTGCGTTTTGGTCGAGACCCTCGTAGCATTGCAGCCGGATCAGCTTGGTGTCGTGCAGGCTCGCGAGGGCCCGTCCGATTTCCGTCTTGCCGACGCCCGCTTCGCCTTCAAGCAAAAGCGGCCGCTTCAGCATGTCCATTAGCCACAAGGCCGTGGCGAGATCCTGATCCGGAATATAGCCGTGTCGCGCCAATTGATCGGCGATTAGGTCGCGTGGGGCGGTTGCGGTTTGCACGGAGGTCACTCGACTATCGCTCGCGAGAATATGTGCGGCGGAGGCGCCTCCTCCGCCGCGGCGTCACGCATGGAGGCCGAGCCGTTCCCCGACGGTCCACAGGCGCCAATTGTCATGCGGCATCTGGATGTGCCCTGCGTTCAGGAACGCATAAGCATCGTTGACCGCGTTGGAGAAGGCCGGCACGCCCCCGACGTTGGGGCTCTCGCCCACGCCCTTCGCGCCGATCGGATGATGAGGCGAGGGCGTGACCGTGAAGTCGGTCTCCCATTTCGGGGTCTCGACCGCCGTTGGGATGAAGAAATCCATGAACGACGCGTTGGTGATGTTGCCGGTTTCATCGTAGCTGAGTTCCTGCCCCATCGCGATCGCGAAGGCTTCGGTCAGCCCGCCATGCACCTGCCCCTCGATGATCATCGGGTTGATGCGTGTGCCGCAATCGTCGAGCGCATAGAAGCGCCGCGTCTTGGCGACCCCAGTGTCGACATCGATGTCCATGACACAGAAGTAAGCTCCGAACGGATAGGTCATGTTTGGCGGATCGTAGTAGTTCACCGCCTCCAGCCCTGGCTCCATACCGGCCGGCACGTTATTATACGCAGCCCAGGCGATCTCTTTCATGGTCTTGAATTTTTCGGGCAGTCCCTTGACTTCGAAACGGTCGATGTTCCACTCGACGTCGTAATCGGAGACTTCGAGCAGATGGGCCGCGATCATCTGCGCCTTCGCCTTGATCTTGCGGGCCGCGAGTGCCGTGGCGGCGCCGGCGACCGGCGTCGAGCGCGACCCGTAGGACCCGAGCCCATAGGGTGCCGTATCGGTGTTGCCTTCCTCGATCATGATGTCGTCGGCCGGAATACCGAGTTCGGAGGCGATCACCTGAGCATAGGTCGTCTCGTGCCCCTGGCCCTGGCTCTTGGTTCCCATGCGCGCAATGATGCTGCCGGTCGGATGGATGCGGATCTCGGCGGAATCGAACATGCCGACCCCGAGAATGTCGCAGTTTCGCGAGGGGCCGGCGCCGACGATCTCGGTGAAGAACGAGATGCCGATGCCCATCAGTTCGCGCGTCTCGCCGCGCTGGAAGGCGGCCTGTTTGGCTTTCTGCTCGGCCCTTAGTCCACGATAGTCGATCGCGTCCATCGCCTTCTGCATGGCGAAGGGATAGTTGCCGCTGTCATATTCCCAACCGAGCGCCGAATTGTAGGGAAACTGCTCGGGCTGGATGAAATTTCGCAGCCGAAGGTCGGCCGGGTCCATGGCGAGCTTCTGGGCGAGGCAATCCATGGCCCGCTCGATGCAATAGGCGGCTTCCGTCACACGGAATGAGCAGCGATAGGCGACGCCACCTGGCGCCTTGTTGGTGTAGACCCCGTCGACTTCAAGATGGGCCACTGGAAAATCGTAGGATCCCGTCACGATGTTCATGAAGCCCGCAGGCCACTTTGTCGGATCGGCGCAGGCATCGAACGCGCCATGATCGGCCAGGACGTGAACCCGCAAGGCCAGCACCTTGCCGTCTCGCGCGGCCGCGATCTCGGTCGTCATATGGTAGTCGCGGGCGAAGGATGTCGAGGACAGGTTTTCCATCCGGTCCTCGACCCACTTGACCGGAATACCGAGCACGATCGAGGCCACGATGGCGCAAACATAGCCGGGATAGACCCCGACCTTATTGCCGAAGCCGCCGCCGATGTCGGGCGCGATGACATGCACCTTGTGCTCCGGGATGCCGGACAACAGCGACACGACCGTGCGGACGACGTGGGGGGCTTGGAACGTGCCCCACAGCGACAATTCACCCTTGATCTTGTCCATCGAGGCGACGCACTGGCATGTCTCCAACGGCGAGGGGTGGGTGCGATGATAGGAAATCATCTCCTTGATGGTCACGTCGGCTTGCTGGAACACGGCGTCGGTCGCGGCCTGGTCGCCCATCTGCCAATTGAAGACGTGGTTGACGTGCTTGCGAGCGCCGTGTGCGCCGACGAGATTATGCATGATGTCTTCGCGCAGGACCGGCGCATCCGGCGCCATGGCCTTGAACGGATCGACCAGGACCGGGAGAGCCTCATATTCAACCTCGACGAGGTTGACAGCATCCGCCGCGATGTAGCGGTCGTCGGCCACCACGAAGGCGACTTCCTGGTTCTGGAACAGCACCTTTTCGTCGGCCAGCACGGCCGCGACGTCGCCCGCCAGCGTCGGCATGTAATGCAGCTTCAGCGGCTTCAGGTCTGCGGCCGTCAGCACGGCGCGCACGCCCTTCATCGCGAGCGCTTTGCTCGCATCGATCTTGACGATACGGGCATGCGCGTGCGGCGAACGGACGAAATCGCCAAAGACCATGTGGGGCAGTTTGAGATCGTCGACGTAGCTGCCTCTGCCCTGCGTGAAGCGAACGTCTTCGACGCGTTTGCGCCGGCACCCCATCCCCTGGAGTTTCTCGGCGCGCTCGGCCTGTGTGGGGGTCATGTCGTTCATTCGGCGGCCTCTTGAAAGCTAACGCCGTTGATCTTGGCGGCGGCATATTGGATGGCCTTGACGATGTTCTGATAGCCCGTGCAGCGGCAGAGATTGCCCGAGATCCCCCACCGGATTTCCTCTTCGGTCGGGTCCGGGTTTTCCTGCAGAAGGCGATGCGCCCGCATGATCATGCCGGGCGTGCAGAAGCCGCATTGCAGCCCGTGCATCTCGCGAAAGGCATCTTGCAGAACGTGCAGCGAGCCGTCCTGTCCGGCCATCCCCTCGATGGTCGTGATCTCGGCGCCATTCGCCTGCACGGCAAAAACCGTACAGGATTTCACCGAGAGGCCATTCATCTCGACCGTGCAGGCGCCGCAATGGCTGGTGTCGCAGCCGATATGCGCGCCGGTCAGCAGCTGGCTCTCGCGGAGGAAGTGGATCAGCAGCGTCCGCGGCTCGACCAGCGCCTCGATGTCCTGCCGGTTGATCGTCATCGTCACGTGTGTCTTGGGCATGGCGCGCTCTCCGCTCAGGCCGCTGCGCGGGCGTGGGCCCGCTCGACGGCACGCCGGACCATGACGCCGGCCATCTTGGTTCGATATTCGACGGGACCTCGGCTATCATGCGCCGGGCTGGTAATGGCCTCGGCGGCCTCGATCGCCTTCTCGAGCGCCGCTTTGTCGAGCGTCGTGCCGATCAGAGCGGTGGCCGCATCCAAAGCCCAAAGCGGTGTGCTGGCCACATTGGTGAGGCCGATCGAGCAGGTCTTGCAGACACCACCCTCGAGGGTCAGCACCACGGCGGCTGCCGCCGTCGCATAGTCGCCGACCTTGCGCTTGAGCTTCTCATAGGCGGAGCCATGGCCGGCTGGTGGGATCGGAATCCGGATGGCCGTGACGATCTCGCCGGGCAAACGCGCCGTGTCATAAGCATCGTGATAGAAGTCGCGAGCCGCGACGCTGCGATCGCCGTCGGGGCCGGTCAGCAGGTAATCGGCACCGAGACATTGCATGAGGGCCGGCATGTCGTTGCCTGGGTCGCCGTTGGCGACGTTGCCGCCCAGTGTTCCCATCGCACGAATTTGTGGATCGGCGATCGTGGCGGCTGCCTCGCCGACGAGCGGGATGAGATCTTTCAGCATGGCCGAGACGATCAGATCCTGCTGCGTCGTCATGGCCCCGACGACGACGTGATCCATTTCGCGGCGAATGAATTTGAGATCCGCGAGCCCGCCGAGATCGACGAGATGATCCGGCACGGCCAGGCGGGTCTTCATCAGGGGAATGATGCTGTGGCCCCCAGCCAGGGGATAAGCGTCATCGCCGAGACTGGCGAGAAGCGCGACCGCCTCGCTGATGGACTGAGGGCGGTGATATTCAAAAGGACCGGGAATCATATATTCCCCTCCGCGTGTTTCCTCGACGCTGGCTGTTTCCGCCATTGACACCAGGGTCGTGGAGGGCATGCCGAGGAGCAAGCGCAAAGGCATGAGTCGCACGGTTTTTGCACGAAACGCGTGCCGATCCGCACCAAATGCGGCAGCCATTCAGCGTAGTTTATCGAGCAATTTCAGTTACTAAAGCGTCGTGCGCGCGACGGCTGCCGAGGGATGGCGGCTGGTGACGCAGTCGCGGATCGCGTTGATCTTGGTGCGGCTGATCGGGATCGAAAGCTTGGGGTGACCGGATAAATCGGCAAAGCCACCATCCGCAATCTTGCGGACCGCGACGACCCGATCGAGATTGACGATGTGGCTGCGGTGCACCCGTACAAAAGGGGTGCCGCCGAGGCACGCCTCGACGTCGCTGATCGACAGTGAGCAGAACAGCTCCTCGCGACCGTTATAAATCGAGCAATAATGCGCGTTGGCGCGCACCGCATAGACATCATGCGGTGGCAACATGATCCGCGCGCCGTCGCGCTCGACGGGAATCTGCTTTGGTCCAAGGTCCGGCACGGCATCGGGGTCGTGCTCCGGTTCAGCAGGCGGGAGAGATTGCGACGGAGGAGGTGTCGCGTCGGCCTGCGCCGTCGCTTCCGGCAGGGCTGTGGCGGCACGCGGGTGCATCTCCGCTTTGGGCGGAACCGCAAAGGCCCTCGGTTCGGGAACCAGCGTGAGAAAGAAGCCGGCCGATACGATGAAGGCCACCACAGCGACCACGATCGCCATGAGACCCGATGACAGGCTCGGCTCTCCCGGATTGTCGATATGGCCCATCTGATGGATCGTGGTGCCGGCCATCGCGATGTAGTGCATGCTGGAAATGGCCAGCCCGAGTACGATCGCGCAGACGATCAGCGACGGCCTGCGCCACGCCATCGTGGCGAGCCACAGCGCGGCCGCCGACGCCAACACGGCGGCCAAGAGGCTCGCGGCGACAAACATGTGATCATGCACCATATGCAAGCTGTCGTGCAGCGCCATCATGCCGATGTAGTGCATCGTCGCGATCCCGACGCCCATCACCGATGCCGTGCAGGCCAAGGTGCGAAAGGACGTTGGCCAGAGACTCGCGCCAACGATCGCGAAACCGACCACGAGAACACAAAGCAGAAAAGACATGAGCGTCGGAAGCACCTGATAGGTGGTGCCGACCGGAAGCGCGATGGCGAGCATGCCGACGAAATGCATGCCCCAAATGCCCATCGCGAGTGACAATGACGCGCCGACGAGCAAGAGACGTCTGTGCAGACCCTTTGCGTCCGCGACCTGGATCGTCAGCCTCAGTCCGACATAACTCGCCTGAACCGCGATCGCGATCGAGAGCAGGACGAGGAGCGGATTATAGGCGATCGCGACATCCACGCCGAACCCTCCCTGTTGGTGGCATTCCCATTCGGGATTGCCCGCATCATCGGGCAGTGGTGCGGCGAAGACAAGCGATCGCCATGACGCCGTGGGGGACCCGAGATGACCGTGCTCTGCGATGGGACTACCATTTGGGCAGGATCCGAGCCGCGTGATCGCCTCTGCACGCCGTCACCATGCTAAGGAGCGTGGATGAAACGTTGACGCGTCACGACCTCAGCGGCGCGAGGACCGTCCATCGCCATTGGAGAGATCTTGATTTTCCACGTCATCTTTAGCGTGCCGAGCCTTCTAGTGATCGGCCGGTTTCTGTGGCCCCTTCACATTCCGCTCCTGGTCAAAGCTGGCGCAACCATTTTGCTGCTCGTCGCGTCCCAATATTTGCTGTGGAGCCGGCTCTCGTCGGGGTCGGTTTTTTCGCCTGAGTTTCCCCGCCCGATCGTCATCCTGTTCAATTGGGCATCTGGCGCGATCCTGCTGCTCGCCTTGTTCCAACTGGCGCTCGATGCAGGGACGCTGATCGCAATGCTTGTGTGGTTAGGCAGCGTTGTCGTGCCGGACGTCGTCCGCTACGGGATCGCGACCCTCGCCGCCGTTCTGGCGGCCATTGGTGTCGCTCAGGCGAGCCGCGTGCCGCCTTTGAAGGATGTCGAGATCGGACTTCGCGACTTGCCGCCGCAGTTCGACGGTTACAGACTGTTGCAGCTGACGGACCTCCATATCAGCAAGTTGTTCCCACAAGCTTGGACGCGCGCGGTCGTCGAACGGTCCAATACGCTGGGTGTCGACGTGATCGTGGTGACGGGTGACTTTATCGACGGCACCATCGCGGCGCGGCGCGACGACGTGGAGCCGCTGCGGACCCTGCATGCGCCGGACGGGGTCTATTTCATTCCCGGAAATCACGAATACTACTTCGGCTATGACGCCTGGATGCGGCACTTCACCGAGATGGGGATGCGGCCCTTGGCCAATGCCCATATGGTCATCGAGCGGGACGGCCGCTCACTGGTGATCGCCGGCGTGACAGATCGTTCGGCGTCTGAGACGGGTCATCCTGCACCGAATTTGATGGCCGCCCTCGATCATGTCCCGATCGGGGCACCGATCGTTCTGCTCGATCACCAGCCAAAGAACGCGGGGGCCGCCGCCGCGCGCGGTGTGGCATTACAATTGTCCGGCCATACCCATGGCGGGATGATTCTTGGCCTCGACAGGCTGTTCGCCAAGCCGAATGGTGGTTTCGTGTCGGGCCGCTATGATGTGGCCGGGATGACGCTCTACGTGAATAACGGCACCGCTTTATGGGCCGGTTTTGCCCTGCGGTTGGGTCGCCCATCCGAGTTGACGCGGATCACCCTCCGCCGGAGCGCGTAAGTTCTCCTGTCCGGGGATCGAGGCGGTTCCTCCGGCATCGATTGTTCGCTCAGCCGAACAGCCCGTCCTGATCCAGCCTGATTATCGAACCGGCGTGCCATGGTTAGCTTTGGTCAATGAAGGAGACGCACATGCAGACGATCGATCGCGCTGGTACCTACAATCTCGGCGAGCGCACCGTGAAGCGGATGGGCTATGGGGCGATGCAACTCGCGGGTCCCAAGGTGTTCGGGCCTCCTCGCGACCCGGAGGCGGCGGTCGCGGTTCTCCGCGATGCCGTCGCGGCTGGCGTCGATCATATCGATACCAGCGACTTTTATGGGCCGCACGTCACCAACCGGCTCATCCGCGAGGCGCTGGCGCCCTATTCGAGCGATCTCGTGATCGTGACGAAGGTTGGGGCACGGCGGGGCGACGATGCATCATGGCTCCCGGCCTATGCGGCGGACGATCTCGTGCGTGCCGTCGACGACAATCTGCAAAATCTCGGGGTGGAGGTGCTCGACGTCGTCAATCTCCGCATAATGATTGACCCCCATGGCCCGGCGGAAGGGTCGATCGCGGAACCGCTGAAGGTGCTGGTCGATTTGCAGCGACAGGGGCGGGTGCGGGCGATCGGCCTGAGCAACGTGACCGCGACACAGGTTCGTGAGGCGCGCGGGATCGCCGAGATCGTCTGCGTGCAAAACCAGTATAATCTCGCGCATCGCGCCGACGATGCGCTGCTCGACTCCCTTGCGGCGGATGGGATCGCCTATGTTCCGTTCTTCCCCTTAGGCGGGTTCAGTCCCCTGCAATCGGCGACCTTGTCCGAGGTCGCGGCGCGCCTCCACGCCACGCCGATGCAGGTCGCGCTGGCTTGGCTGTTGCGGCGCGCCCCCAACGTTCTGCTCATCCCAGGCACGTCCTCAACCGCGCATTTGCGTGACAATCTCGCTTCAGCGGCCTTGATGCTGCCTGACGACGCGCTTGCTGCGCTGAACGGCATCGGTTCGGCTCACTGACACACGTCCGTGATCGGCGCTGCCGATCACTCGGCCGGCGCAAGATCCGGATCGTGGCTCGGAACCGGCGCCATGGCCTCGAAAACGCCGTCGCGCCGGATCAGCGCGTGGAACAGAGCCGCTGCGACATGCAGCAGGATCAGAGCGAAAAACGCGAAGGCGAGATAGAAATGCGCGTTCCACAGGAGCGTATGCAAGCTATCGCTTTGGGGGAGGATCGGCGGCAGCGTCACGCCGCCGAACATCACGATCGGGTAGGCGGCCGCCGACAGCATGCCCCAGCCGAGCAACGGCATGGCGAGCATCAGCGCGTAGAAGGCGTAATGCGAGAGTTTGGCCGCGAGCTTCATCGGGATCGGCAGGTCGGCCGGCAGCGCTGGCGCGCCATAGCGCAGCCGGACGACGAGGCGAATGAGTGCCAGAACCAAGATGGCGATGCCGAGCGGCTTATGGATCGAGACGAGCGTGACGTAGCTCTGCGTGATAGTCGAGACCATGCCGACACCGATGAACAGCATGGCGAGGATGCAGAGGGCCATCAGCCAATGCAGCCCGCGCTGGAGCGGCGTGAAGTGGGTGCGGTCCACCGTCATGGCTTTGCCTCCGTCGCGACGCGCGGGTAATCCTTGGCTTCTGCCGTGCGCCGGTCGAACGACACCGCATAGGCGGCCGATCGCGCAGACGGGAAGGGATCGTCCGAAAGTTTGATGCCGGACGGCACAACCGTTGGGTCGAAGTTGATGTCACGGCATGGCCCGTCCGCCTCGGGCTCGATATGATCGACCGTAAGGGTTCCGACCTGCACGGTCTTGCGATCGTCTGGCCAAGCCTTGCTCGGATCGGCCGTCGGGTCCCCGGAATTGGCGGCCGTGACCGTCATGGTCCATGTCTGCGGACCTTTACCGACCCGATCGATGATGTCCTGCTCGAGCACGTCAGGGCCGCGCGCCGTCAGGTCCGCGACGGACAGGAAGGTTGGTTGAGCCGCCGGAAGCAAGGACCAGCGCACGGCATGGTCGGTGCCGGACGCATCGGTGAACAGAAAGCTGTTCAGGCTGTTGTAGCGCTCTTCCGCGTAGCTTGCCGTGAAAGGCGCGCTGCCTGCCCAGGCGCCGAAGGCACCGATCTCCGGATGAGCCGCTGCGAAGCTCTTCATCGCGTCCGGGGCCTTGCTGGAAGAGGCCGTCAGGAGTTCGTAGAAGGCTTGAGGCGTCGCGACCGGAAAGAACGGCAGGTCGATCATGGCGGTGCGCCATTCCTGACCGCCCGGCGGCACGATGCGAAGACTGATGCCGCGCACCCGCACCGTGGC
The DNA here is from genome assembly GCF_020616535.1 of Lichenihabitans sp. PAMC28606. Taxonomy (GTDB): domain Bacteria; phylum Pseudomonadota; class Alphaproteobacteria; order Rhizobiales; family Beijerinckiaceae; genus Lichenihabitans; species Lichenihabitans psoromatis. Next base: position 3,397,340 of record NZ_CP085136.1, read on the forward strand.
GTCGACGACCTTCGGGTCGGGTGTGCCGAGGTTGAAGCGGCCGACGACGGGAGAACGGCCGGACGCGAAGACCTGCGCGGTCGACAGTGCCGATCCAGCGCCGTTGGCCTCAAAGGCGCCCGTGAAGCAGATGCCTTTGGCGTGATTGCGACGATGGCCGAGGGCAGGGCCGGCGGGAGGCGCCAGCGCGTCCACCAGTTTTACGGGGGTCAGTCGCTGCGGTGAGAACCAACCGGCCGTAAAGGCGAAAGCTGCCGCGCTCCCGGCCACGACGGCCGCGATCAGTACAAGTGGCCCGATGACGGACCTCGCCGAAGAGGGTGTCGGTGCTGACATGATCACCCCATGAACCGACGACCGAATCGTCGAAAGACCTGAGGCATCATGATCGGGCGGACGCCACACGGCGTCAATCCGGCTCTGCTGTCGATCTGCGTTCCGTTTGGGTGTCCGCAGTCATTAATGGGGTGAAAGGCGAGCAATCGCCCGCCTTTCGTTCGAGTGGATCGACGGTGGCATCAGCCCTTCGGCAGAATGACCTTGTCGATGACGTGAATCACGCCGTTCGAGCAGGCGATGTCGGCCGAGACGACCTTGGCGCCGCTGACGGTTACGCCATTGGTCCCATCGACGTGAAGCTCTTCGCCGCCGACCGACTTCGGCGACATGGTCTTGCCGGTCACGTCCGCCGCCATCACCTTGCCGGGGAGGACGTGCAGCGTCAGGATCTTGACGAGCTGGTCTTTGTTCTCCGGCTTGATCAGCGTCTCGACGGTGCCGGCCGGGAGGGCCTTGAAGGCATCATCGGTGGGTGCGAAAACGGTGAAGGGGCCAGCGCCCTTCAAGGTCTCGACGAGCCCGGCAGCCTGGACGGCCGCAACGAGGGTCGTGAACGAGCCGGCCGCAATCGCGGTGTCAACGATATCGTGAGTGGAATCAGCCATAACATCCCCATTGAACCTTCTGCTGCATGTCGAAGACAGCAGCGCGCCGGTCATTCAAAGCGCTCCGAAGTCAAGGCGGCCGACTTGAGCCGCCCTTAACGTTCGAAACGCTGTTATGTGCCGCACCAATTTGCATTCAAGTGCGGCATAATGGGTGACAATACTGTGACGCCACTGGCAGCAGACTCATAGAGCCTTGCTGCAAGCTTTGACGTTAACTTTTAGCGAAAGCCAGAATGTCGGCGTTGACCTCGTGTTTGTGGGTCGAGCACATGCCGTGCGGGGCGCCGGGATAGATCTTCAGGGTGGACCCCTTGATCAATTTGGCTTGCAGCTTGCTCGCATGCTCCATCGGCACGATCTGGTCGTCGTCGCCCTGCAGGATCAGCGTCGGGACGTCGATGGCCTTCAAGTCATCAGTCTGGTCCGTTTCCGAAAAGGCCTTGATGCAATCATATTCGGCCTTGATGCCGGCCATCATGCCTTGCAGCCAGAAGAAATCCCGCAAGCCCTGGCTGACCTTGGACCCCTCGCGATTGGCGCCATAGAAGGGCGCCGAGAGATCCTTGAAAAATTGCGAGCGGTCCGTCACGACGCCATCGCGGATGCCGTCCAAGGCCGAGAGCGGCAAGCCGCCAGGAAACGCTTCGGTCGAGACCATGATGGGAGGCACGGCGCTGATCAGGACAAGTTTGGCAACGCGCCCTTTTCCGTGCCGGGCCACGTAGCGGGCCGCCTCGCCGCCGCCCGTCGAATGGCCCACATGGATCGCGTCGGTGAGGCCCAACTGCGTCACGAGTTCGTCGAGATCGGACGCATAGGTGTCCATATCGTTGCCGATCCAAGGCTGGCTCGAGCGGCCATGACCGCGGCGGTCATGCGCGATGCAGCGGAAGCCGTGGTCCGCGAGGAACAACATCTGATCCTCAAAGGCGTCCGAACTCAGCGGCCAGCCGTGGCTGAACACCACCGGTTGGCCGGCCCCGAGATCCCGGTAGAAGATCGACGTTCCGTCCTGTGTCGTGATGCTTGGCATGTGTCATACTCCTGGGTGAGTGCGGGCCGCTTAGCGCGGAAGCAGGTTCGTCTTGGCGAGGTCGATGACCTGATCGCCGCGCCCGCTCATCACGGCACGCAGCATCCACAGGCTGAAACCCTTGACCTCGTCGAGGCCGATGGTCGGCGGCATCGAGAGTTCGTTCGTCGCCGTCACGACGTCGAGCAGGGCCGGGCCGTCGTGCGCCAGAATCGTCTGGATCGCGTCGGGCAGGTCGCCTGGATCCTCGACCCGGATCGCGTGGATGCCCATAGCGCGAGCCATGGCGGCGAAATCCGGGTTCTGAAGATCGACGCCGATATCGACGAGACCCGCCGCTTTCATCTCCAGCGCCACGAAGCCGAGCACGCCATTATTGAAGATCACCACCTTCAGCGGAAGCTTGGCCTGGGTCAGGGTGATGAGATCGCCCATCAGCATCGTGAAACCGCCGTCGCCCGACAGGGAGATCACCTGCCGTCCGGGTTGGGCCGCCTGAATGCCGATGCCTTGTGCCATGGCATTGGCCATCGAGCCATGCACCAGCGAGCCGATCAGGCGCCGCTTGCCATTCATGGCAAGATAGCGCGCCGCCCAAATGGTCGGGGTGCCAACATCGAACGTGAACACGGCATCCTCGCTCGCCGCATCGCTGACCACCTTCGCGAGATATTGCGGATGGATCGGCTTACGTCCCGGCGTCCCTTTGGCGAGATCGTCGAGCCCCTCACGCGCGCTCTTGTAGCGGGTCAGCGCATCGTCGAGGTGAAGCCGCTCCGTCTTGACCTGCAAGCTCGGAAGCAACGCCGTGATGGTCGCGTCGACGTCGCCAACGAGCCCAAGCTCGAGCTTGGCGCGACGACCGAGGTTTTCCGGCCGGATATCGACCTGCGCGATCTTGGCATCGGTCGGCAGGAACTGCTTATAGGGAAAATCGGTGCCGAGCATTAGCAGCACTTCGCACCGATGCATGGCTGCATAGCCGGACGAAAAGCCGATGAAACCAGTCAGGCCGACATCATAGGGGTTGTCATATTCGACATAGTCCTTGCCGCCGAGTGCGTGGACGATCGGGCTCTTCAATGTTTCGGCGAGCCGCATCAATGAGCCGTGGGCACCGGCGCAGCCGCGCCCGCAAAACAGGGTGATGCGCTCGGCGCCGTTCAGTAACTCGGCCAGCGCCGCGATGTCGGCGGCGGGTGGCTGCACGATCGGAGCGGCGGGGATCAGGCTGCGGCGCGGCGAGATCGCCTTGTTCGGGGCAGGCTTCAGCGCCACGTCGCCCGGGATCACCACCACGCCGACGCCGCGTTGGCCAACGGCGGACCGAATGGCATTTTCGAGCACGAACGGCATCTGATGCGGATCCGAGACCAGCTCACAATAATGGCTGCATTCGCGAAACAAGTTTTGCGGATGCGTCTCCTGAAAGTAGCCGCCGCCGATCTCGGACGAGGGAATCTGGGCCGCGATGGCGAGCACCGGGGTGCGGCTGCGATGGGCATCGAATAAGCCGTTGATGAGATGCAGATTGCCAGGCCCGCAGGAGCCGGCGCAGACCGCCAGATTGCCGGTGATCTGCGCTTCGCCGGAGGCCGCGAAGGCCGCTACCTCCTCGTGACGGACATGCACCCACTCGATGGTGCCGCGTTGGCGTAATGCTTCGGTCAGCCCATTGAGGCTGTCGCCCACGACCCCGAAAATACGTTTGACGCCCGCTTCCTCCAGCGTTGCGACGATAAGATCGGCAATGCTCGTGATCGGCATGAAACTCTTCCTCGAGTGGCGCAGGTGAAACTCAATCGATGATGGACCAGCGATCGCACAATTAAGTGACGAAGACTTGGACGTTTGCGGCGCGATTTGCAGCCTTCGATCGTCGCGTCGAGCGGTGCGAGACGAGAGATGGATGACGTGCCACTGCCGTTTGCCACGACCGATCGCTCGGTGATGCGGACCGGCTCCTGCATCGGCGGCGACCCCGTCTTGCGCCACTCCGCAAACATGAACGTGATCCCGGTTCGTAACAAGAGACGACGCACACGCTTGCGACAACGGGACGGCATTTTGTTTTCTGCTGCCCGTGCGCGCGGTTCCGCAGATGATGGCGCTGCCATTTGGCTTGACAGCGCGATCGTCGGAAGGACAGTCTCGGCATTAAGGCTACACAACAAGCAATGAGCCGATCCGCTCGTGCCATCAGCGTGGGGCCGCGCGTCTTCACGCTCGACGTAAGAACACGCGGCGTCGATGTCAGCCGCGAGGACTTCAGTCAGGATCGCATTATGTCTCTCGCGGCCATCGGATAACCTTGTGATTACCAACGACACTGCGATGCGTCGACACCAAGATATCGGCCACGCAGCGATGGCTCCAAGGCCCCAAGCCGCGCGCCATATGGCTAGCTTCACGAGCGCGCCGTGATCGCCAGGCTCTGGGGTGCGTCGGAAGCAGATCGAACCTCTGGTGCTCGGTCAAGCCCCTCGTCGGCTTAATCCGAAAGAACGAGCGCCGGGCCATACCTCATTTGATTGATACTCCTTTGCGATCTCGCAAATTGTGAGTGTCTCGGTCAATGAACATACGTTACTCAAAAATATTATTAAATCACAATTTAGATAAAGATGACCCCAAGTATAGGCGTGGTAGGTCAAAATGATGAACGTTCGCGATCACCGAGCTGCCAGATGAGCAAGAAACGTCGACTTCTTCTGCTCGCGGAAAGTTTCCGGCTGCCATATCGCGTCATGCGATGCGCGGCCGCAAGTGGAGATGAAATATTTGTGCTCGGAACGTCTGATGCCGCAAATCTGAAAATCTCGAACTCATGTAAAAAATATATTCCGATCGAGGGGTCGTTTTCGGATTTTATGTTTGAAGATGTTCAAAAAATTAATGCGATTGCGGCGCATTTTGATATTTCCTGCATCTTGCCGAGTTGTCCGATGACGACGCGGTTTCTGTCGGTTCATGGAGATTCGCTGACGACGCGGCATTTTCCCGTGCCGTCGAGCAAAGTGTTCGACCTTCTCGACAATAAATGGAGCTTCGCGGAATTCTGCGTCGAACTCGGGGTGCCGCATCCGCCCACGCGCCATGTTGCGACGCCGAAAGAACTCCAATTTTCCAACGGCCTCAGTCATTTGATTTTCCCGTTGATGTTGAAACCGCTGTCTCTGTGGGGGAGCGCCGGGATCAGCAAGATCAACCGGATCGAAGATCTGCCTGCACATTTCGACCACACGCCGATGGTGGCGCAAAGCTATATTCCGGGTCAGGATATCTGTGCCTTCTACCTCTGCGACAATGGCGTCATCGTCCGTTCAATCCAGTATATCAAGACAGAGCGTCGTGTGACATTCATCAATGATAGTCGAATTGATAAAAACGCTTTATCGATCATCAGTCATCTTAACTATAATGGTGTCATTGGTTTTGATATCAGGCGCGACCCCGCCGGGGAAATCTATTTTATCGAGTGTAATCCGCGCTTCTGGTATCGGATTCATTTTGCGTCGATCATTGGCATCAACTTTGTCAAAGAAGGATTGGCGATTAACAATGGTTCCATGCAAGACGCGAAAGACAAGCGCGACGTGACCGTCATGACCTATAGTGCGCTCGCGGCGCATCTTTTCATGCCTTGGCGGCTGACGACCTACGACTTTGCCATGTTGCGGTATCTGGCGGTCGATCCCTTTCCGACGATGCTGACGATCCTTCAGCGCGCGTTTGGCCCGACGCTGACCGCCAATGGGGCACATTTTTGATCTGCGAACCGGCCGCGCGGGCCGCACGTGTCGACATTCACACATTTCGTTTCAGACGACGAAGGGGCTCACGATGCTGCAACATATTCCCGTCGCGATCATAGGGGCCGGCCCCTATGGGCTGTCGATCTCGGCTCATCTCCACCATGCGGGGATCGGTCATCGCATCTTCGGGCGGTCGATGGAGACCTGGTCGACCGGTATGCCCTCCGGGATGTTCCTGAAATCCGCACCCGCCGCCACGGATCTGTCCGACCCGGAGGAGCGGCTGACCCTGAAGGCTTTCTGTGCGCGGCAGGGTCTCGCTTATGATCCGCTCGAGATGCCGTTGCCGGTGGAACTGTTCACAGCTTATGGCGAGGCGTTCCAACGCGAGTTGGTGCCGCATCTCGAGCCGCAGTTCGTCCGCAACCTCGCGCGCGCGCCCGACGGGTTTACGCTGACTCTGGATGACGGCTCGGTCGTGCAGGCCGAACAGGTCGTCGTCGCGACGGGGTTGCGCCGCTTCGGCTCGGTGCCGGATGCGATCGCGACGCTGCCGCCCAGCCTCATGACCCACAGCAGCGAGGCCGCGGATCTCACGCATCTGCGTGGACAAGACGTCATCGTGTTGGGCGGCGGATCATCGGCAGTCGATGTCGCGGCTGCGCTGCACCGCTCCGGCGCCCGTGCGACGCTCGTGGCTCGACGGGCGACGTTGCGGTTTCCACCGATCAACGGGAAGCGGCGCTGGTTTCACGCGATCAAGGCGCCGATGACGCCGCTCGGGCCGGGGTGGAACAAGGTGTTGGCCTGGAAGGGCGCGCTCGTGTTCCACAAAATGCCGGCCGACTTCCGAGCCATGGTCGTGCGTCGCTATCTCGGTCCGTCTCCGACGATTTCGGTGCGCGAGACGATCGAGGCGCATGTCGCTCAGATCCTCAATGCCACGGTTAGCCGCTGCGAGGTCGTCCAGGGCCGTCTGCGCGTGACGGTCCGCAGCGATGGCGTCGATCGTTCGATCGAGGCCGACCATATCGTGGCCGCGACGGGCTATCGCATCGACCTCGCCCGGCTCGATTTTCTCGATCACGACATCGTTGCGGCGGTCGCCTGCACCAATGGCTATCCCACATTGTCGAACCGTTTCGAGACCAGTCTGCGCGGCCTCTACTTCGTCGGGACCCCGTCGGCCGTCAGTTTCGGACCCATCATGCGGTTCGTCTGTGGAACGGGATTCTGCTCCCGCCGTGTGACTGGCGCAATCGCGCGATCGGTTCGAACCGCACGGCGATACGGCACTGTCACGCCTGGACGTCAAAATCAAAGAGTCGAGGTCGGCACGCCGGTGACCGATCCGAGCTGATCCTCGTCAGCGGCCTTGGCGTCAGACGGCGAGGTGCCGGTGGGCTTCGTCCGGCGTCATCTCGCGGATCTGATCGTCGGTCCAGCCAAGCTCGCGTAAGCGAGTGCGTTGCTGCCGCGTGATCATCAGCGACATCGCGGCGGGCTCCATCGCCGGTTCCTCCGGCTCGCCCGTGTCGTTGGCGGGCTCCGGTGTGCGTGCAAGTGCATCGGTGATGAGCCGCTTCAGCCACTCATTCGGATCGGTCATGAGAAGCCTCCTGATCGCGCCATCTGCGCGGGTCCGATGCCTGAACCGAAACCCTCTCGATCGCAACGGCTCATGTGTCGCCGAGTTCCGCAGCTTGCGTCCTGCCGCCGTTGAAGCGCCGAATGACCGAGAGCGTCGGCCTAAAGCTGCGCGGCCGCGGTCGTCAGGTAGACGGCGGGATCTCATCCCATCAGCCGCTCTTTTCAGGGAGCCTCTGGCTGGCTTGCCGCCGAGATGGGTCATTCAAGCTTCATCCGCCGCTGCTAGGCAACGGGTCCGACGGAGGATGACTCATGCGACAGACGAGCCCGATCTGGTTGGTGGCCCCCATGATGGCCGCGATCACCATGTCTTCAGTCGGCGCGAGAGCCGCCGAAACTTTGCGGACTCTCGATGGAAAGCCGCCGTTGGTGATCGGCCATCGCGGGCTTCCCGGCCTGATGCCGGAAGAGACGCGGCCCTCGTATGAACTCGCGTCCGATCTCGGCACCGATGCGCTTGAGGAGGATTTGCACCTCACCAAGGATTGCGTCCTCGTGGCCCGGCATAATCCCTGGCTGAGCGACAACACCAACGTGGCCGAGGTGGCCAAGTCCAACCCCGACGTCATGGCGCGCAAGCGGACCGTTCCGGGCGTGATGGTCAAGGTCGCATGGCCGCAAACCGCCACAAGTGGCCCGGCCGAATATCTGACCGACCTGACCGACCCACGCGACCCGAAGTCGGTCCTGAAATCGCTGGTGGTGGATGGCGAAGACCATACGGGTGATTGGTCGATTACCGACTTCACGGTCAAGGAGCTCAAGGACTGGTTCGGCGGCACGACCTATGACGCCGCGTCCGAGCGGCCGACCGTCTATAATGGCAAGTTCCCGATCCTGACCTACCAAGAGATCGTCGACATCGCCAAAGCAAAGAGCCTGCAGACCGGGCGCGTGATCTCGACCTACCCCGAGAGCAAGAACCCGACCTGGAACGACGAGCAGGCGATCGCTAACGGCTGCGGCCAGCCGGGCAGCCACCCGCTCGAGGATGCGATGATCAAGATCATCGAGCAGAACGGCCTCAATTCCAAGACCGCGCCGATCTTCGTCCAGAGCTTCGAGCCCGGCAGTTTGAAATATCTCGTGGCGCATGGCTTGAAGACGAAAGTCGTGCAGTTGATCGACGGCTACGACACCGACTTTAAGACCGGCAGCGTCGTCTACAACGAGATCACCGACAGCCGCCCCTTCGACTGGACGGTCGCGGGCGATCCGCGCTGGTTCGATGCGATGCTGACGCCGGACGGGTTGGCCGAGATCAAGACCTACGCGGATGGCATCGGGCCGTGGAAGCCGCAGATCCTGCCGCTCAAGATCGTGCCGTGGAAAGACAAGAATGCGGACGGCAGCGCGTTCAAGCCGTCGACCACCCAGGCCGAGGTGCAGGCCCCAACGAGCGTCATCGCCGATGCCCACAAGGCCGGCCTCTTCGTTCACGCCTTCACGTTCCGCAACGAGAAGAAATATCTCGCGGCGACCTATGCTGGCGACGCCCAACGGGAATATCTGACCTTCTTCCGGCTCGGCCTCGACGGCGTGTTCAGCGACTATACGAACAGCGCCGTGACCGCACGGACCGCCTACATGCGCGACGTTCAGCCATAAGAGCACGCGTCGAGGGGGGGTCTCGCAGTCAGGCTTGAGGCGAGCAGCGAGCGCCTGTTGCGAGTGACGATCGTGCAGAAAGCGCGGCGCATCCCGCTCGGGCCGGTGACGCTCGGCATGTCTATGTCCGTCCCGCAATCACTCGCATGACCACCCGGTGTCGGAACCTTTGAGAGCGAGGAGGACACCGCTGGCGCGCAGCGACGAAAAGCGCTGTCAATGCGTCAATCGCAGGTCGCCGTGGCGCCGCCTCTCGTGCAAGATGGTTTGCAACTGAAGGAGAGGCCGTGTTCCTGAACCCGTTCGACGACCATCGCCCGCAAGGTCGCGCCAAAGCCGGTTTGATCTATGCGCTGCTCATATCGGCCAATATCGCGGCCTGGGTTTGGGCCTGGATCGCCTTCTCGGATCGCCCGGCGCTGCTCGCGACGGCGTTCCTGGCCTATACGTTCGGCTTGCGGCACGCTTTCGATGCGGATCACATTGCCGCCATCGACAATGTCGTTCGCAAGCTGATGCAGGACGGGAAGGCGCCGCTATCGGTCGGCTTCTTCTTCTCGCTCGGTCATTCGACCATCGTGGTCCTCGCCTCCGTCGCGATCGCCGCGACCGCGACGGCGATGCAGGGGCGGCTCGAAGAATTTCATGGCATCGGCGGCGTGATCGGCACCGCGATATCGGCGGCGTTCCTGCTGGTGATTGGTCTGGCTAACTTGTTCATCCTTCGCGGCATCTGGTCGGCGTTTTCCAGAGCCCGGCGGGGCGAGCGCGTTCTGGATGAGGAGATGGACAGCCTCCTGGCCGGACGCGGCGTTTTGGCGCGTATCTTCCGTCCGATGTTCCGGCTCGTCTCGCGCTCGTGGCACATGTATCCGATTGGTTTTCTGTTCGGGCTCGGTTTCGATACGGCGACTGAAATCGGGCTGCTCGGCATTTCGGCGACGCAGGCCGCGCAAGGGCAATCGTTCTGGACGATCCTGGTGTTTCCGGCGCTGTTCACCGCCGGCATGTCGCTGATGGACACCACCGATAGCGTGCTGATGACCGGTGCCTACGGTTGGGCTTTCGTGAACCCGATCCGCAAGCTCTGGTATAATCTCACGATCACGGCCGCCTCGGTCGTGGTCGCGATTTTCATCGGTGGCGTCGAGGCACTTGGGCTGATCGGCGACAAGCTCGGGCTCGATGGCGGCTTTTGGGCGCTGATTGGCGATCTGAACGACAATTTTGCGAATTTCGGCTTCGTCGTCGTCGGGCTTTTCATCGCAAGCTGGATCGTGTCGACGCTCGTGTATCGCGCCAGCGGCTACGACCAGATCACGCCGACGCAAGCGTGAACGGTCTGGCTCCGGTCGACACCGGCTCATCTCAGCTCGGCTCGAGCAGCCCGACGATGCTGACGAGCGCGATGACGATGAGACCGAGTGCGATCTCGAACAGTGTGCCGCGTTGCAAAGCGCCGATCGCGCTGTGTCGTGAGGCGGCCATCCGGGGCACGATGACATACCGATTGACGAGGGCGATCGTGGTCATGACCAGCACCAGGCCGATTTTCGCCGATAACAGGGCCTGATAAGGCGAGGTCCAGTCGAGTGGCCATCGTTGCAGGACGAGCGCCGTGTTAGCGACACCGGTGCCGATGACAAGTGCGACCGCCCAATGCCCGGCGGTCGAAAACCGCCACAGCGCGAGCCCCGCGTCCTGTCGCAGCTTTGGATCGTCGAGGGCGCGCAGCAGCGGCCGCAGTGCAACCAGTGCGCCAACCCATGCGCCGCCGGCGAGCAGGTGAGTGACGTCGTTCAGCCGATGCGCGAGACCGAGAGCGCCTTCGTGCATAGCCGCATGGCCGCTGAGCGCGATGGACGCGACCACGAGCCCAGACGCGAGCGCCGTGGCGCCGCAGCGCAGGCCGGCTGGTCGCACCACTGTCAAAGCCAGCATCATCGCGGCGAGACACTGTACGATCCAAGCGGTCCCGACGCTCGTCTCGAACAGCACGGCTCGAAGCGTCGAGACATCGATGGCATCCGGCCAGCCATTGCCGATCATGGCGGCTTGGAGCGGTAACGCCGCTAGCGTCGTGATGACCGTGATGGCGATCGATGTGACACGGAACCCGGCGAGCTGATCCACCACAGGGGTCGCGACAGGCTGTGGCACCAGCGCCCAGAGGAATGCAAAGACGCCCCAGAGAGCAAGGGCGGCCGCATCATGCCCGAACCGACAAACAGCGAGGGCAACGTCCGGGCTCACGGCCCGCGGATCCGGTCGGCCCGCGATTCAGCTGGCACACACATCGTTCATGCTGACGCCGCTCCAGAGGTCGACGCGGGGCGGTGCACCTTTCACGCAGGCGTCGGGCCGCACGAGAGTCTCGAGCTTGGCGAAGACACTCGTTTCGGGCTCCTCGTAGGGCAGTTCTCCGACCAGCCGGCCCGTCTTGTCGAACAGCAGCACGCCAGCATAATGGTCCATGCTGTAGCCGCCACCCTCGGTTTGTACACGCCGATACGGAATGTGGTAGCGGTTGGCCATGGACGCGAGCTGCTGTTCGGTGCCGATGAAGCCACGAATGCGTGGATCGAAGGACGACAGATAGAGTTTCATCTGCTCGGCCGTGTCGCGCTGAGGATCCACCGTCACGAACACCACATTGAGCCGATTGGCGTCAGCTCCCATTCGCTGCATGACGTTGGTGAGTGTCAGCAACGTCGTGGGGCAGACATCGGGGCAATACGTGTAGCCGAAGAACATGGCGGTCGGCTTTCCGAGCATGGTCTTTTCGGTGACCGGGTCGCCGGTCATCTCCGTCATCGAGAACGCCCCACCGACGCGCGTGCTCGAATAGGGTGACCATTGCTGCACCGTAATGGCGGTGACGCCCGCTATGACCAGCAAGCAGAACAGACCCATGAGCAAGATGAACGTCGAACGCGGCATGGAGGCTCTCTTCAGCGGCGAAACAGGGACAAGAGGACGATGCTGCCGTTAACGGTCAGCGATCATATCGTTTACTTGACTGTGAACATGTAGGTCCCGTGGGTCTTGTGGCCATCCGTCGATAGCGCGTGCCAATCGATCGTGTAGGTGCCGGCCGCGAGCGTGTCGGACACCGGAACCGTCAAGGTCGTGTCGTCGCCCGCGCCGAGAGACGCCTTGCCGGTCGTGACGGCAGTCTTGCCCGGTCCCCTCACGGAGACGCCGGTGAACGCGAGGTTCAAGCCTTCGGAGAATTTCAGCTCGAGTTCTGTGGGTGGGGCTACGACGCGACTGCCGGCGGCCGGGACCGATGAGGTGAGATGAGCATGCGCGAAAGCCGGGGCCGCAGCCCCGATCAGGCACAGGCTTGAGAGGGCGAGGGTGAGATGGCAACGGGTCATCGTTGGGTTCCATGCGTGAGGGTGAAGCGACGGGCTGCGATACGTCTGGCGACTCAGAAACCGGACCGCGATGCTCGCGGCCTTCTGGATCTCAGGCGAAAGCACGCCGGAGCGGTGGGATGCTGCGGATGACGAGGAGATCGAAGGCCAGCATCAATAGGATGGCGAGCCCCGTGAGCGGGAACAGCAGGCCGAGCGCCGCTGCCGCGATCCAAAGCGCCCGATAAACACGCGTCTCGGCGGGGTAGGGCGGCACCCCGAGCCGACCGACCGGCCTGCGTGTCCACCACATGACGACGGCCGCGACCGACGACAGGATGATCGCGAAACAGGTGGCCAACATAACGAGTTGGTTCGCGAGGCCCCACTGCTGGCCCATATGGTCTTGGACACGGGCTTCCTCCCTCAGTCCATGTCCATGCCGGGCATCGATTGCCCTGCATGACCGGCCTTCGTGCTCGGTTGCCCAGATGGCGTCTGCGACGGTCCCTTGGCGCCAATGCCCTCGACCTCGAAGCTCACCGGCACCGTCCCGGCATGGTCGAAAACCAGAGTGCCCCCGATCGTCTCGCCCTTCTTCAGGCCGCGTTTCAGGCCGAGAAACATGATGTGTTTCGACGACGGATCGAGGGTCAGGCGGCCACCGGGCGGGATGTCGAGTGGGCCGGTCGGGCGCATCGTCATGATGCCGTCGGTCGTCGACATCTGGTGAAACTCGGCCGTGGTCGCGGCCTCGAGCGAACCGCCAGTCAAGCGATCGGCGACGGTGCCCGTGTTGATGATCGTGAGATAGCCGCCGGCGACTTGCGCGCCACCGGGCGTCGCACGAGCCCAAGGGTGTTCGATGACGAGATCGCCGACTTTCACGTCATGCGCCGAAGCGGGCGCGCTGGAGAGCAGGGACAGGGATGCGAGCACAGCGAAGCCGGCCGCGTGAACCTTATGCATGGGAGATGTCCTGAGGTAACCGACACCAACCCGGTCGCCGAAGCGCAGACGCTGCGTCGAGCCATGTCACCGGACACGAGCCGCGACGCGACGCGAGTGTTCCGATGCTGCTCGAGAGGCGGCCGGATGATGGTGCGGACAGAAAAGAAAACCGTTGGCGTGTCTTAGGTCACGCGGACGGAGGCCCCTGCGGTTGGCGGGGCGAGCGCGCACGCGCCAGACGCGCCGCCCAGGACACGACGGCCGAGCGGAGAACGGCATGGCTGGCGGGTGTGACGATGGTCGGACGTGGGGCGCTGGAGGTCAGGATCGGCGCCGATAAAGCGCATTGATCGCAACAGTCGTGATGCGTCGGATCGCTCGGGTTCGATGATGAACCGCCGCCGTCCGCGTGGCAGATCGGCATTGCGACGCCGGGGATGGACCCGAAGGACGGCATCAGATCGGAGGGAGCCGCGAGCGCTCGTCCGACGCCGGCAAGCGTCAGGACGATCATCAAAAGCGCGGCAATCGCGTGCCGCATCGATGAGCTTCGGAAGGCTGTCACACGGCTAGACGCAACCAGAGGAGGTGACCTGTCAAGACAATCCTCCGGCTGCACCTTGGACGCTTTGTCTCAGGAAGCAACGACCACGGCGCGGCCACCTTTGATGGTGCTGGTGCCGTGCCGGCGGTCATGTTTGGTGACTAGGCTTTCGGCGAGAGGGCGACATCGAACTCGTCCAGTCGCTTCATCTTGTACACCGCGTAAGACACGACCCAGGCCGCGATAAAGATGCCGATGATGCCGAATCCGAGAGTGTTGAAGTGATCATTCAAGATGCCGACGCCGTCCCAAAACCAGCCATTTAACGACAGCTTGTCGCCGATCAATCCGAGTGCCTCGATGCCGCCGATCAGCACCGCAACCATCACGGAGACGAGCGTGATCGTCATGTTGTCATCGAGCTTCCGCATGGGTTTCACGAAAGCCCAGTTGTAGGCGCCAAGCGATGCGCCATCGTCCGGGCTCCTGCGACGACGAGTCCCTGTCGTTTCAACCGATGTTGGTTCTAAGTTGCGGAAGCAGACAGAGGATGTCTGATTCCTCGACAGTGAGCTCCTGCCGGACGGTGCCGGGATCGGGCATCTGATCAGGCGCACGGTGGGAGGTCACCCTTGTTCGTCGACTTTCAGAACCAGTTTCCCCATCCGGGACCGTGGGAACCCAAGCCGCGGAAAGTCCGCATCACCAAACGCCAAGAGAAAATCGTGATCTGGCTGATTTTCTTCAATCTGCTGATGTTGCTTTTGGCTCCGGTCGCGGGCTTCACGATTTTCGATGCCGTGATTGCCCTGCTGAGGCGTTGATCAACGATCGACAGCATCTCGATCCGATCGCACGGCAATGATCCGGTAAGGCCTGAAGCCGACCGGCCAGGGTGAGCGCGTCATTCAGTTTGCGAACCAATGATCGCTCTGTAACGCTCCCCTTGTGTCCAAAAATGTTATAATATAACTATCGCGGCGACTTCACTTTCGGCTGCGATGCGGTGCCTTCTGCCTCGAGCCGCCCGATTGACCGACGATCGAACGGACAGCTATGATCAAGCTTGACGGTTCCCGAGAGGGATCAAAAGGGAACATGGTGAGGCTCGCGCCAAATCCATGGCTGCCCCCGCAACTGTCAGCGGATCGCTCGACGCCCTTGGTGATGTGTCATCACATCATGCCACTGCAAGCTCCGTCACCGGCGCAAGCGGGAAGGCAGGCCGAACAGCCAAGATCCGCGAGCCAGGAGACCTGCCGTCGCAGTGAAATCCATCATCCGGGCGGGGTTGTCCGGACGCAGGAGCGATTGCGATGCAGCTTCGACGCCGCCTTCTTCGACCCCAATCCGCAGAGATCGCGCCACCGCCTCGCGTTTGACGGGCGCGTTCCGCTGACGCCGTAGCGGACCGGCCGATCGTGCGCCGCGACGCCGGCGACGCTCCCGCTCTCTGTCTTGTCTCACCCCTCGTTCGACCCCTGCGGGAGCGGCCGTGTTGGCTCGCGCCGTGCGGCTTGTCGGCGCCTAAAAAAGTAAGGATCATGGCCTTGATCAATCAACGACGATTGCGGTTCGCTGTTTTCGGATCACTCGCCTATGCCCTCGTTGGAGGGGCGTCGTTTCCGGCTTCAGCAGCCACGATCTATCCCCTGACGATCAAGAATTGCGGCTCGACCTTGACGGTCGACAAGGCCCCGCAGCGGGTCGTCTCGATCGGCCAGAGCACGACCGAAACGCTGCTTGCGCTCGGCCTGGCCGACAAGATCGTTGGAACGGCGGTCTGGTTTGGGCCTGTGCTCAAAGCTTACGAGGCCGATAATGCCAAGATCAAACGTCTGGCCGATAACGATCCGAGTTTCGAGGCCGTCGTGGCGCAGCAGCCCGATCTCGTCGCCGCACAATATGAGTGGCACATCGGCCCAAACGGGAGCGTCGGCAAGCGCGAACAATTCTCGGACTTGAAGATCCCGGCCTATGTGTCGCCGGCCGATTGCGTCGAAAAAGATAACACGACGGGCGGCGACGGCGTCCGCAAGCAGTTGTTCACGATGCAACTCGTCTATCAGGAGATCCACGAACTGGCCGCGATCTTCGACATCAGCGATCGAGGAGACGCGCTGATCGCCGACCTCGAAAAGCGCGAGGCCGCCGCTGGGGCGACGGCATCGGGCAGCAACGCCAAAGCCGTGCCGATCGTGTTCTGGTTTTCCAGCAAGGACGTGAAAGGCGACGCCTTCGTGGCCGGCAAGAACGGTGCTCCCGCCTTTATGATGCAGGCGCTCGGCGCCCGGAACGTCATCACGACGGAGGATGAATGGCCGCTGGCCAGTTGGGAAAGCATCGTGGCGGCCGACCCTCGAGTGATCGTCATCGCTCGAATGGATCGTCGCCGCTTTCCGGCCGATGCCTTGGACGTCAAGCTGAAGTTCCTCGAGACCGATCCGGTCGTGAGCCATCTCGACGCTGTGCGGAACAAGCGTTTCGTCGTCATGGATGCGATGTCGATGAACCCCTCGATGCGGACCATCGATGGTCTCGAAGCGTTGGCTGACGGCATCAAGGCGCTCGGCCAGCCTCAGTGATCGAGCCGCGGATCATTGCCGATACATGGGCAAGCCGCGTCGGGCTCGCGGTTGTGGCGGCCGCGGCGCTTCTGGGCGTCATCGCTGTCGCGGTGTCGATCGGAGAAATGAAGATCCCGCTGGGTACGACGCTCGGGGCCGTGAGCAACAAGCTGTTCGGGACCGCATTTCCGCTCAGCCCCATTCAAGAAGGCATCATCTGGGATTATCGGTTTAGCCGCGCGCTGGTGGCAGCATCCTGCGGCGCGTCGCTCGCGCTCTGCGGTGCGATTCTCCAGGCTCTGCTCCGCAATCCTTTGGCCGAGCCTTTCGTGCTGGGGATTTCGGCCGGCGCGTCCACCGGGGCCGTCGTGGTGCTGATCGTCGGCTTTGGCGGTGGCCTTCTTTCTTTATCGGGCGGCGCGTTTCTCGGCGCCATGATGGCCGTCGTGCTCGTCGCGATCCTGGCGGCAGGCTCCGGCGGGGGCGGCGATCGAATCATCCTGGCCGGGGTCGCTGGATCGCAGCTCTTTAATGCCCTCACGTCCTATATCGTCACCACCTCGGCGAGTGCCGAACAGGCGCGCGGCGTCATGTTCTGGCTCCTGGGTAGTCTCGGAGGCGTCCGCTGGCCGGATGTGTATCTGGCGGCTCCGGTCGCCGTGGCGGGCCTCATCATCTGCACCGTCCATGCACGCGCGCTCGACGCCTTCACGTTCGGGGTGGATGCCGCCGCCTCGCTCGGCATTCCGGTCACCCGCGTCCGCGTGGTCTTGTTCGGTCTCACGGCGCTGATGACCGCCACCATGGTCAGCCTCGTCGGGTCGATCGGTTTCGTCGGACTCGTCATCCCGCACGCGGCCCGTTTCCTTGTCGGGCCGAGCCACGCGCGCCTGCTGCCGGCCTCGGTTTTGATCGGGGCGATCTTCATGGTGCTGGCCGATATCATCTCCCGAATCATCATTCCGCAGCAGGTCTTGCCGATCGGCGTCGTCACGGCCCTTTTCGGTGCGCCCGCCTTTGCGTTCATTCTCTATCGGTCGAGGGTGTCGGCGTGAGCATCGCGGCCAGGAATGTCCGCTGGATCGTCTCGGGCAAGATCATCGTCGATGATGTTACGCTGGATGTCGCGCCCGGCTCGATGCTCGGCCTTGTCGGACCGAATGGATCGGGCAAGTCGAGCCTGCTTCGATTGATCTGCCGCCTTCGCAAGGTCGCCAGCGGCGTCATCACCTTGGGCGAGATCGACGTGACGGCCCTGTCTCATAACGCCATCGCCCGGCGGGTCGCCTTGGTGGAGCAACAGGCCACCACCGATGCTCAGGTCACCGTCCTCGATGTGGTTCGGCTCGGCCGCACGCCCCATCGGGGACCCCTCTCCCCGATGACGGACATCGACAGGGCTGCTATCGAGGCGGCGCTGGTCCACGTCGATATGGACGGCCGTCGCAATCAGCCCTGGACGACCCTCTCGGGCGGCGAGCGCCAGCGGGTTCAGATTGCGCGGGCATTGGCTCAGACACCGACCGAATTGCTGCTCGACGAGCCGACAAACCATCTGGACGTGCAGCACCAGCTCGACATTCTGTCGCTTGTCGCCGATCTGCCTGCCACCAGCATCGTAGCGCTGCACGACCTCAATCTCGCGGCGATGTTCTGCGACACGATCGTCGTGCTCAAAGGCGGCCGCGTGATGTGTGCCGGTACGCCGGACGCGATCATCACGGCCGATATGATCCGGGATGTGTTCGGCGTCGAGGCGCATGTCGAGCCTTCGGCGCATCACGGCAAGCCGCTCGTACAATTTGCGAGGCCCGCCCGCTTGCGCGATCGGGGTGTTGCCTTCGACGACTCGAGCCTCTAGCGAAACCGCCTTACCGGCCGACGGTGCACTCGATTTGCCCATGGGGCTCGTCGGTCGAGGTGAACACGCGATTGGGGTTATCAAGCCCAAATGCACCCAGGTTGACCGGCAGGTAATGCTTGTTCGGGCAAGCCATCCGGATGCTCTCGATCTCCGGCACGTCCTCGAGCGCCGCGCAAGCCATGCGATACATGCTGTCCTGCGCGCTGTGGCTGTATGTCGTCGCGAAGACTCGCATAAAAGCCGCGACGACGCGGGCATTGGCGGTCGCGAAATCGCCGGGATCTCGCGACCAGCGCCATGTTGCATCCATGCTGGTGGCAAGGATGCGGTCCTGCGTTTCGGGCAGCGTCGTGTAGGCGTCTTTCACGTAGTTCGACCACCCCGAGGCGGTCGCCTTGAGAAAGGTGAAACCCGAAAGCCCGGATGTGACGTGATCGCCGTTTCGATCCATCACGACGCTGGCGGTGCCCTGGCCATTGGCCTCCAGCGTGAAAGCATGTGGGTGGGGGGCGCCATCCACCGTCAGGCGGGTCCAGCGGATTTCCCGAGCCGAGACCGTGGCGCCGGTCATGCCGGGATATTGTTCAAGAAGGCGCGCGGCGACGGCACGGCAAAAGACTTCCGGACCCGCCTCGAGTTGCTCGCGCGCCACCACATTGACGACGTTCTTGATCGTATCGGTCGAGACGGTGGTGGTGTTGTCGGCCTCGACATAGGCTGGCGCGATATCGCCGGTCAGCATGGCTTGGATCGTGAGTTCGCGAACCTCGCGATGGTCGCCGTCGCCCGACAGCCGCATAACGCGGACGCGGCCTTTGCCGTAGGTGCTGTCCAAAAGCTGCATGGGTTTCTCCAAGAGATGGGGCCGCGACCCTCCCCTCGTCTCGCCGTGCGTGGAAGGTCGGACCAGTAGAGCTCAATGAGCAGCATCCGAGAACACGCTCAGGGCTGACTCGCATGATCTGCGCCAGCATCCGCATCGCGCTCTGTCGGCTACCCTGGCGGCGAGGCGTCGTTCAGACAAAGATCGCGAATGACGCCCAATAAGTGGAGATGATCGGCCAGATCGCCCATCAGCACGATCCGTTGATGCGCGTTCACGCCGATGAGGGTCGGCGTCACCACGACACCCGCCGTGAGCGCCCGCTTGGGTTGCGAAAACACATCGACGATGTCGAGCGACGGCACGATCAGTTGGCCCTGCAGAACGTCCATCACGAGCGCGAGATTGATCTCGGCGCGCTGAGAATTCGGCGTCGCTCGTGCGACGTAGAGGGTCAAGCGCGCTAGCGTCTCGGGACGGCTTTGGCCGGGCATGTTTTCGCGACGATCGGGCAGGTCGGCGGGTTCGACCGTCATCTCGGGTTGACGGGAACGTTGGTGTTTCCACCTTCTGCGAGGGGTCCGTCATCGTCGACGCGACGGAGGCTCAATCGCTCGTTCGCATCGATCTGGCTGGTTTCAAGGCGGCTCTGTTCTGACGCGATCAGCAGATCCACCTCCTTTTGTTTCCAGCCCAGCTCGAGGTTCGCGGCCTCGACATGGGCGCGTGCCTCCGCAATCTGCCGTTCGAGCGAGAGACGCTGACGCTCCGCAGCGATTTCTTGGAGAACGTGGAGCCGCTTGACAGCGACTTCCTTTTGGGCGCGAGCGCTTCCCATCAGCACCTCTCCTTCCGCGACATAGACATCGACGAGATCGATCCCCGACGTGCCGAGCACCAATTCGCGAACCTGGTTCGAATGTCCGGTCCCTCGCGATTTGACGATCGTCAAAGCACGGTTGCGTTCGCCGTCGCGCGCCACGTAGGACACGTGGAGCCACGTGTCGGCGATCGTCGAAATTTGACTTGCCGATAACTCGGTGGTGCCGCTCACCTGATCGAGAAGCGAGCTACAGACGACGGAAATTTCTTGGGATTTGGCCAGATCGAGCAAGCTCTCGCAGATCATCGCGGAGAACGGATAATCGGATTTCAACAGCGCGGAGATCGGGTCGATCACGAGGCACTTCGGATGGTGCGTCTCCAGAACGTTGCGGATCGCGACGAAATGCTCCTCTGGGCTGCGCCCGGTCGAGAGGAACGACACGATTGTCAGCAACCCGGACTCGATATGAGGCGTCAGATTCATGCCGATCGACAGCATGTTGCCGACGATCTGTGCCCCGCTTTCGTCAAAGCTGATCACGACCGCATGCTCACCGCGCTCGCATGCGGCGAAGGCGAACGTGACGCCGAGGCTGGTCTTCGAGGTTCCGGGTGAGCCCGAAATGAGGGTACTGCTCCCACGCAGATAGCCGCCGTTGAGCAGCGCGTCCAGCCGCGGAACTCCGGAGGACACGCGGCCCGTATAGGTGGGGTAGCCGACCCGAACGTCCTTGAACGCGATGACGTCGATCCCAGACGCGCCCATGACGACCGGAACGGGATTGCCCGAAAAACCCGACCCGCGAAACTTAGCAATTCGGATCGTGCGCGAGGATCCGGTCGCCGTGACGATCTCGGCCATGATGACAAGGCAGTCGGTCATATATTGAAGAAAGTCGGCGCGGATCTGGTCCCGGTCTCCAGCCCCGAAGATCTTCACGGTCACGATCGCTGATATCTCCGACCGTTTGATCCAGCTATCGAGGCGCAGCAATTCTTGCCGCTCCAGCCGCTCATCCTTCAGGCTGCTGAGCAGCATGTCGATGCCGTCGAAGACGACGTTCCGCGCACCGGTCTCGACGAGCAATGCGCTGAGACCGGCAAGCAACCCCGCGAGATCGAACGCACCCGTCACGACCGCGTCGTCTGGAATGCGGGCGTCGATGAAATGGAATCTGTCGGACTCGAGCGTATCGACATCCCAATCGAAAGAGGCGACGTTGCTGCGGATGCGATCGATCGGCTCCTCGAAGGTGACGAAGATGCACGGCTCGCCGCGGTCGGCAAGGCGATTTTTCAGCGTCTGAAGCGCAAATACCGTCTTGCCGGCGCCGGCACTTCCGACAACAGCCGTCAACCGGTTCTTCGGTAAGCCGCCACCGCTGATTTCGTCGAATCCGACAATACCGGTCGCGACTTTCGAGTTCGCCCTTCCGCGCGCCTCTGCGGCTCCATGATCCGATGCCGACATATTCATCCTAATTGCGCTCCCGTGACGGCGTCCGGTCCCGTTGGCGATCCGGGCACCGCTTGCTCGACGGGGCCTCGCATCGGAAGACTCACGTTATGGGCCAGCATCCATGTAAAATCCTCGGCGACAAGCGGCATACTGAACAGATATCCCTGGCCGACGGCGCATCCCTCTTGCTGCAGAAAGGAGCGCTGCATGTCGGTTTCGATTCCTTCCGCAACCAACCCTATTCCCATGCTCCGCGCCAAGGAAATGATCGCCCGGATGATCAAGGCATCGGTTGATTCCAGCACGAGCTTCCGGACGAAGATCTGGTCGATTTTGAGCTTATCGACGGGAAAATCGCGCAGGTAGCGGAAAGTGGCATGCCCGCTGCCGAAATCGTCGATCGCGATCGTGAATCCCATGGTCCGCAAGGCGTGAAGTGACGCCATGATCTGCGGCGAGGGCTCGACCAACAACCCTTCGGTCAGCTCGATTTCGAAATTCGCGGCATTTGCCCCTTGGCTTTTAAGAGCCTCTTCGACGAGGGCGACGAATCCCGGCTCCATCAACTGATTGCCGGACACGTTCACGGCCACGGGTGGCGGCGCCAACCCGGCACTCGTCCAGAGCCGATGCTGGCGAAAGGCTTGTTCGAGAACCCACCGACCGAGCGGCACAATCAAGCCCGATGTCTCGGCAAGCGGAATGAACCGATCCGGTCGTTGCATCCCGAGCGTCGGGTGCTTCCATCGCACCAGAGCTTCGGCCGATACGATACGGCCGGACGCAAGCTCGACGAGCGGCTGGTAATGGAGCTCAAGTTCGTCGTTGGCGATCGCATGTTCGAGCGAGCGCGCCAGGACGGCCTCGTTGCGGTGACGATCGTCCTGTTCGGGTGAATAGAGCATCGGGGTGTTTCGGCCGGATTGCTTGGCCCAGCGAAGCGCGATTTCGGCCTGGGTCATTACTTCGCTGGCGATCCCTTTGTCGGCCATCGTCTCGTTCTCGAGCCGCTGGTTGAAGGTCGCACCGATGCAGGTCAGAACCGTCAGACACTCCGTCCCGATCTGCATCGGTTGCGCGAACGCCTCGCTCAACGACCCGACGCAGAGCGACAGAGACTCTTGGTCGGCGCAGTCGGGGATCATGATCGCGAATTCGTCGCCACCAAGACGGGCCGCGACACCACCGATCGAGGCGGCGAGTTTGGCAAGTCGCTTCGCGGTTTCGCGCAGGATCGTATCGCCGGCAATCTGGCCGAGCCGTTCATTCAGCGCGCTGAAGGCCGAGATATCGCTACAGATCACAGCGCAAGTCGCGGATTCAGACCTCTCTGCCGTCAGTTCCGACTCGAGCGCTTGCAGCCACGCCGCGCGGGTCAGCAAACCCGTGAGCGGATCACGAGACGCCTGGTTCGCGATCTCGCTCTCCCACCGTTCCTCGGCGCTGGACTCGATCGCGATGCCGTCCCATGTGATTTCGCCGTTGGGCGTGCGGCGTGGCATCGCCCTGCTGCGAAGCCAATGCAAAGTACCGTTGGAAGCGACGAGCCTGAACTCTTCCCGAAAGACGGACATGCCGGCTGCTGACTTGCGGAGTGCGGCATAGACGGCGTCGTGATCGTCCGGGTAGACAAGATTGTCGAAGGTTCGCATGACCTGGCTGTTATCGGTTCCAAGCATCTGAGCGAGAGACGCGCTGCGATAGACGGTATCGATTGTTCCATCGGTTCGCATGATCACGCGATAGATGTATCCCGGAAGATGCTCCGCGATGCTCGGGAGGTTTGTGTCGACCTCTCCAATTGTTGCAGCGGGATCACCGGTATCGTCCGTCGGCCGATAGATACTGATGAGATGCGTCACCCGCCCCGACGCATTTCGGATGGGGTCGATCGCGACGTCGGTTCGATAAGGCGTCCCGTCTTTTCGAGTGGTCACAATCGTGCGGCGGATGCCTCGGCCTTCCGTGAGGACGGCCTGCATGTCCGCCTTGACGCTCCGATCGGTCGTTAGGCCGTCGAGGAAATCATCGTCGCGGCCGACGAGCTCCGCGATCGGATGGCCGCACATGGCGCTGAAGGCTGCATTTGCATAGGAGATGACATGCTCGCCTTGAACCATCGCCGTGACGAGAACAGGCCAGGAGACACCATCCAGAGCCGAATAGAGATCGGGGGCTGCAGGCTCCTTCATGCAGCGGCGGCCGATGACGGGGCAGAGGATGACGAGGCGGACGATGTCGAGCGTCGCGTCGAGAACCCGACGATAGCTGCTGAGCTCCTCATCACGTCCCCAATGATCGAACTGTCATAAACGAAACCTCCAGCACGTGAGCGGGCCGTGCTCTCACATCGCCGTCTTCGCTAGAAGCTCAAAGAATATATAAAAAATGTTATCGTCCTTTGCTCGAAGGCAATAGCCTATCTTAAGCTGAACCTGACGGCTTTGCCAGCCGCACTCGCATTCTGGCAACCAGATGAGCCGAACCGCGCCGATGTCGACTGCTCTTCGTTTTTGGGCCATGATCGACACGCAACATCATTGCGGCGGCTACGTTATCGCGATGTCGACCCGGGTCGCAGTTTCAGGTGAACTGAGCCAGAATCTCTTTTGATACTTTACAAATATAAGTATACTTCGGGTTGACCATCTGGGTACAGCGCGCCTCTGCGATCTGCGCGAGAAGCAGGTAGCCGTCGGGCTCCGGGATATTCCATTCATCGTTGAGCCAGTAGATCATCTCCTGGAAGGCGATCCGCATGGCGTCCTCCAGCGGCCGAGCACAGCCGAGGGTGCAAAGATGCGTCGCGGTCTCGATACGCGGATGTCCGAGCCGTTTGGGAGCCTTTTCGATCGTGATCCTGAGCGTGACGTTCGAGCCGATCTCGATTGCGCCCATGCCGACCGCCTCGCCATCGCCCTGGAGCGCATGACAATCGCCGATAAAGAAATGCGCCCCTGGTTTTTCGACGCGGAGCATGATGATGCTGCCGGCCGTGATCTCCTGCACGTCGAGGTTGCCCCCATGCGTGCCGTTGTCCACCGTGAGCACGGCACCATGAATCGGAGCGACACCGATCACGCCAGCCATCGGTTTGCAAGGAAGCTTGATCGTGTCGGTCCAATGGACGACGCCGTCAAGAACATCGACCACACGGGTCTGAATCCCGAATTCCTTGCGCCGGACCCAATCCGGGAACATGCCATGGCCTGGCCAAAGCGAGGAATATCCAAGTGTGTCGAGTTCCATATGCAGAATTTCGACCTTCAGCATGTCGCCCGGCATCGCGCCGACGACCTCGATCGGGCCCGTCGCGCCATTGACGAACGGGAAGGTCACATCGGCTTCCGTGAGTTGCTGTCCAACATGTTTGATCACGCCATCACCGATGTTGATGACACATTCGATCGTGACGGTTTCGCCTGGGTCGACGTGAGCCACGAAGGCATCGTCGCCCGAAAGCGCGTATTTGATAGTGCCTTGCTTGCTGATGCGTTGGGTCATGTGTCCTCCGTTCCGATCTCGTGGCCTTTGGGCGGCACGATGATGCTGTCGAGCGATTGACGTGGTGCGCGCGCGCTAGCCGGCGCGACGCCACGGCGTCAAAGCATGTTCGACCTTGCCGACCATGAAGGTGAGCAAAAGCGCGAGCACGATGGTGCCCACCAATGACGCGAACACCTTGGGGATCGCGTAGAGCGAGCCGGCCTGGAAAATCGCGTGGCCCAGGCCGACCGACGACGACATGAACTCGCCGACGATTGCGCCGATCAGCGCGAAGCCGACCGTGAGCTTCAATCCAGCAAAGATGTCAGTCAGCGAGGAGGGGACCACGAGTTTCGAAAAGATCTGAGGTTTCGAGGCACCCAGCGTGCGAAGCAGATTGATCTGGTCGGGATCGACGCCGATTGCACCCTTGTAGGACGTGACCAGCGCAACGACGACGACCGAGATCGTCGACATCGCGATCTTCGATGGCAGTCCTGTGCCAAACCAGATGATGATGATGGGCGCGAGAGCGATGATGGGGATCGAGCCGATCGCGATCACGAAAGGCTGGACGACGCGCGAGACGAAGAGCGAATACCAGAGCATCAGTCCAGCCAACGTCCCAATCAGATTGCCGACCACGAAGCCAAGAACCGTCTCGGTCCCTGTCACGGCGCTGTCGCGCAACAGACTGCCATCCAGAATCATTTGCCATAAAAACCGTCCGATGGCGGAGGGCGACCCGAACATGAAGGCCGATTGGCTGCTCTTCGACGTTTGATACTCCCAGAACCCCAGAAAGGCGGCGAGGATCGCAAGCTGAACCGCGAGCACGAGGGCGTGCTGGCGAAGCCGCTCGGTCCGCAGGCGGCGAACCGCGAGCCGATCCGGGCTGCCCTGCGCGGCCGGCGTTTGCCCGATCAGGACCGACATCGCTGCTCTCCGGTCATGTGCGGACGACCGCGAGATCGGCCCAGATCCGACGCACATAATCGCCGAAATCCGGGCTTTCCCGGGCCGCGATCATGTCGCCCCGAGCCGCCCCGAGCGAGATATTGTAGCTGGCCTTGACGACCGTGGGACGGTGCGACAACACCAGAACGCGATCGGCGATCGACACGGCTTCCTCGATATCGTGAGTGATCAGCAGAACCGACTTGCCGCTATCCCGCACCAGCTTGGCGGTGTCGCTCTCGATCAGGAGCTTGGTCTGGAAATCGAGCGCTGCGAAAGGCTCGTCGAGCAGCAGAACGTCGGGATCATTGGCGAGGGTGCGGGCGAGCGCCACGCGTTGCCGCATCCCGCCCGAGAGCGTCGATGGATAGTTATCCGCGAAACCATGGAGGCCCAACTGGTCGAGCAAGGCGCGTGCCCTGTCGTCGGCTTCGGCAGCGGGAACGCGGCGGATTTCCATGCCGAGCTTCACATTGTCGACGGCCTTGCGCCAAGGCAAAAGCAGATCCTTCTGCAGCATGTAACCGAAGCTGGCCCGTTTGACGCCGCGCTTTTGCGCGCCGAGCCTTTCGCCGTACCAGCGAACCGTCCCGCGATCGGGCTCGATCAGGCCACAGATGACATTCAGCATGGTCGTCTTCCCGCAACCCGACGGGCCGACGATACTGACAATCTCGCCGCGGCCAAGCGTGAACGACAGATCGCCGATCACGGGTGTCACCTTGCCGGGCGACACATAACTCTTGGCGACGTGATCGACCACGATCGGTTGCGTCTGCTCGGCCGACATCGTCTCTAGACTGCGTTCGGCACTGCGTTCAGCCATTACGATCTCGGTCAGCCGGCTGCCTTGACGGCTTTGTCGGCGAATGAATTGTCGATGATCTGATCGAATGGGACGGTGCCTTTGGCGTTGCCAAGATACACCTGCATGTCCATCAGGTTCTTCCATTGATCGGGTTTGGTCACCACTGACTGCGCCGGAATGAGATATTTCAGTTCTGCATCGATCGCCGCGTCGACGACCTCGCCGGGGAGATCCGGAAATTCGAGACGAGCGACCTGCTTGGCATAGGCGGGGTCCGCATAGGTTTTGCGCGAGGCTTCCTCGAACGACGTCACGAGCGCCTGCACCATGGCCGGGTCTTTCTCGATCGTGGTCGGCAGCACCATGATACCGGTGTTGCAGAAGGGTCCGATATAGGTCGAGAAGTCGAACACGACCTTGGCGCCCTGCGACACCGCCGACGCGACGCCGGGCTGATAGGCGATCGCGATATCGGCTTGGCCGGCCAGCATGGCGGCGATTTCCGTGCCAGGGCTGACCGGGATGATGGTGGCGTCGACCCCGACCTTCAGGCCGGCATTTTCGAGCAAACGCTTGGCGACGCTATAGTTGGTGTTGGGCTCAGGCGATGTGACAATCTTGAGGCCCTTGAACATCTTGGGGTCGGTGAACGGCTCGAGTGTCTTGGACACGCCAAAATAATGCGCGCGCTGAACGACTGTCCCGACCACCACGCCGGGGCCGCCATTCTCGCGTGAAATCTGCGCCATGGTGGCATCGCCGATCGCGAAATCGGCGGAACCGCCGAGAACCGCCGCGAAGGTTTGCGTGTCGCCGCCGGCGGCGCTCACCTGCATATCAAGGCCATTTTTCTTGAAGATGCCGGCGTGCATGCCGACGTAGAGGTTGATGTAGCCAAGGTTGTGGACCGCTTCGCTGAACCGAACGGGCTTGAGGTCGGCCGCAAAAGCGACGCCCCCAAAGAGCGACACTGTCGCCGCGCCTGCCACACCCTTCATGAAGGACCGGCGATTGGGGAAGGATGTCGTTCCAAAGATCATCGTTGCTCTCCACTGCCACGTGCATGAATGGCTCTCATCCGTACAGCTTCCTGTGCGATCCTCGGACGAGCAAGCATCTTTGATAAGCGGCGATTGGCCAAAACACATGCAGTCTGGTCAAAACCGATCGAAGACTTGACCTTGCAAGACAACGTCAGTCTTGATTCGTGACGAAATCTTGTCGTCCAGACGCAGGCGTGCCGCGATCTCTCAGCGTGATTTGTCAAAAATGACATGACCGCGAGCCGTCGCTGCACAAACTATCAGCGGAGGTTTTCATCACCGGACACGGAGCGCCGCATAGCGGCCCACGACAGTCGCGGAGGTCACGCCCGATGACACCCTGCCGCCACCAAGATCGCTTCGCATCGTCACGCGAGATGGCGACGGGGTCGTGGAAATCGTCTTGATCGGTCGGTGCGCCGCCTCGGCCTTCAGCCGATAATTCTCTTGCTCGAGCGCCCGCAGAGCGTGAACCGCAAAGGGCTTGAGGCCGCCGAAGCGACGCCGCCATCGATAGAGCGTTCGCAGCGTGATTCCGGCGGTCTGGCACATTTCATCAGCAGGCCGCCCCGCTTCGACATCTCGCACCATCGCGATGATTTCCGAGTCTGAATAAGCGGAACGGCGCATCGTGACCTCGCTCGCGTCGAAGACCGCGCCAGTCAGGCGCGCGGTTTGCATCGGGAGCGGCTTGCCCCTGTCTCGATCAGCCAAGCAAAAGTTTGGCCAAACCAGACACGGGCAGGTGACCCGGTCCGCAGCAGAAGGAGGTTTCACATGGCGAGGCGTCACGAGATCCCTCCGACACTCGACGCCATGGTGTGGGGCTACTTCGACGCGAGCCGCCCGGCCGTGATCGAGGTCGAGTCCGGCGACATCGTCACGCTTCACTCGTTCCCGGCAGGCGGTCCGGAAACGTTGCCGCCCGATCGCGGCCTCGTCAGCGCCGACCACCGCAGGGTGCTCGAGACGCTGCCGCAGGGTCCTGGCCCGCATTTCATCACCGGCCCTGTACACGTGCGAGGGGCCAAGCCGGGCGACACGCTGCAGATCGATATTCTGGATGTGCGGATCAATCAGGATTGGGGGTTCATGGCGATCCTGCCACTCCTCGGCACCCTTCCCGACGAGTTCACGGATTACGAGATCGTGCACCCGCTGATCGATCATCAGCGCAATGTCGCGATCATGCCTTGGGGCACCGAAGTTCCGCTGGCGCCCTTCTTTGGCATCATCGCGGTCGCGCCGCCAGCAGCCTGGGGGCGCGTCGGCTCACCCGTGCCGCGTCGCTTTGGCGGCAACATGGACAATAAGGAACTGAGGCCCGGCGCCACGCTTTTTTTGCCGGTGTTCAACGACGGCGCGCTGTTCTACGCCGGGGACGGCCATGCCGTGCAAGGCGACGGTGAGGTTTGCATCACGGCGCTCGAAACCGGCGTGACGGGGAGCTTTCGCCTGACGATCCGTAAAGACATGGCGCTCGAATGGCCTTTCGCCGAAACCGCCACCCACCTCATGTCGATCGGGCTCGACGACGATCTCGATGACGCCGCCAAACAGGCCGTCCGTGAGATGGTGCACCACATCTGCGCCCGGTCCGACCTCACGCCCAATCAGGCCTATATGCTGTGTTTGCTGGCCGGAAACCTCCGCGTCACCCAAATCGTCGACGGCAATAAGGGCATTCACATGATGTTCCCGAAGGCTCTCCTCTGAGACCAGTCACCATCCCTTTATTCACTGGACCACACTGCAGTATTGAAGCCCGAGACCAACAATTTGGTCGGATACGGCAGGCATCACGCGGCTCGAACAGGTCTGATCCGGACGGCCTGATACGGTTTTCCCGGAAGCTTCACGCCAAAGGCTGCCTCTGGCTCGCCGCCAGCCATCGCCCCGCCGCGTTGGCGTAACGCCGGAGAAGCGGGTAATGCCGCCTTGTCGAGGCGGGTCACCGTCATCTCCCACGTAACTGCCGAAAGAAGCCTCGCAGAACGAAGATCTGGTAGGGCACGCCAAAGGCGATGTAAGGCAAAATCACCCCGAGATAGGTGTTGAGAAGGCCCAGTCGGTTCACCATGCTGAAGAGCGGTGCGAGCAGCACCTGGAACGGGATCATGGTGCCGACCAAAATGATCACGAAAATGAGCCGCACCCGTGAGGCGCATCTGCGACAGAGCATAGGCCGCCATGGCCGAGACCAAAATGCCGACCGGGACCTTGATGAAGGTGATCAAAGCGCTGTTCACGAGCGTGGTGGAGAAGTGACCGCGTGTCCAGGCGTCGCGGAAGTTCTGCCAAGCAAGGCCCGTGGGTGGCCCGTAGGCAGCGGTGGCGTTGATGTCGGCCTCGGATTTGAGGGCCGTGAAGACGATGAAGACGAACGGCGCGATCCAGATCGCGGCGACCATCACGAGCGCGATCCACAGTCCAATGAGGAACCAGTCTTTCGGCCGGCCGACGGATCGTTCCTTTAATGCCGCCATCGGCAGGGGGTTGGCGCGCGCGACCGGGCTCATTGCGCCGCATCCTCGCGTTTTTGCGCCCAATGCAGGTAGGGGATGACAACGACGACCGTCATGAGCAGCAGAATGACGGCGATGGCGCTCCCACGCCCAAAGTCGTGCAACTGGAGCGATTGCCAGAAGGCCCAGAAGGCCATTAATTGCGTGGATTGTGCCGGTCCCCCGTGTGTCATGCCATAGACGATGTCAAAGGCCTTGAGGGAGTTGATCAACGTCAGGATCAGCACCACCGTTATGGTGGATTGCAGCGCCGGTCGCGTGACGTGTCGAAAGATCTGGGCGCGTTTGGCCCCGTCCATTCGGGCAGCTTCGACCAAGGTTGGCGATACCGTCTGCAGCCCTGCCAGGAAAAGCACCATGCTGACCCCGACGTTCTGCCAAGCATAGGCGACGAACACAGCGTAAAGGGCGACGCTCCGGTCGCCGAGCCAATCCTGGATCAGCCCGTCAAGACCGACAGCCTTCAGAACGGCGTTCACGACGCCGAAGAAGGGGTCGTACATCCAGCGCCACATGGTCGCCACGGCGATGGAGGCGATAATTACGGGCATATAGAAGACCGCGCGCAGGATGTTGCGCCCGATGATCTGCTGATTGAGGCCGGGATCACCGAGCCGCCCAAGACCTATGACGAATTGGTGGCCGACGCCGACAAGCTGAAAGCTGCCAAAATTCCCGCTATCGTGTTCGGCGGCAGCGTGAATTGGCATCTCATGCGACTGATGAATGTCATCCTCGAAGCCAAATGCGGCGCCGCCAAGCACGACGCGCTGATGTCCATGAAGGCGGATTGGAGCAGCGAACTCTGCGCGACGGCCAGCTTTGTCGAACTGAAGAAATGGGCCGACACCTACACGCTGAAGCCTTTCATGGGGCTCGCGGACGCGGGGGATCCCCGTCACGCCCCCTTAGAGGAAGAGTGCGGACGGGCTTCGCCGTGACGGGTTGAAGACTGGAGGAGAGGCCTCCGGCGCCTGTTGTGAAGATGACCCATGACCCAAGTCGAAATTCTGAGCGCTGCCCGTTACGGCGTCGGCGGCTACAAGGTGGACGTGACCCGTGGCGAGCGCGCGGTCGGGTGGCTACCATACTCGGACCTCGTAGGGTCACCGCACGAAAGTGAGCTCTACCTATGTTGTCCAAAACGAACTGGCGAACGGCAAGGATTGGTAGAGAACGGGCCGGCAGCTTTTGGATATGTCGGCCCGAAGAGCTGGCGACACGCGCGCTTCAGCATTTTGACACGCCCGCCGAAGTTCGATGGCTGTGACCAGTATTTTCCATCCTCAGGGAACGCGCACCACCATTTCGATCTCGACCTTTATTTCCGGCTTATAGAGCGCCTGAACGCCAATCGTCGTGATGCTGGGCATCGCGTCACCGAACAGTTCGCGCAGAGGGGTAACGGCCTGCCCGAACGCTGCGCCGGTCGCATTCACGACGTAGACGCGCAGCAGGACAATATCTTTCGCCGTCGCCTCCAGGTCCTTGAGTGCGGCGGCGAGGCTGGCGGTCGCAAGCTTTGCTTGGCCAGCGAGATCTTCGGGCACTTCCTCATTGCCAGGCGCCACTGCGACTTGGCCGGACAGGAAGGCGAGCCGGCCGGGTTCGGCGACGCTGATGTGCGAGTAGCCGAGCGAGGCCATATCCCACATCGTCGGCGGGTTGCGGCGGGTCACCGACGCTGATGGACGAGACGGAATGCGTGCGGTCACCTTGATCTCGAAGTCGAAGCCCGAGAGCCAGGTGACTCCGACCGCGGTCCAGTTGGGATATGGGGCTTGCGGAAACTTCTCGGCTTTCACCGCCGTGACCGTCCCCATTTGCTTTTCCGGGTCGGTATGGAACGACGTCACGTCGACGATGTCGTCGAATGTGCAGCCTCCTGCGGCGAGCGTGGCTTCCAGATTGGCGAAGGCACGGCGAACCTGCGCTTCGAATTCGGGTTCGGGCGAACCATCTGGGCGGCTGCCGACCTGACCAGACACGAATAAGAGGTCGTCCGATCGCACTGCGGCAGAATATCCATGCTTCTCGTAGAGGGCGTGCCGGTCGGCGGGAAACACGGCTTCACGCTGGGCCATATCGTCATCCTTAAAAATGTCGGGTCGAGCGCATCCAATCAGCTTTTCTGGACATTCCAGCCAAGCCACAGTAGGAATATACGCTGCGTATGTGAAAGCATGATACGGAATGATCGTCAAGCTCAAATACGTATCGTATGCTAATTGGAGGTTTTTGCTTTGGCTGCAAAGCGTCGCGCCGAAACGATGGAGGAAAACCGCGTCAAGCTGATCGGGGCCGCGCGAAAGGCCTTCGCCGCATGGGGTTTCGCCGCCGCGTCGATGGACGAGCTGACCGCGTCCGTCGGGCTCACCCGTGGCGCCCTCTACCACGGCTTCGGAGATAAAAAGGGGCTGCTGGCTGCCGTCGTCGCCCAAGTCGATAGCGAGATGGCCACGCTCGCCCGACAGGCAGGAGCAGCTGCGGCAAACCCATGGGAAAGGCTGCTGGCTGTAGCCGACGCGCATATCGCGATGGCGCTGGACCCTGAGGTTCGACGAATCGTCTTGTTGGACGGGCCTACTTTCTTGGGCGACCCTTCGAGCTGGCCCAGTCAGAATGCCTGCTTGACCATCACGATGCAGACGGTCGCTGATTTGGTCGCCTTAGGCGTCATGAAGCCAGTCGACATTGAGGCCGCGGCACGTCTCCTGAACGGCGCGGCATTTAATGCCGCTCTATGGATAGCCGCCAGTGGCGAGCCGCAGATTGTCCTACCAAAGGCAATCAAGGCGTTCCGGCTGATGGCCAGCGGATTTCTGACAAGTCGAGGCTGATCGTCATCAGGCTGTGTATCGCTGACCTGCCATTCAGGGCGATATCGGCGCTTTCAGGAAAAGTCGGCACTCCGAGTCGCGGCGAAGCAAGGGCGCTTCGTGCTTTCGTCGATCATCTTGGCGCGACTGGGCTTCACCCCACCAGACATACCTTCTTATATACGAAGCGTATTTGGATTGACAGCCTCAGGCGGGCCGCTTACATACGCCGTGTATGCCGATGCACCCGCGCAGACGTCATGTCTAACCGGAGCGGCTTGGAGCCGCGGGATTTTGCAGGCCGATTGAGCGGGAACCGGCTGCGACGGAGAGAAATCGTGACGCGACAGACAGTCCTTGTAACAGGTGCCAACGGCTACGTCGGGAACGCCGTTGCCAAGGCGTTCGCTCGGGCCGGCTGGCGGACCTATGGGTTGGTGCGCCGGGAGGCAGCAGTCGGCGATCTCGCGCGGAACGAGATACAGCCGCTCGTCGGCCCCAGCAATGGGGCGGTCTTCGACGATCTTGGCGACGTGACATTCGATGTGGTGGTGTCGAACACGGAGGACCGGACCGATCCCTCCGGCCACTTGGCGGCGGTGCGCCTCATGTTGGACAAGGCGGTCGCCCGCAGCGAAGCCGCGGGCCGGCGGCCACTGGTCATCTTCTCGAGCGGCTGCAAGGACTATGGTGCGACGAAGCAGAAGCACGGTGATCCCGCGCTAGCGCCGCACACGGAAGAGAGCCCGCTCCTTCCTGCCTCGGCCTCCGCCATTCTGGTCCCACGCTGCACGTTCGGGGCGCGACTCCTCGACAAGGCCGAGACGCCGTATGACGCGGTCGTGCTGCGACCGACGGTCGTCTACGGGCTGTCGTCAAGTTTATATGGCTCCCTGTTCGACCTGGCGGCGCGCAGCCGCGACGTCATGACGATCGTCGGTGATCCTGACGCCGTCATGCATTCTTGCCACGTCGATGATTGCGCGGACGCCTATGTGGCTTTGGCCGAGCATCCTGACCGAAGTGCCATCGCGAACCAAGCCTACAACATCTCCAACCAACGCTATGAGACGGCGCGCGAGATCGGAGAAGCGCTTGCCCGTTCCTACGGATTAGATCTGGCGTTCGAGGTGCCGGATCGCGAATTTAAGTACGGCGACGTCAATTGGCTTTTCAATTACTGGCAGTGGGTCGGCTCGGACAAGCTCAGGGCGGCGACGGCATGGCACGCGAGGCGTGCGACGTTTGTCGACGGCATCGATCAATATCGCATTGCTTACGAAGCTAGCCGATCGCCTGCACAGCCTCAATAAACGTACGTAACCTACGAGATCTTCGATGACCCTTCAGGAAACCCTCGCCTCGATCGAAAAATCCGGCTTGCCGCTGCAAGGGAAGCTCGATGCGCTGAAACTCGCATTCGACGCCGCCGTCCCGCCCGCGGTCAGCGAAGCGCTGCATCGCGGGACCAAGGAACTGATCGCGTCGGGCGCCCAGAACCGGGCGCTGAAAGCCGGGGATATCGCCCCCGAGTTCACCCTTCCTGACGCCGACGGCACTTCCATCTCGTCCAAGGCGCTGCTCACCGAGGGGCCCCTCGTCGTCACCTTCTATCGAGGCGCCTGGTGTCCTTACTGCAACTTCGACCTAAGCGCGTTGGAAGAGGCTCGGTCAGAAATCGAGTCGCGTGGTGCGAGCCTCGTCGCGATCTCGGAACAGACGGCGCCCAATAGCCGCAAGTCGCAGCGGCAGAACGGACTCGGGTTCCCGATTCTCGGCGACCATGGCGGGGAAGTTGCAGCTCAATTCGGCGTGCGCTGGACGTTGCCGGACTATATGCGTGAGGTCCACAAGACGCTCGGTGCGGACCTGACACAGTTCAACGGGGAGGATAGCTGGACCCTCCCGATGCCCGCCCGGTACGTCATCGCGCAAGATGGCGCGATCGCTTATGCCGAAGTGAACGCCGACTACTCGCGTCGGCCCGAGCCTTCGGCCCTCTTCCCGGTCCTCGAGCAACTGAGACGCCCGCAGGTCGCCTGAATCGTTCGATAAGCCCCTCCAATCGGATCTTCGGCAATTCTGACGCCGTCATGCATTCCTGCCACGTCGACGATTGCGCGGACGCCTCTGTGGCTTGGGCCGAGCATCCGAACCGGAGTGCCATCGCGAACCAAGCGTACACCATTTCCAACCAACGCTATGCGACGGCGCGCGAGATCGGAGAAGCGCTCGTGCGCGGCCGGGCCGTTGACGGCGCGCGTTCGAAAGCTGTTTCGCGGCAATGGATTTCTGCCTGATCCCTTCGAGGGTCGAACCGCTCTCACCGAGCTGATGATTCCTACCTTGCGGAACGTAAGGGGGGAATCCGTTTGTCGGTTGCAGGATCAGGTCGCGTTGCCGTCTCTTTCGCCAAGGTCTTCCACTTAGCGCGCGCCTACGCGTTGCGGCGCCTCTTGCATGTCGCCTTGGCCACCAAGTGGCTCGCCATTACCACACCCATGGCCGTGGCCGTGGGGACGTTCTGCGCGACCTTCCTCTGGTTGTTGGAGCGCGCGACCGCGACGCGCGAGTCGCTGCCATGGCTGCTGTTCGCGTTGCCCGTCGCCGGTGGCGCGATCGGGGCGATCTACGCCTGGGTCGGCAAGCCCGCCGAGGGCGGCAACAACCTGATCGTGGATCAGATCCACGAACCGGGCGGGGGCGTGCCACTCCGCATGGCGCCGCTGATCGTGATCGCGACCGTGGTCACGCACCTGTTCGGTGGCTCGGCCGGGCGGGACGGCACGGCCGTCCAACTCGGCGGCAGCATCGCGAGTGCGTTTGCCAAGGTACTCAAGCTCGGGCCGGGCGATGTCGGCGTGCTGCTCACCACCGGTATCGCGGCGGGCTTCGGCGCCGTCTTCGGGACGCCCGTGGCCGGTGCGGTCTTCGCCCTTGAAGTCCTGGCGGTCGGACGCGTGCAGTATCAGGCGCTCGTCCCGTGCATCCTGGCGGCCATCGTCGGGGACTGGACGTGCCACGCCTAGGGGATCACCCATGTCGCGTATCACGTGGGCTTTCTCCGGCGTGCCGGAAGCCAACGGCGTCCCGTTCCACATCGACCCGCTGCTGCTCGCCAAGGTCGCGCTGGCCGGTGTTGCCTTCGGGCTCGTTAGCCTGCTCTTCTCGGAAGCGTCGCACTGGTTGGGCGGCGTCTTCAAGAAGCTCTGTCCCGTCGCCTGGCTCCGTCCGGTCATTGGCGGCCTTGCCATCATCGGCCTGACCTACTTGGTGGGAACGAGGGAGTACCTCGGCCTCGGCGTCACGTCGCCTGGTTTGAACGACGCTTCCATTGTGTCGTTCTTCGGCGGCCACGTCTTTCCCTGGGCCTGGGCCTGGAAGATCGCCTTCACGGTCGTCACGCTCGGGGCCGGCTTCAAGGGCGGGGAAGTTACGCCGCTGTTCTTCATCGGGGCTGGGCTCGGCAATGCCCTGTCGGCGCTCCTGGGCGCCCCTGTCGACCTGTTCGCCGCGCTCGGGTTCGTGGCGGTCTTCGCGGGCGCCTCGAACACGCCGTTGGCGTGCACCGTCATGGGCATCGAACTGTTCGGCGCGACCAACACGGTCTACATCGCCGTCGCCTGCTTCGTCGCCTACCTGTGCAGCGGCCATTCGGGAATCTACCTTGCCCAGCGCCTCGCGGTTCCCAAGACCCGCAACGACGTGATCCCGCCGGACATCGCCCTGCGGCACGCGCGCGCTTTCAAGCCAACGCCCTTCGGCGACCCGTCCCTCCTATCATCGACAGCCCAGGAGCAGCCTTCCATGCCCGACACCCACCACCTGTCCACCGACGAGATCGGCATGCTGCGCATCTACGTGGCGCCAAAGGATCGCTATAGGAAGCCGGGCCAGGGCCGGCTCAAGGCAGCCTTCTCGAACGGCGATCTCTATAAGGAGCTGGTCAACCAGGCCAAGCAGGCCGGCCTCGTCAACGCGGTCGCGCACCACACCCACTACGGCTTCAGCAACGGCGGTGCGGTGCAGAACCGGGACGTCGAGGGCATGAACCCCGACCTCACGATCTGCGTCGAACTGATCGGCCACAAGGCCGACCTGGACGCGTTCTGCCGGACGCACGGTGCCCTGCTCGACAAGAAGGTGATCGTCTACAAGCACCTCGAACGCTGGCAGGTCGGCAAAAAGCTGACGGAGACCGAGATTTCCGACTTGGCCGCCCTGGAATCCGAGTGATTCACCTTGGACCGATGGAGGATCCCTTGTTCCCGCGATCCTTCGTTCGGCGGGTGTCATCCCGCTGCATGACGAGGAGAAAGCCTATCAGAAGGAGAGCGCCGCATTGCGGGCGCTCGGAAGCGTCAGCCGAGGCTGGGACCGCGTGGCTGCGAGCGCTGCCTTCAAGATCACCATGGTCGAGGGCATCGAGGTGGTGTTCATCGCCATGGCCAGCGGCGGTCCAGGCCTACTGGCTCCGGCCATCATCGGCGCGCTTGCCGGTCTGGCTCTCGTCGTCGTGCTTGGACTGGCCCTGCACCGGCCCGTCGCGATGATCCCCGAGAACACGCTCAAGTTCATCGTCGGCCTGTTGCTGTGCTCGTTCGGCACCTTCTGGGTCGGGGAGGGCATGGGGTTCGATTGGCCCGGGCAGGACTGGTCGCTCGCCGCGCTCAATGGAGGGTATCTGGCGGCGGCACTGGCGCTGGTGCCGCCGTGTCGCGCGCGCGCCATGAGGAACGTGGCACCCACGATCGAAGGGGGACGGGCATGAACCGGCTGAAAGTCATCTGGTCCGAGTTTATCGGCCTGTTCGTGACGACGGCAGCTTCGCCGTCGCCATCCTCGTCTGGCTGGCTGGCTGCCTGCTGGCTGGCTCTGCCGCACTTGGGGATCCCCCCGTCCCTGCGGCCGGCGACCCTGTTCGTCGGGCTCGTCGTCATTCTCGCCGACAGCGCAATCCGGCGCGCGGGTGACCGCTCATGAACCGTCTCACGACGACGCTCTGGATCGGCTTGGGCGGAGCCCTCGGGACGATCGCCCGATACTGGATCGCCGTGTGGTTTTTGCCACTCAGCCGGACCCTGCCCTGGGGCAGCATCGGCATCAACATCGCCGGATCGTTCCTAATCGGCCTGGTCGGTACCCTGACCCTAGCAAGCGGCAGGCACCCTCTGCTCGAAACGACACGCCTGTTCGTCATGGTCGGGTTCTGCGGAGGGTTCACGACCTTCTCCTCCTTCAGCCTGCAAAACGCTCGATCTCATGCGCGGCGGGGCCTGGGCCCGCGCTGTGCTCAACGTCGGCTTCTCGGTTCTGCTGTGCC
Source organism: Lichenihabitans sp. PAMC28606 (assembly GCF_020616535.1). GTDB lineage: Bacteria > Pseudomonadota > Alphaproteobacteria > Rhizobiales > Beijerinckiaceae > Lichenihabitans > Lichenihabitans psoromatis. The sequence goes on from NZ_CP085136.1 coordinate 3,435,686, forward strand.
TCGCGGCAGTCGTGGCCGGGCATCTCCTTGCGGCGCACTTTAACGGCGGCGCACAGGCCGTGGCGCAGACCACTACCGAAGAGGAAGCCGGTTAAGACTCCCGCACACTCTCGTAGCGGCAGCCATGGCCCTCGCGATGCCCGCCGCGTCTTATGCGTCGTACTGCGGCGTCCTGATCTGGACCGGCAATCACCACACCGTTGTGCAAGGGCAGCTCTACAGGTCAGCCCAACTCAGCGGCCCCGAACTCGACCGCGAGATCACCGCGGACCACATTCGCACGGTGCTGAACCTTCGAGGACCTAATCCTTCCAAGGACTGGTATCGGGCCGAGTTGGCGATGACGCGAGCCCGTGGCGTGGAGCATGTCGACATCGGCATCTCCGCACGCTCCGAAGTCCCGGAAGAAAGCGTGGCGAAGATCCTCGCCGTGTTGCGGGACGCTCCCAAGCCGATCTTGGTCCATTGCGCGTCCGGCGCGGACCGAACGGGGTTCGTGGCCGCTCTCTATCGCTATGCCATTCGGGGCGAAAGCGCAGCCGTTTCCGATCGGGAATTGTTCACTGCGCTATGGGCACTTTCCTTACCTAGCGAGCAAGACCGGCGCGATGGACGACAGCGCACGTCGATACTTCGCGACCCACGCAGCGGCCGATATCGGTCCTAATAACCCGTAACAGGAACGGGTCGGCGGCGTGAGCCTCTTACTCGGCTCTCCTGTGGCGGGTCGGGAGTTGCCGAATCCGTCTCCGACGACGCAGGAGAGCGAGGTAGAGGAAATTACTGGTCCCGCAGGCGGGATCGAGCACCCGGAAGGTTCGGAGCCGTTCGAGGTAGCCGCCGAGCAGTTCGCGTTTCTGCTTCTCGGAGGTGCGCGGCTTGCTGATCCTCGCCTTGACCCCTCCCACTCCTGCCAGAGCGGCTGGACGATGACCGGGCGCACCCGTCCGTCCGTCAAGGCCAGCAGGAACTCAAGCGTATGAAGCTGCTCCTCGTTCATCGCGCCCTATAATGACATGATATGGCGCTCATAATCAAGCGCCTCGTCAAGCTTGACCATACGGGCTTTTCAGGTGGTTCCACTAGAGCCTTTGAGGGGCTTGTCGCAAACTCCCGAGTAGGTTGCAGGTTGGGTCTGGACGACCCCGGTTTTACGCTTCGTTAACCTTTGGAAGTCCGAAGCAGAGCCCGAGCATGTGGTTCTGCTCGACAACGGTCCACGGGCCGGCGAAGCCGAAGCCCTTGCGCATCCACAGCATGGCCTCGAACCCTTGGATCGACCGCCGCGCCGTGTTGAAGCTATGGAAGCCGCCTGCGCGCGGCATGTTCTTCTTCAGCCGGAAATGGTCGCTCTCGATCCCCTGCTGGAGGTGCTTGGTCACATAGTGGATGGGGTCGCGCGCGAGCCGCCCTTCCGTCCTGGCCGCCGCGATGGCGCCCGGATAGGTGCCAGCCCCGTCCGTGCCGATCCGGTCGGGCGACAGCAAGAGACCACCCTTCAGCATCTTGCGGAAAAACCGCTTCGCGGCATCGAGGTCGCGCCGGGCGGTGAGCAGGAAGGCGACCGCCTCGCCGTGCTTGTCGATGGCGCGATACAGGTAGCGCCACTCGCCCCGGATCCGGACATAGGTCTCGTCGACGCGGATCGACCCGCAGTGGGGCTTGCGGAAGGGACGCAACCGCCGCTCGATCAGCGGCGCGTAGGCCAGTACCCAGCGGTTCACGGTAGAGTGGTCCACCTCGAGGCCGCGCTCGAGCAGCAGTTCCTCGATGTCGCGATAGCTCAACGAGTAGCGCAGGTACCACGACACCGCCTGGACGATCAGCCCCGCCTCGAAGTGGCGGCCCTTGAAATCGTCCTTCGACCGGCTCTTCAGCTTGGCCCCGATGGCGGACAGGATCATGGATGCCTCCGGGCGGGAGGCGGCAAACTCGGTCTACAAGGCTAACGAAAGGTTAGCGCCGGAAGTTTGCGACAGGCCCGGTGGGCGCTGTCGTGACGTGCCGCCGGACTATAGCCCCACACAACGGTCTACAACCGGTTCAACAGGTGGTCGCGCCGCGGCTTCTGGCGCGGGATGCTGACCGCCCTGGCCGAAGCGGGCTGGATCGCCGAAAGTGCGGCGTTGGACTCGACCTACATCAAGGCGCACCGCTCAAAGTGGCAAAGGGGGCCAAAACGCAGGCTTCCGGGGTCTAACGTGGTGGCCAGACGACCAAGATCCACATCCTCACAGACGTCATCGGACGCCCCGCCGTCATCCACTTCACACCAGGCAATGCCAGCGACGTGAAGGTCGATCCGTGTCCTCGCAACTGCGCCAGGTCGCCTGCGACCGTTGATCGCCGACAAAGGCTCGATACCAACGCGCTGAGGCGAGACCCTCGGGTGGCCTGTATAGTTCCCATCGTTCCAGGCCGACGCACGCCAAAGCGCGCCATCCGGCACGACCCGCAGGTACAAGGATCGCTGGCGGATCCAGGCCGCTTCTGTCGTCTCAAGGACTTCCGCCGCGTGGCAACCCGCTACGACAAGCTCGCCGTCAATTTCGCCTCAGCAATCCTACTCGCAAGTGTCATCGCTTTCTGATGCTGATTGAGTCCTAACCTTAGGGCGCCACTTGCTGCGTTCAGAAGCTGGCGTCAATTTGACCGAGCAACCCGAGAATATCGAGCTGTGCAATATGCTCGGTGATCTTGCCATTCTCAACGCGATCGACATGCATTACTGCCGCTGACACAGATCGACCCGACGCCGGTCGATCCATGAACATGCCGGTGTGAACACCCTGAAAGCGCCCCACTGTCAACACTCTCCCACCTTCGACAACGTAAAATTCGACAGCATGTCGGCCGTTTGGAAAAGCATCGTATATTCGTTTGACCCGGCTCTGCCACTCTTTAAAGGTCATTGGATCGTATGTGCCGAGGACCGACCTGAAGTCTCTCGATATTAATGCCGCATGTTCGTCCCATTGCTGACGGTCGATGAGATTGTACATGTCACGGACGATGGACAAGGCTTGCGCAGAATCTGACGTCACGGCTGGACTCCTCTCACGTCAAGCATTCCGTTCAATGATCGCAGTGCTTGGTTTGTCAGCCAATCGTGATGGTGTCAGAGGCGGAGAGCGCCGCCAACTCCGTTAGCGCCGCCCGCACATCGTCGGCATGGTCGGAAAAGTCCCGCGCGGGATCTATCCGTCCGTCATTGGCTGCAACCGTTTCCCGGGTAAGCAGCAGACCCGGCATGGCGTCCGTCAGGCGCGTCCCAAGTGCGCCCAGCACGGTTCGCAACTGTTCGCCGCACTGGTGGCCCCCGTGACCGCCATATGTCACGATCAGCACCGGCTTGCCCTGCCACTCGCGATAGAGGTGATCGATCGCGTTCTTCAGGACGGCGGGATAGCCCCAGTTGTACTGCGGCGTCACGATCACAACCCCTGTGGCATGGGCGACCAGCTCGCCCCAGGCCCGTGTCGTTTCTTGCTTGTAGCCGTGGATTGCGGGAATGCCGGCCTCGTCGTCGAGCCCCAGTCCCAGCTCACCCAAGTCAATCACCTGAAAGTGCGCGTTCGCGACGTGTTCACCGAGGTCGGCAACCCACCGGGCTATCACGGGCGAACGTCGGTTGGGACGCGTACTCCCAGCGACGACGATGTAAGTGAGTATGTGCATGGCGCACAGATAGCAGAATGACCGGAATGCTGTAAAGTGTGCGCCATGCACCGAAATCATGATTTGCTAGGCCCCGCAATCAGTGGGCTGACAAGCTTCATCAACGATCCCCGCCACGATCGGCTCCTCATGGCGGAGGCAGGATTGACGTTTGACCCAGCGTTTATGCCGCTGCTGGTTCGGCTTGGCGCATTGGGCGAGTCGAGCGTCGTCGAACTGGCGGGCCAGCTTGGACGCGACCATTCCACGGTCAGCCGGCAGATGGGCAAACTGGAGGTGGCGGGTCTTCTGGAACGTATGCACTCCCCCACCGATCGCCGCGTACGGACAGCGCGCCTCACCCCTCGCGGCCTCAACGCCTTCGCCGCATTGGGGAAAGCCCGGCATCGCCTGCTCGACCGAGCCATGGCGGACTGGGATCACCGAGAATGCGAGATGCTTGGCCGATTACTGCTGCGGTTCGTGCAGGCCTTGCATCGGACAGGAGAGAACGCGGCCCAGGTTTGAACGATGATCGCTTAAAACACGCTGTCACCCAGCCGCGCCCCTTCATCTTCTCACAGAACTTTCCATCGTTAGATGTTGAAACAGATTGCGGCGTGGACGAAGGACGGCGCTGACGCACCGGGTTTGATGTTTCGCGGCGTGCTGAAATTGCCGCAAGCTGTGGTGCAGAAGATCTGCCAGCTGATGTGTAGGCGTTCGAGCCGGCAGTCTTATCAATCGGGAGAGGGGGCGGGCACGGCGAATGCATTGAGGATGACGCACGTCGCGTCGTAGGCTGCTGCCACGAACACTAACGCGACAAGCCCCTCCCGCCCAAAGACCCGCTCCGCTTCCAGGTAAGTTGCATCGTCGACGATTCGGTCGCGCACGAGGTCAAGCGCGAAGCGTTGTGCCAGCCGCTCCTCCGCGCTGATCCCCTCGCATATGACGCCGGCGGCGAGCGCGGCGGCAACGTCGGGCGCGAAACCAACCTGCGCCGCGATGGCGCGGTGCGCATAGGTTTCGTAAGCCGATCCCCACACTGCGCCGACCGAGAGGATGACGATTTCCCGCACGCGAGGCGAAAGTGGCGTCGAATGCTCCTCGGCCTCGTGGAAGTCGACAAAGCCGCCGCCAATGGCAGGCGCATGGAGGAAGGCGTTGAATGGTCCGATCAGCTCGCCTGTGTCGATCCTGCTGGTAAATGGCGACGTGGAGCTCAAGCGACCTCCCATGAGACGATCGTAGAGCTGGCGCGCCTCAGGTCGGAGGCTCGCCGGGGGAAGCAGCGGCAGCCGACCGCCGAGGTCTTCGGAACCCATCAGCCCTGAGCCTACATGCGCGTATCGAAGCCCGTCTTCGGATCGATCGTACGGCCATAAGCCCACCAATTCTCCCAGGGCACCTCGGTGATGGCCATGAGGAGATCCTCGCGGCGAAGGCCGGCGTGCTTCGTAAGCTCATCCGCAACCCTTTCGAAGAAACGCTCCTTCATCTCCTTGGGTCGCGTGTTAAAGAAGAAGTGGATGAAAATCATATCCGGGCTGCGATGGACTCCGAAATAATTTGCGTCGTAGACCATGTTGCCGGGCATATGCTCGTTGAAGAACTGGTCCCACGTGTCGTCCGGGACACCCAGCACGTCCATCATCGCGACGTGGATGCCGTCCGAGACGGCCTTCTTGTAGGCTGCGCCCTTGCCCTCATGCATCTGAATGTAGACCATCGGCATCGCTCATCTCCTTCGTCCGTTGGTGAAGAAGAGATAGGACGTTTGTTTTCGCGCAAGAAGACCTGGGTCTATCCTGGGACGGGCTGATACCACCCTGGAGAGCATGTGAGCGGCAACAAGCAATTGGGGGCCTTCCTGCGGTCGCGCCGACACCGGCTCGATCCGGCTGCGCTTGGACTGCCTTTCGCACGCCCGCGTCGGACGCCGGGGTTGCGGCGCGAGGAGGTCGCAGATCGTGCGGGGATCAGCTGCGAATGGTACATCAAGCTCGAACAGGGTCGTGAGGTCTCGGCATCGGACGAGACCCTCGCCGCACTCGCGCGTGCCCTCATGCTCGACGGCGTCGAAGCGGCGCACCTGCACAAGCTCGCCGGGCAGCGAGCCGCACCGTGCTTCGTTCGCGAGACGGTGCCGCACACGATCCAAGCCATCGTGCGTGGCCTGGCTGAGCCTGCCTATATCACGGGCGCGCGCTGGGATGTGCTGTGCTGGAACGGTTCGGCCGATGACCTCCTGCGTTTCTCGGACATGCCCGAGTCCGAACGGAACATCCTGCGCTACATGCTGACGAGCCCGGCAGCGCGCGACCTGTTCGGCCCCAGCTGGGCAGAGGAAGCCCAGAGGATGATCGCGATGTTCCGGACCACATACGATCAGCGCCGGAGCGACCCTTTGTTCGAGGACCTGGTGTTGGCTCTTGATGCGGGGTCGATGGAGTTCCGGGATTGGTGGCGGTCCTACCGCGTGGCGACCTCGTCATCGGGCAGCAAGACGTTGCAACCGGAGGGACGGAACGGGACTCGGTTCATCTACGCCACGTTCCAGGCGAATGACGATCCTGCCTTGAAGCTGGCCTTGTACACGCGTGTGGATTGAACAGGCAGTGCGGCATCCCACATCATCGGCCTTTACGAGACCGGCGCGAGTGACGCTCTGGCCGTTGTGTGATCAGTGCCCGCGAGTTGGAGGAACGGCTTAGGTGAGGGGTGACAACTCTCGCGGCAAGGCGATCGTCGCGGTCGCCTCGGCGATGTATTCGGGGCCGCCCTTTGGACGCTAAAGACCGGCCCCGTACGCGCGCGCACGCAAAGTTGCTCTCTCCTCCAAGTGAAGCCCCAGATGTGCGTGATCCGCGGTGCGCCATCGAGAGCGTACATGTTGACGACGAGGTGCTCCGTGTAGTCGCGGGCTGGTCCGATCGCCGCTTCCCATGCCGCGAGCGTCGCCGGCAGTCCGCCCGGGGTGAGCCAGTAGGTGCGGAACTCGTATTGCAGGACTACACCTTGCGGCCGCTCCCGATGAGCCTGCTCCACCAAGCGGAACGGCGGCAGACCGCGAAGCTGCGGTCCTTCATCGATGCTGCGCTGCAGGCCTTCGCGGCGGACGAGGCCAACGCGTCAGGGCTCTGACCCTCTACGCTCTTGTCGGACTGCTGCGTGCGTGCGTAGCCGTGAGAGCGCCTCCTCCAGTACGGGACCCGGCGCGCGCTCGTGCTCCCCCAGGATGGCGTCGCAGAACTGGACGAAGGCCCTCACCTTGGCGGTTCGGTGCCGGTGCGAGGGGAAAAGGGCGTAGAGGGGGAAGCGCTCGTCGGACCAGTCGGCCAGCACGGGAACGAGCGTGCCCCGCTTAATGAGGTGCCGCGCCCCGAGCTCAAGGATCTGCGCGAGGCCGGCCCCCGCCTCGCAAGCCGTCAGCATGGTGCCCACGTCCGACACCATGAGCCGCGCCGCGGGCTTGACCGCCAGCACCTCTCCACCGCGGCGGAACTCCCAGTCGAACGCCCGGCCGACGGCGGCGTTGTAGAACTCGATGCAGTCGTGGTCCGCCACCTCGGACGGGTGGGTGGGGGCGCCCCGCCGCGCCACGTAGTCCGGAGACGCCACGGTGAGCACCCGGGTCTCGACCAGCTTGCGCGTGGTGAAGCCGCCGACCGGCGGGTCTCCGAACCGGATCGCGAGGTCGAAGCCATCGGCCACGAGGTCGCCGACGTGGTCGCGCATGATCAGCTCGAGGCGTACGGCGGGGTTCTGCTCCATGAAGGCGGCGAGCCGGTCGGCGAGGACGATGCGGGCGAAGAACGGGTCGACGTTGACCCGCAGTCGGCCGCGCGCGACCCTGGCCGCCCCCGCGGCGTCGAGGGCCGCCTCGGCGATGCCGTCGAGCATCGGGGCGACAGTCTCGTAGAAGCGCCGCCCCTCGTCGGTCAGCGACAGCGCGCGTGTGGTCCGGTCGAGCAGGCGCACGCCGATCCGTGCCTCGAGCCGGGCGATCGCGCGGCTGACGCCGGACGGCGTGACACCCAAGGCATCGGCGGCCCGCGCGAAAGCGCCGGCCTCGACCACGGCCATCAACACCGACACCCCGGCGAGCAGCCGCCCATCGTAAGCCATCCGTCGCTCCTGACTTGACGTCACGATCATCGTGACACGAACGCGCTAACGTCATCAACGATGGCGATGCATTATCGCGGGAGAGATGTCGACCCGTTGGCCGACCCGAACAGGAGCCTCGCATGACCCAAGCGCCCTCGCACGACGCCGCGCCCGTGACCGGCTCGGGAGCCCTGATGACGCAGGGGGTCACCATGCCCCGGCTCGGCTTCGGCACGTTCAGGATGCCCGGCGGCGATTGCCAGCCGGTCGTCGAGAGCGCGCTCGGGCTCGGCTACCGGCACCTCGACACGGCCGCCATGTACGACAACGAGGCGGCCGTCGGGGCCGCCATCCGGGCATCGGGTCTGGCGCGCCGCGACCTCTTCGTCACCACCAAGGTCTGGCACGACCAACTCGGCAGCCGCGACGCCATACGGGGCGCGTTCGACGCGAGCCTCGCCGAGCTCGGGCTCGATCACGTCGACCTCTACATGGTCCATTGGCCATCGGCCGGCATGGACATGGGCGTCGTGCTGGAGACGCTGACGCGCCTGCGCGAGGAAGGCCGCACCCGGGCCATCGGGGTGTGCAACTTCAACCTGCCGATGATGCAGATGGCCGTCGACGCAATCGGCGCCCCCATCGCGGCGCTCCAGGTCGAGTACCACCCGTTCCTCGACCAATCGGCCCTGCTCGGGTTCCTGCGCCGGCGCGGCATCCCGATGACCGCCTACGCGCCGCTGGCCCAAGGCCGCGCCGCCGCGGACGAGACGCTGCGCGCGATCGGCGACAAGCACGGGGCCAGCGCCGCCCAGGTGGCGATCGCCTGGCTGCTCGACCACGACGGCGTCGCGGCCATCCCGAAGGCGCAGCGGCCCGAGAGCCAGGCAGCCAATCTGGTCGCCGCGGCGATCAGGCTCGACGACCACGACCGGCGCGCCATTGCGGCTCTGCCGAAGGACCTGCGCTACGTCCGCCCGCCCTTCGCGCCCGACTGGGATGCCCCCGCCGATAAAACACCGACACCGCGGCTCCCGGCTTCACGGGACCGCAACCTGAAGGACAATGTTCCATGATCCATTACCGCACTCTTCAGGCCGCCGCCATCCTGTCCCTTTTAGCGGCCTGCCTCTCCCTCGGGCTCGATGCCCAGGCCAGCACGCGAACGGCGACCGCCGTCCGTACGATGCGCCAGGATCAGGACACCCGCTCGCCCGACATCCATTGGCCGGCCGGCTTCGATCCGGCGACTGCAGACCTCTTCTCCCACAACGCGCTGCTCATCCGCGCCCCCTGCGCCAAGGTGTTCGGGCTGATCGAAGACGCCAGCAGGTGGCCGTCGTGGTACCCCAATTCTAGCAAGGTGCGGATCGTCGACGGCGGCCCGCAGCTCGGGCCGGACACGCGCTTCCGGTGGACGACCTTCGACCTCGACATCGAGAGCAAGGTGCACGAATTCGTGCCCGACAGCCGCATCGGCTGGTACGGCTATACTTCCGGTCAGGCACCGGCCTTCTACCACACCTGGTATCTCACGCCGGCCGCGGACGGGTGCATGACCGTGATGGAGGAGGTCGGAAAAGGGGCAGCGCCTGCGCATCTGCGGGACACCGACGAGGGTCTGATGCATCGCGGCCACGACCTCTGGCTTGAGACGCTGCGCTGGGAGGCCGAAAGCCAGGGCACCTGAAACGAAACGGGGCGAAGCGGCGCTCCCATTGCCGAACGACCAGTCTGGCTTGTCGTTCGAGGTGATAATCACCTGCATCTTCGCGGCGCCCGGATTAGCGACCAGCTTATCGGCCAGGATGCGGTAGAGCGTCTGCTTGGCAGACGTGTCGCGCCAGTGGCCGGCGACGATGTGGATCAGGACGAGGCCATCGGACCGCTCGATGCTGAGATGGGTCGGACTGTAGATGATCTCGCCCGGTTCCCGCTGCTCGATGATCTGGAAGCGATCCTCCGGTGGCACCGCATAGGCTTCGATCAGCGCCGGATGAACGCCATCGGCAATGGCGCGGAGCTCTGCGGCGGAGCGCCCCGTCAGCAAGGTGATTCGAACGGGCGGCCCGCAAAGCTCCAGAAAGTAAACGGACCAATGCGGCGGGACCGGTCACGATCTTTCGCGCTAATGTCGAGAAGCACAGCTCGACATGTCGCTGTTTTTTGACGCGTTTGCAGCCGAGGCCTAAGGCTCCGGGCGTCTGCGCCCGCGGTGTGCGCCAGTCGTGTCGAGCACTGCGTGATATGCCTCTGCGTGCTATGTGTCGAAACTGGTGGAGCGTGACAGGGCATCCCAAGCGTCGATCTCGGCCTTCATGGCTGTCAGCTTCCGTTCCACCAGCCCCAGTGCATCATCGCCGAGAAACAGGCGCACGGGTGGGTGCTCGGCGTCGACCAGGGAGAGCAGCACCTGCGCTGCTTTCGCCGGATCACCCGGTTGCCTGCCATTCTTGGCCTGCCGCGCGGCACGGATTGGATCCATCGTCGCGTCATAGTCGGGAATGCTGCGTCGCGTGCGGTCCATGGATCGACCGGCCCAATCGGTGCGGAACTGGCCAGGCGCCAGCGCCGTCACCCGGATGCCGAAGCTGGACACTTCACTACTGAGCGATTCCGAGATGCCTTCCAGAGCGAATTTGCTGCCGCAGTAGAAGCTGATCCCAGGCATGGTGATGAAACCGCCCATCGAGGTGACGTTGACGATGTGACCGCGGCGGCGCTCGCGCATCCCGGGTAGCACCGCCTTAATCATTGCAACTGGACCGTACACGTTGGCGGCAAACTGGCGTTGTAAATCGTCGATGGAAGATTCTTCCAGTACGCCCTCATGACCGTAGCCGGCATTGTTCACCAGAACGTCCACACTGGCGCCCACCTGCCGCTGGGCCTCCTCGACAGCGGCCGGCACCGCGGCGAAATCCGTCACGTCCAGGACAAGCGGATGGGCGCGATCGGGTGCGAGCGCCGCGAAAGTCTCGGCATCGGTCGCCCGCCGCACCGTACCGATGACCCGATGGCCGGCCTCTAGCGCGCCTGCTGCGAACGCGCGGCCGAGGCCCGAACTGACGCCGGTAATGAGGAAGGTTTTGGAAGCGACAGATACCATGATGCAAATCCTGAATGCTACTTTTTCTATATCATGATATAGATTGCGCCATGACGAGAAGCAAGACTGGATTTCCGTCCACCAAATACCGAGGCGAACCGCTTCGCCAATGCGTGGTCGACGCGGCTGAACGGCTGCTTCGCGAGGGCAAGGCTGCATTCTCGATGCGCGACCTGGCGGTCGAGGCGGGGGTCAGTTTCGCGACGCCCTTCAACCAATTCGGGAGCAAGGCGGCGATCATGGAGGCGCTTTCCGCACGGCGGATCGACGCGATGGAGGCTCGCTTCGCCGCCGCGGCGCCCCTGATAAGCGCCGTCGCTCGGGTGCTGCTCGCTGTCGATACCGCGGCGGCCGTGATGCTGGAGGAGCCGGACGTCAACCGGGCCGTGATGGGCTGGCTCGGGGCATCCAGCCCCGCGCCCGGACAGGTTTGGGCGCGCTCGACGGCGCTCTGGGCGCTCGCGCTGGGTGCCGGCGAAGGCTTGATCCCGAGCCGGCGCGAACAGGCCTTGCGGCTCCTGCCAAAACAGCTCGCCTTCGCGTTTCGGGGCGTCCTGTCGTTCTGGACCGCGGGCGAACTGCCCGGCGGGCTGCTGGCCCCGGAGGCCCGCGACATCGCAAGCACCTTGCTGCTGGCCTTTAACGATCCATCGCCTGAGGTGATAGGCTGAGAGAACCGCGGCACTCAACGGGAGAGCGTGGCCGTATTCGGAATGGCCGCTTCTTACGTGTCGTGGTACGGTAACGCTGCTATCCGCGAGCACCAGACCGCCGCCGGCCGACTCGCCAGCATGCGCGATGGGGCCGTCAGCTTCAATCACTGGCCCCTTATATGCGGCCTAAGGGTCCAGGAAGGCTGCCGGGAAAGGATGGTTGGGTGCGAGACGGTAATCCGGAACGAAGGTGTCGGCCTGCGTTCGCGCTGCACTGGCTTCCGAACCCCGCCGTCGTGCTCGCCGAGCCGAGCATGTATCCGTCCCATACAGGCAGGCGCCGGGGCGGCTATACCAGCCGGTTCTACATCTCGTGAATCCAGAGATCGTCCTATGCTGACCCGACACACCCATCGGCTAGACTCCCGCAACGCTGCGGATTATGTCCATTTGCTGTCATCGCGATACTCAGAGCAAGCCGCTTCGGTTCCGATCCGCCACCAGTTTCTTCACGATCCCGAGCACCTCTGAGCGCGTATCGATGCTGGCAAACTCACGCGCGATCCGTTGTGCGCCGGTCCGATATTGTTGGTCCTCAAGCAGGCGACGCACAGCGACTTTGAGTTCCGATGAGGACGGATCATTGGTCGCCAGGTCGATCCCAGCCCCGGACCAGCGAACGCGCGCGTTGACGTCCGCCTTGTCCTCGGACAGACCTGCTGCAACGATCGGCACGCCGAAGCTCAGCGCCTGGTTGATGCTTCCATAGCCGCCGTTTGTCACGAAGGCGTCGGCTCTCGGCAAAATCCATTCAAAGGCAGATACGCAGCGACGCGCACGTTGTCCGGAATTGGTCCACGTAAGCTGTCCATGGGACCCCCGCCGGTCGTGACGATCACGAGCAAGTCCGGCTCGCTCGCGAGAGCTGACATCGTCGGTCCAATGAGCTGGTCGAAATTATGGTTCGAGAAGGTTCCTTGCGTCACCAGGACGACCTTGCGCAGACCATCCAAATCGTCGGCCCACTCGGGTAGCGGAACCTGGTTTGGTATGATCGGAGGCGTGCCGACGAACCGCACCGACGAGGGAAGCTGCTGCCGTGGAAATTCGAACCCTGGAACGGTCAGTTGCATGAAGGCGTCCGGCAGCCTGACCGAAGCATCGAAGATATTCATCGTCAGCGCCGGGGCACCCAGGTGTTCCATCAGTTCGTTCAGATGGACTCGAGCGGGCTCGAAGACGGCGTCGTCATGTGCCTGAAAGAGGATCGAGTAGTGTTCGATGTCAGCAGGGTCTGCCGCTGGCTGCAGGCCGGCAAAGTTCGGCGCTCGGTCGTCTCTCTCCATGTGAAGAAACATCGTGCCGCATAACGCGATCGGGGGCCGCGTCGAGCGTGGTCGCAGCAGCATCGGGAAAGTGCCGTACATGAAGTTGTCTCCGAGGATCACGTCGGCCGGGAACGTACGCAAGACGTCCTGCAGGCCTGCATGCTGCGCCGGCACAGCATCGAAAAACACGCGCCTCATGTAGAACAGCACCATCTCGGGACCGGTCGGCATTGCCTTCAACTCGGGAAACAAAGTTTCGATGGTGCGGAGGTCGAAGTCTGCCCCGGGCGGGAAAGCACGGAATGCAGCCCCCGCTTCTTTAATGCGAGAGCGCATCGCGGTGGAGGATAGACCCACGATCTCGTGGCCGTCATCGACCAGCATCCGCGCGATCGATAGCAGCGGGTTGAGATGGCCAGTCGCTGGAGTAGACGCGATAAGGATCTTCACTTGTTGTCCATCTTACTTGACTCCCGGTAGCGGGATGAGGTCGTAAATCGTCGCCTTTCGGGCGGCCACCTTGCAGGCCAGGGCCGCCCGCCTCGATTCCCTCAGATCGTGACGCCCCCGCCGCGGCGCGCCGTTAAAAGGATCGGCTGCGTAAGAAGGCCAGCAAGTCGGCGTTCAAACGGTCCTTGTCGACGTGCAGCAAGCCATGAGAGCCGCCCTCGTAGACCGCCAGTTTGGCGTGTGGAACGAGCTTTGCGGTCAGGTTGCCCGAGATCTCGAGCGGAACGATCTGGTCGTCGCTCCCATGCACGACCAGAGCGGGAACGGTGATCTTCCGGAGATCATCCCTGAAGTCCGTTTCCGAGAAGGCGGCAAGCGCCTGATAGGCAGCGAGGATGCCGGTCGCCTGACCTTGCCGCCAGTAGTTCTGCCGCAAGCCTTCCGAGACTTTGGCGCCCGGCCGGTTGAAGCTGTAGTAGGGCATAGTCACATCGAGGTTCCATTGCGACCTGTTGGCTTGCACAGCCGCGCGAAATCCGTCGAACACCTCCTTCGGTGCGCCGGTGGGATTTGTCGCCGTCTTGAGCAGAAACGGGGTCACCGACGAGACGAAGGCGACCTTGGCCACGCGCTTTTCGCCATGGCGCGCGATGTAACGCGCCACCTCGCCGCCTCCCATCGAGTGCCCCACGAAGGTCGCCTTATGCAGGTCGAGCGCCTCCACCAATTGCGCGAGATCGTCCGCGAAGGTGTCGTAGTCATAGCCCTTGCCGGGCTGGCTCGACCGGCCGAAGCCGCGGCGATCGTGGGCGATGACCCGGTAGCCGTTCTGCTGCAGGAAGAACATCTGATCCTCCCAGGCATCCGACGACAATGGATATCCGTGGCTGAACACGACCGCCGGCCCCGTGCCCCAGTCCTTGTAAGAGAGGACCGTGCCATCCTTGGTGGTCAGGCGGTCGCCTGTCGTGTTGCCCGGGCCTGCTGGCTCGGCGGTCCTGGCCTGGGCTGCACCCGCGGCGGCCATGCCGACACTTGCGGCCGCCACAGCTTTGAGGATGTTGCGCCGCGAGGCTTCCTCACGAACGATCTGATGGGACATGTTGAACTCCGTTGAAAGCATGGGATTTGAGAGAGGGGCCGGAGGGATGGCGGCGGGCTCAGGGTGACCTAGAAGCCCATCCGGCGCAGATCGTCGGCGACGAACGTCTGGCCGCTGCGGTTTTTGACGCTAGGCCGTTCGGCGACGGCCGCGCGCCAAGCGGACAGCGCGGTATGAGAGTCCGGAACCACGATGCCGGCGGCGTCACCGAACATCAGGCCGGCAAAGACGGTTATGTCGGCCATCGAGAACGCCTCGCCCGCCACAAAACGCTGGCTGTGCAGGAGGCCGTCGAAATAGCGCATGCCTGCGATGGCCTTGTCCCGCTGGCGTCGACCCCACTCCTCACGACCGGCCCATTCGGGGCTTTTATACGCCTGGAGGTCCGGGCCGAGACCCGGGGTCGCATGGTGGAAAAAGTTGCCGACCGCGTCGAGCAGCTTGGATTCGGCTCGCCGCTGCATCATGTGGATGGCCGCCTTGTCCCGTGGCGTCGCGCCCGTCAGCGTCGGCGTGCCGTCGAGAGTGTCGAGATATTCCGTAATCGCGGTGCATTCAGCGATATAGGTGCCATCGTCGAGCTGAAGAACCGGCAGGACTCCCGAGGGGTTTTTTTTGAGAAACTCGGTTTGCTTGTGCTCGGCCGCGATGAGATCAACGGAGATGAACTCGATTTGCGGATCGATGCCCTTTTCTGCGAGCACGATGCGGATACGGGCAGGATTGGGGAAGCCGGGACGATCGAAGACTTTCATGCGGTATCCTGTATGTCTATCGATAGATAGTCGACGATGATCGTCAGCTAGGCCTTCCAAGCTTCGCCGTCAAGCCCTATCTATCGCTTGGTAGAACTGGAGCTATGATGGCACGGACGACAAAATTGGATATGCGCGAGGCGGTGATGGCGGCCGCCAAGACCACGGTTCAAGCGCACGGTTACAACGCGCTGAGCTTTCGCGAACTCGCCAAGGATGTCGGGATCAAGAGCGCCAGCGTTCACTACCATTTTCCGACCAAGGGCGATCTCGGTGCCGCCCTGGCGCGGCGCTACACAGAAGAGGGGGCGGCTTATCTGGGCGGACTGCTGGCCACCTCGACCAATCCGACATGGTGCATGGAGCAATACACCGCAATTTTCCGCTCGGCCTTGATGAACGACAACCGCATGTGCTTGTGCGGCATCATGAGTGCTGAATTCGACGACTTGCCCTCGGAGGTGCGGGTCGAGGTCGACAGGTTTGCCCAGGCCAATGTCGCCTGGCTCGAGACGGTTCTCGCGCAGGCCAGACCGAAGGCGAGCCCGCAGGATCTGAAGGACCACGCGATGGCGATCTTCGCCGCCGTCGAGGGAGCTCAGCTCGTTGCGCGGGGCTGTCAGGACATTGCGATTTACGACCGGACGATCCGGGCCTATCGTGCCGCCGGTCTCATTCCCTGAAGAGGCGACCTGCCCGGAGACGCCGGCCTCACCGCCCCCAGACGGTCGGCGATCGCATGGCGATCATGCAGAGCAGGGCATAGCCAACCAGCGAACCGCCACGATCATGGCCAAGGTCGCCATGCCGGCGTCAAAGGCCGCGACCGCGATCCAGCCGAGGCCTGCCGCCGTCACGAGGCGCAGTGTGACGCCCAGGAATGGCCAGAGCATATGACCGGCGCCCTGGGCCGCGAAGGAGAGGACGAAGCCGAGGCCCATAAACCCATAGGCGGGCGCCACGATCCGCAGGTAGGTCGTGGCCGGGCCGAGCACGCCGGGATCCTGGCTGAACAGATGCAGCCAGAGGCCCGGGGCAAAGGCCATGACGAGGCCGATCACTTCGGTGAAGCCGATACCGACGAGGCTGCTGGTCCAGGCGATCCGGCGGGCCCGGGCGGGCTGGCCGGCCCCCATGTTGACGCCCACCATGGTGAGCACCGCCGACGAGATGCCGAACAGGATCGGAATCATCACGTAATCGAGCCGGGACGCGATGCCGTAGCCCGCCAGAGCGTCTGTGCCGAAGAAGCCGACCGCACCCGTCACCAGGATGACGGTCAGATTGGTCTGCACCGCACTCAGCGCCGACGGCAAGCCGACCTTCAAGATATCAACGAACAGACGTCGTTCCAGCGGTGCACGCCTTAACACGAGGGCGGAGCGGCCGGACGCCATGTAACGAAGCAACACGAGGGTGGCGACGTCGTAATAAGCCGCGAACGCGACACCCGCGCCCGCGATGCCAAGGCCGGGCAACGGGCCGAGCCCAAAGATCAGCACTGGCGAGGCGGGGATCATCACCAGCGCCCCGACCAGGGTCACCAGGGCGGGCACCTTGACGTTGCCGGACCCGCGCAACGCTGCCGCCAGCAGGTTGACGATCCAGACCCCGACCGCGCCGGCAAAAATGGTGTCCGAATAGACGACGGCCGCCTCCAGGGCCGGCCCGCGTCCGCCCAGCGCGCGGCGCTCCCTTTTTGCCCGGAGCCGGATCGAGCACCTTGCCGGGCTTGCCATCCGCAGCCGGCGTGGTGGCTTCGCCGGCCATGGCGCTGTCCGCGCCGACATCATCCTCAGCCGCTTCACCCGTCGGATTGTCGGAAGTGCTGGCTTCTGCGTGACTGAGACCGAGCAGGTCGCGTGTGACCTCAACCAGGCGGCCATAGAGCTTGCCGTTGACGAAGGGCGTGAAGGCCTTGCCGCTTGCAAACACGCGACCGCGTGGCAGGCTGCCGGCCAATTCGCGCAAAGCGTCGGTCTCGACCGGGACGGCTTGCATGTTCATCAGGCCGGCGGCTTTGGTGGCGAGCTCGGCGCTGGCTTGATCGAACCAGGAAGCGTGGGGTTTGCCAGCTTGATCGCGACCGAAGATCACGAGAAACGGGGTGGGCGTGGGATAGGCGAGTGCACTCATGACGAACTCCTGAAATGAGTAGGGGCCCCGAAGGGCCCCTGGTGAATTAACGTGCTGTGTCGAGCCGGTTTTTGAAGTGTCAACACGATGCTTGACACACACAACCATAGTTTATTCAAGTAGATATGTCAATATTGTTGCTTAGAAACGGTTTTTCACATCGAAGTAGGATCAGTTTAAAAATTTAAAATTCTTAATTTCATTAATAATACTGTTTTTTAGAACATGTCTCTGACACCCGCCCGCTTCGGATCATGCTTCTGAAACGTCTCATGCTGAAACGACATCGTGTTGCGATTACGTTGTCACGTAGGCTTCCGCATGCAACATTCGCGTCTAGGATCAGTGGTTACTCGGTCGCACGCTGTTTGTCCCTTAGCTGTGCTGGTTCCAATTATTTTCAGCAGGCATTTTTGCATTGGGGTAAGTCGATGAGCCCGAACAAGGAATTATGGGAAAAAGGTGATTTCACACGAATTGCTGTGTGCATGCGTGAAAGCGGCGAAGAAATTGTTGAAAGTCTTGCAATCCGAGCCGGACTGAAAGTCCTGGATCTCGGATGCGGGGACGGCACGACAGCCATTCCGGCAGCAAAGCTCGGGGCCGACGTTCTCGGCGTCGATATCGCGCGCAACTTGGTCGAAGCCGGTGCTCACCGCGCGCAAAAGCTGGGGCTGACCAACATCCGCTTCCAGGAAGGCGATGCCAGCGACCTCGTCGATCTGCAAGACAAGAGCTTCGATCTCGTCGTCAGCATCTTCGGCGCCATGTTCGCCCCAAGCCCCTTCGATGTTGCCCGAGAGATGGTGCGCGTCACGCGGTCGGGCGGGCGGATTGTGATGGGCAACTGGATCCCAAACGACCCGACGCTGGTCGCACAGATCCTCAAGGTCAGCGCGGCCTACTCGCCACCGCCACCGGATGGCTTCGTCAGTCCGATGACATGGGGTGTCGAAGCAAATGTCATTGAGAGATTTGCGGCGACTGGCGTCTCGCCCGAGAGCGTGTCCTTCCGCAAGGACACGTGCGTGTTCAAGTTCCCGCACCCACCCTCCGAGCTCGTCGATACGTTCCGTCGCTACTATGGTCCCACGATGAATGCCTTTGCAGCAGCGGGTCAGAGCGGCCGCGCCGACAGCTTGCTCAGCGAGCTTGAAACGCTGTTTCAAAGCCAAAACGTCAGCTCGGGCGCCGACACGACGATGATCCCTGCCACCTTCCTGCGTGTGACGGTTTCAGTCCAGCTGGCCTCAGTCGTCCTCATTGGGCGGTGCAGCGTGGACGACTCGGTATCGCAGGATCAACGGCGACGACAATAGGCCGACCGCATTGGCGTACGCCCGTGCCCAGCGGAAGACAGGCGGCGCATCGGGCGGGCTCTCTGCTCCGCAGCGGGATGCACCGACATTGCTCGCGTATCGGGCAGTCTTGGCTCCTGCAGGCGAACCGGTCGTCGATCCGCTTACCGTTGCAGATGTCGTGCCCGGCCTCGGTGCAAAACAGCCAAATGGCCTTCTGGATCAGCCTGGGAAAGCCAACCGGGCTCTCCGGACAGAAGCGACGCGCATCGATGCACTGGCTCGCGACACACGAATGTCTGCTTGGCGAAGCGACATTCGTAAAAGTGCCAATATCTGCGCAGCTTGGGGCAGGATGGCTGATCGCTTAGAACGGCGTCGATGTCGGCATATGTCACCGTTCCGTGCTGGTCCATGTAGGCCCAAGCGATGGCGTCCGAGACACCCTGATAGCTGAGCACCCCGATCAGCCAGTCAAACAGCACCGGCGTGTCATGCCGCGCCACCGCCTCCCGCAATCCTGAACGCCGAAACTGATCATTAAGGTCGGACAACATGGAGCGCGGGGCCGCAACTTCGCACAGGGCGGCAATGCGCTGGATCACACTCTGGGGAAGATTGAGCAAAGACGCTGGCTTCGGCTCACGACGGCGCGGTTTGCGGCCAGCCGACATGCTAGCAAATGGTCGAAAGACGCTGTCAATCAGCCATTATGGAGCAGTTTGAGGCTGTTTTGCTCTTGGATGCTTGAACGGACGCGACATCGGCAGGGCCATGTGTATCACCCGTGTGTATCACTCGGGCCGGCCTAAGTCTCTGTTCTTGCGATAGTTCTGGCGGCTCAACCACTTGGGTAAAGGTGTGGTGCTGGAGAGGACTCGTATAGCACTCGTAAGAATTTGTTTCAAAACAGCTATTTTTTGAAGCGTCGTAAGAGAGCCCCCAAATCGGCCCCCGGAAGCAGATTCGCCAGAGACGAGGGCCGGATGATTTCCCCCGAACATCAACAGGAGGGTAGGCCCCGCTGCAGGGACTGCCAAGCCATGATCCTGGACGCAGCCGTCGTGCATCATGCTCTGCGGCGCTTGGTAGCTGGAAAGCGGACGTGGCCTGGATCAAGTTGCTCCAAAAGCTGAATCAAAGCGTTCTGGACAGCTCTCAACCGGGGAGTAGCTTGCACCAGAGTAGTTTCCAGAGAAGCTACTTCTGTCCGCATCTGACCCAACAACCCACTCTCTGTTTCCGGAAGGCGCTTCAGGAAAGCTCCATGACCGATGCATTGTGAAACAGCACCGTTGCTTATAATCAGCTCCTCTCCGATTGCCCTTTGCTCCCCTGCAAACAAGCGCAGTGTCGGATCGGCAGTGTCCGTTCCCCAAACGCCAGTGATGTCGTCCTGTAGATGCTGCAGGTTCCGCGTCTCATCGTCACTGCCAAGGTCTAGGAATTGAATGTCCCTTCGCGCTAGTTCCGCCCAGCACATGTACTGCCCAATTAGAAAGCACGTGTTTTCGATAGCGTAAAGCCTCTCGCGAGAGGTCCCTCCGGACATGAACGTCTCTACAAAACGGAGATGCAAGATGTTGTATAAACGGCTCTGAAGGTCATACGATGCCCGCGCCAACGGTTCCTTGTACTTCGATATTTCTTTTTGAAGCGAAACTGCTTCCTTTGATCGCTCATTAACTGCCTCAAGTAATTTGATGGCAACAGCATTCTTTGTCGTACGAACCGATACGTAGATCGCTACCCCCGAAGCTATCAAGGATGTTATCATTCCAACCGATCCCGTTACGATGGCCGTTGTTAAAGCTGTTTCCACGGAGGGTTGCCTTTACTACGCCTGCTGCGGCTGGTGGGGTTCAGACCCTAGCTGCCATTCGTCGGAGCGCTGAGGACGAGTGATGCCATCTTGGGATCGTAGGTGAAGCCAGTAATCGTTCCGTCTTTGATTCTCCCGATCACCTCGTCGATGACGAAAAGTGGGACGAGAAACCATTCGCGCGGGATCACCGGGTTGCCAAACCTGTCTTTGACTTCGATGTCGAGCCGGGCCGGGTCGAAGACGCGGTGGATCACGTTCTCCAGTCTGGAGCGGTTGATGTTGAAGAGATTGTAGGTCGCGACGATCTCGACGTCCGCCATAAGGAAGGTGGGGTCCAGCTTGGCTGCACCGATGCGTCGGGATACGTCGCCGCCGGTTACGCCGATCTTGTGTAGCACCTCGCGGTTGGCGAGTACCAACGGGTGATCGGACCTGCTTCGCAGCACATACACCGTACCGCTGGCCAGATCGTCGTGGCCGCTCTCCTCGGCGAACAAGGGGCCGGCGGCGGGCTCGGTAATCCGGCGGCCTGCCTCGTCCTTGTAGAGGGCTCTCTGGAGTGAGCGGCGGAGCAGGTTGCTCTCCGTCCCGTTGGAATAGATGACGCGCAGACGAGCGTCGGTCTCGCCATTCGGCGCGCGAAATGCCTCGCCAACTTCCGCCACATAGGCAATCTGGCCGCCTAGAATGAAGAACTGCCCTCCCGCGATGTCGGCCTTTAACATGCCAGCGTCTCGGACGAACGGCCTGGTCGTCCTGACACCGGCCTCAAGGTCACGCTGAGCGGCGGCGAAAAGCGGTTCGAAGCGGTCGAAGTCCTCGCACTTGTCCCGCTCGGCGATCTCGTCCGCAACGCGCTTGTCCGCGCTGGTGCGGACGTGGCGGAGCTGGGTTATGCCAGCTTCCCCCGCCGCGCCTTTCAACTCGGCCGCGAGATCGTCGATGTCGAGATCATCGGCCGACGAAGCGGCTGTGAGATCGCCGGCCTCCAGCAGCCCCTGATGGTCCAGCGGCGTAATTAGTGCGCGACAATCTTCCAGCGCGCGCAACCGGTCGAGGCGCACAGCATAGAGCCGCTCGAAAATGTCGCGGTCCTCGCCATGCTGGGGAGCCCGGCCATGCTGCTTAACGAACCGCTGGATCTCCTCGAAGCCTGCGATAACTCGCTCCTCACGCGGGGAGCGCCCGACCGGCTTTGCGGGCTGAGCGAAGTCGGCGAGTTCGTCGCGTAGCTCGTCAAGATCGAGGTCACTCATAGCGACCCTCGTCCTTGAACCGCACGAAGGCGGCCGCGCCTTCCGCCATCCGCTTTTCCCAGGCATCCGTCGAGCTGATCGACGGCAACCGCCCGCGCTCGCGCTTGAACCGCACGGCGCGCTGGGCGAGCTCCTTCGCCTCCTCAGGCGTCAAGGCCGTCCGCTTGGCGGCGATCGCCGCCGCGACCTGCTTCAGGCTGTCCTCGCTCATGGTCTTGGCGAGGATCGCATAGGCTTCGCCGAAGGGGTTGATCCGGTCGATCAGGTCGATGTCGAGTTCGCGGACGTCCATCGCGAACTTGCGCACGCCTTCGACGAGCGCGGTGTTGCGTGTCGGCTCATCCCCCTCGCTGCCGGATGCGATCTTCTTCGCTTGCTGGGTCAGCGTCAAAGCCGCGATGGCGTGTTGGCGCACTGCCTCCTGGTCGTCCTCGTCCAGCTCGGGAAACTTGTCCTTGATGATCTTGCCCAACCGAACCTGCGTCAGTTCCTCGGGCACAAGCTCCTCGTCGAACAGGCCGCGTTCTATCGAGCGCTTGTCCTGCACGAATGTCGCGATAACTTCGTTCAAATCCTCGCGGCAGATACGCGCCGCTTCCGCGCTCTTGGGCTCGACCAGACCTTTGATCTCAACCTCGAATACGCCGCGTTCTTCGTGGAACCCGACGTTGCACTTCGTTGGATCATAGCCACCCTCGCCATAGTCGAAGCCGGGCGTGGCGGCGCTGGTCGTCGGGTTCTTGACCTTGAACTCGAAGCGCGGGGCCAGCACCTGCTCCATCAGCAGGCTGGCGGCGATCGCCTTCAGCGTATCGTTGACGGCCTCGCGGACGGCTTCGTCCGAGGCATCGACGGCGGCGATCAGGTTGGTGAAGCGGGCGCGAGTCTTGCCCGGCGCGTCGCGGGTAGCGCGGCCGATGATCTGCACGATCTCGGTCAGGCTGGCGCGGTAGCCGACGGTCAGCGCGTGCTCGCACCAGATCCAGTCGAAGCCCTCCTTCGCCATGCCGAGCGCAATGATGATGTCGACATGGTCGCGGTTGTTCTTCTGCGCCGGGTCTTTCAGCGCGGCGGAGACGCGGTCGCGCTTGGCCGCGTCGTCGTCGACCAGGTCGGCGATGCGCAGGGTCCGCCCGTCCGGAGTCCTGACGAGCTGGAAGCCGGTGGCGGGGTCCGCACCCTGCCATTCGCCCAACGCCTCGATGATGTGCTCCACCTCCCTGATCTTGTCCTTCGTGCTCTCGCGCGAGTTGACGTTGGGAATGTGGATGATCGTCTTCTCGGCCGGGTCCAGCACGGCGAGGATGTCGTCGGCATAGGGGCCGGAGTAGAAGAAATAGCCGATGTCGAGCTGCTTCAGATATTCGTAGCCGTTGAGCTGCTCGTAATAGGTGTAGGTGACGCTCTCGAACTTCGCCTCGTCGCCGGGCGACAGCACGGCCTCCGCATCCCCCCGGAAATAGGAGCCGGTCATCGCGACGAGATGCACCTTGTCACGCGCGATGAAGTCCCCGAGGTGGAGGCCCAGCTTGTTGTCGGGGCTGGATGAGACGTGGTGGAACTCGTCAACCGCGATCAGTCGGTCATCGAACGCCTCAATGCCGAACTTGTCGACCGCGAAGCGGAAGGTGGCGTGGGTGCAGACGAGCACCTGGTCGTCGCTCTCGAGGAAGGCGCCGACCGACTTCACCTTGCCCCCATCCTCGCCAGGGGCGTTGCACAGGTTCCAGCGCGGCGCGACGCGCCAGTCCGCCCAGAAGCCGTAGCGGCTAAGCGGCTCATCGTTGAAGCTGGCGCCGATGCTCTTCTCCGGCACCACGATGATCGCCTGTTTCAGCCCTTGGTTGGCGAGCTTGTCGAGCGCGACGAACATCAGCGCGCGGCTCTTGCCCGAGGCCGGCGGCGACTTGATGAGAAGGTATTGCTCGCCGCGCTTCTCGTAGGCGCGCTCCTGCATCGGGCGCATGCCGAGCGCGTTTGATTTGGTCGAGCTGCCGGTGCGGGTGTAGGAGACCGAAACCGAGGGGACTGATTTCCTGTTGTCGGTCACGCGTCTGCCCTCGCCTTCTGTTTCTTGGCCGCGCCCGCGCCGGCTGTCATCTTGGTATAGAGCTCGAACAGCTTTTCCAGCCGCTCGGTGTCGTTCTTGAACCGGCGGCCGATATAGATGCGCTCCAGCACTTCATCGTTGCGCTCGTGCGCAGCGCGGAGGTCGTCGGGCATGGCGTCGGGATCATAGAGATCGGCGATGGTGGCCGGATAATGTGCTTCCCGCGCCAGCAAAATGTCCGCGGCGCAGCGGGTCAGGTCAGCCTTGTTCTTCTCTGTCAGCGGCGGGACAGGGAAGGTGTTCCAGCCGAGCGTGTTGGAGTAGCGCAGTCGGGTTTCAAGCTTGCCGCAGACCGTAAGCGCCCACACCAAGTGCATTTTTGAGGCAAGTATTGCAAGGTTGTGGAGCGGAGCATCATAAAGAGCGAACGCGGTATTCGGAAACACAACATCGTTGCTCTCAAAAGTCACAACGAGGTACGGCCTTGACTCCGACGATACATTTGGGACCGCAATTGCCCAACACTTAGATGAAAGCATTTCTCGGAATTGATGTGGCCGCTCGGCCATCCTGATCGCTGCGGCATCGGGTGATGCAACGCGAGCGAGGCGGGCCAATTCTACCCGTTTCGCTACTTCTGGATGAGCAGCAGCCTCTTCCGGCAGCGCGGGCCGCGGATACCATAGGCACCAACGCTGAGTGCCCCTAACCAGCTCGGCGCCGCCTTTAAAGATACGGATGTGATCCGACGACAACCCGGAATTGACAAGGCGATCTTTCTCTGGCCGGTCGAGCAATAGCGACTCGGATAGGCCGTAATAGTTGCCTTTCGTCATCTGTGGCAAGTCAGAAATAGACGATGAACTCTTATCGACGTAGACATCTTCGCCCGGAACGAGATAAGCGTTAATGTGCTTTGTCTCTATCCTTGCCCCGCCATCAAATAAGTAAGCGGTCCCAAGTGAAACTCGCGAGCAGCCAACAATCACTACGGTCACAGTGGCGTTCTCAGTGGCGAGGTTCTTCCATCTGAACGATCGATATGCAAAATCTATCTCGAGGCCAGTCCCGAGAAGATCTTTCCAAAAATAAGATATGTTCTGTCCTTGGCAGATCGAGTTGGTACTCACGAAGGCAAAGCGCGTCGTTGTCACTTGACTGTATAAGGCTGCCTTCCAGAACCAGCCGCAGATGTAATCAAGGGACTTCCAGTTTAATCCAGTGCCTTCGAAGCAGTCTCGAAGATCAGCCTTTTGCGCCTTGGTTTGATCGGCATTGCCTTTGTAAGGAGGGTTCCCGCATATGAACGTCTCCCCGCCCTCATTCTCGAAATCTATTTGCGCCTGATCGAGCGGCGTGTGGAACAGGTCGTCGGCGTGGTGCTTCACCCCCGTCCCCGTCGGCGGGCAGATGCTCAGCCAGTCGAGCCGCAGCGCGTTGCCGCAGGTGATCCAATTCTCTGCGTCGAGCGGCAGGAACTCGGCCAGCGCCAGCTTCTGCCCTCTGTACAGCACGTCGGCCTGATACTCGGCGATGATGAGCGCCAGCCGCGCGACTTCGGCCGGAAAATCGCGCAACTCGATGCCGCGAAAGTTGGTGAGCGGAATATCCGACGCGCGCTCGGGCTCGCCGCGCCGCGCGTTGATCGCCGCCTCAATTTCGCGCATCTGCTTGTAGGCGATCACCAGGAAATTACCGCTGCCGCAGGCCGGATCGAACACCCGGATGCGCGCCATGCGGTTGCGCAGGTTCAGCAGCTTGCGTGCGTTGCCCGCCGCCTCGGCAAGCGTTTCGCGCAGGTCGTCAAGGAACAGCGGGTTCAGCACCTTCAGGATGTTGGGGACGCTCGTGTAATGCATCCCCAGCGCACCACGCTCCTCTTCGTCGGCGACGGCCTGGATCATCGACCCGAAGATGTCCGGGTTGATCTTCGTCCAGTCGAGGCCGCCGATGTGGAGCAGGTAGGAGCGCGCGATCCGGCTGAAGCGCGGCACGTCCAGGCTGCCGGAGAACAGGCCGCCGTTCACGTAGGGAAATGGTCGCGCCCACCGCGCGACGCCCGCCGCCTCGTGATCCCCGGCCCTCGTGTTCATCGCGCGGAACAGCTCGCCTATCACCTCGTGGGTGTTTGACGAGCCCCGCTCGCTCATCTTCTCGATCGTGCCGGTGAACGGGTAACTCGGGTGAAAGATGTCGGTGTCCTCCGCGAAGAAGCAGAAGATCAGCCGCGCCATGAAGTGGTTCATGTCGGGGCGGCGCTCGGCGGCGTCCCAATCCGGATTTTCCTCCAGCAGCGTCCGGTAGAGCCGGTTCAGGCGGCTCGTGGCGCGGATGTCGAAGCTGCTCTCACGAAGCTGTGGGACGGTGGTGATCCCCGCCAGCGGTAGGAAGAAGCCGAAATGATCCGGGAACGCACTGTAGTCGCACGCGACGGTCTCGCCCGAAGCCAACTCCTCGGCCTCAAACGTGTCTCCATCCGTCGCCAATATAAACTTCGCTTTGGCCCGGATGGTCGCCGGGCTGGCCTTCAACGAGGAAAGGGCGCTCGTGACCCCGCCGGGAGCGGCGACAGCGATATGGACATTGTTGGTCTGAAGGACGCCACCCATATCGGACCTGTTCGACTCGCCCTTTCGCAGGCGCCTGAGGGTTGTTTCCTTGTTACCGAACGCTTGCAGGAAGGCGAACGGAAACTCCTCGGCGTCAAACGGCTGCTCGGCGAGCTTGGAGATGGCCTCTTCAATCTCGACGGCGTTCATTTCCCATCCCGTAATCCAGCCGACCCGCGGCCGGTCGACCAGCTGTGACGCATGTCGGTGCGTCTTCGATGGCAAACCCACGCTGTCCGATTGTTCGCCCAGGGATAGCGTGCTTCCCGCGCTTCGCCAATGGTCATGCGCTTAGCCGGGCCGTGATTGTCGCAAGCGCGTCCCGCACAGCTGCATTGTCACAAAGGGCGGTCGAGCGCGTCGGCGGCGACCTGATCATCTCGCCCTGCCGATGCGCCGGGAGTGTGCCGTAGCTGGTGAACGTCGTCAGAGGGTCAGAGTGACCAAGGTTCTGCGGCCACGCCTTGAAGCCCTCAGGCGTGAGGTCGAGCGTCATCGCGTGTCGCGGTATCGGTCAACGCCATGGTTCGCCTCACGTCCGATTTGAAAGCCCCCAAAAGCGCCCCCGCTAGATCGTGGCTTCCGGCGCGCAATAGCGAACGGCCGCGAACATCGCGACCCTTAAGTTACTCTTTTTTATGAGGATCGTTCACCGCCAGCGGGCATGGGTGAACATACAAATGGTGCCCTGGAGAGGACTCGAACCTCCACCACTTGTGATGACTGGTACCTGAAACCAGCGCGTCTACCAATTCCGCCACCAGGGCCGCAGATCGCCCTTCTACGGGGCGGGGTGTTGCATTGTCAACGCTGCTTTTGCCGTTGGGGCGGGCGAGACGCGATTGGTTGTCGCGTCGCGGTCGATCGGCTGCATCGATCTGTACAGCAATCTCCCATTTGACTATGCGTGTCTGGCGCGCCAGTGGCGCGCGGACTTAGACCGATTGCGGTTGCGGTCGGGGCGGCCTACGGGCGGCCGGGTCGCGACGAGGCTTGAAAGAGGGCAACATGGCCGGTGTCGATATCGCTCACGACCGGATCGTCACGGTGTTCGGCGGCTCGGGCTTCCTGGGACGGCATGTCGTGCGGGCGCTCGCCCGCGACGGGTGGCGCATTCGAATCGCATCACGGCGGCCCGATCTCGCCATTCATACGCAAACCACCGGTCGCGTGGGGCAAATCACGGCCGTGCAGGCCAATTTGCGCTATCCGGCCTCGCTCGCAGCGGCGTTGCGCGGCGCCGACGCGGTCATCAACCTGGTTGGCATTCTGGCCGAGCAGGGCAAGCAACAGTTCGAGACGGTTCACACCGCTGGCGCGGCGGCGGTCGTCAAGGCGGCGCGTGACGCCGGCATCGGGACGCTCGTTCATGTGTCGGCCATCGGCGCCGATCCGGAGGGCGCGTCCCAATATGCCCGGTCGAAGGGCAAGGCCGAAGCCATCGTGCGGGAGGCTTACCCGGATGCGGTGATCCTGCGGCCCTCGATCGTCTTCGGCCCGGAGGACGAATTCTTCAATCGTTTTGCCGCCATGGCACGGATTTCGCCGGTCCTCCCGCTGGTCGGCGGCGGGCTCACGCGGTTTCAGCCAGTCTATGTGGGCGATGTGGCTGAAGCGGTCGCGGCCGCCGCCATCGGCACGGCGCGCGCAAGCGGCACCTACGAACTCGGCGGTCCTGCGGTGCGGACCTTCAAGGATTTGATGGACTATGTGTGCCGCGTCACCGGGCGCAAACGCCTGCTTGTTCCCATTCCGTTCGATGCGATGCGGATCCCGGCCGGTCTGACGGAATTGGCCGATAGCCTGCTGCTCGGCGCCTTTCCCAAAATGCTGCTGATGACCCGCGATCAGATCACGCTGCTGCGGTCGGACAATGTTGTGTCGCCATCTGCGATCGCCAACGACCTGACGCTCAAGGGGCTGGGCATCGAGCCGCGCGCGATGGAAAGCATCGTGCCGAGTTATCTCTACCGTTTTCGCAAGACCGGCCAGTTCGATCGGGGGCGTATGGCGCCCTAAGCGCGTTCGGCTCGGCGAATTCGCTTCACAAGAGAAGCTTGCGTTCGCCTCGGCGAATTCGCTCCCGTGGCGCTGTTTTAGCGTGGCCGGAGGATCTGCCGGAGCGCGAGCCGTTTGTGGACCCGGACCATCAAGGCTGTGGCAAACAACGGCGTGAGTAAATTGAGGATCGGCACCGAGAGGAAGAGCGCGATACAGAGCCCCGCCACAAAGATCGTTCCGGCATGGGCGTTTCGCATCGCCCGCGTCTCGTCCGGACTGCGGAACCGCAAGGCTGCGAACTCGAAATATTGCCGACCCGAGAGGTAGGCATTTGCCCCAAGGAACGCGAGCGCGTTGATGCCCGGCACCAACAACAGCGCGAGCGCCACGATCATGACCGCGAGTGACAGGAGGGCGAAGCGGACCGAGAGCCAGAGTGCGGTTCCGATCGGCAGCGCGCGACCGGGGGCTTGGGCTGGATCGATGTCGTGTTCGACCAAGCCCGCGAGATCGTCGATGAAGAAGCCTGCGACCAACGCCGACATCGGCGCAACGAGAAAGATCCCCGCGACCGCGAGGCCAAGTCCCTCGAGGATCGTCACAACCGTGCCAAGCCACGGCGACGGCATGGTGACGAGGCCACTCAACCAGGCGTGAGCCGCCGCGGCCGCCACGACGACGAGTGCCAGCGTGAGGCCAAGAATTTTGGCCGCAACGGCTCGGAACGGCGGCGTCCACATTTCCCGAAGAGCCGCAACGGCGTCGATGACGCTTGGAAGCATGATGTCCTATCGCGTTATTTGCGCCGCTGCGGTGTCCGGTGCGGCACCGCAAGGGTCGCGGCTCAAAAGCCCGGTAACCCGGAAGTAATGATACCTAATTAGATTGTTAAAATTGTCAGCAACCCGGGGTCGGCATCGGCCGTTCGTCTTCCATGACTCAAGATGTCACAACTCAAAGAGCCTGCACGGTTCTCGTCGTCGAAGACGAGTTCCTGGTGCGTGAACTTGCGGTGTGCGAACTCGAAGAATCCGGGTTCCATGTGATCGACTTCCCAACCGCGGATGCGGCGCTGGTGCATCTCGAAAGTCATGTCGGAGAAACCGCCGTGGTGTTCACCGATGTCCAGATGCCCGGACGCCTGAACGGCCTCGATCTCGCCGACATTGTGAGCCGCAGTTGGCCGAGCATCGGGGTTCTTGTGACCTCGGGTGGACCGTTGGTCAATCCAACCAAGCTGCCGTCATGCGCGCGGTTCGTGGCTAAGCCTTGGCGGGCTGCCGACATCGTCAGCCGGGTGCAGGTGATCGCGACCCGCTGCGCCGGACATCCCGCGGCGTTGTAGGGACGCGCGACGCGATACGCGCCTCGCGAGATCGCCAGACGTCAACGACCGGACACCATGATGGCGCCGGCCGAGCGTCGTAAGGAAATGTGACGGGATGCGGTGGCGTTAGCCGGCCACCTTCCGAAGGGCGGCTTCGACGCTGCTTGAAATCGCGGCGCTCTTGTCGGCTGCCGGGATACCGGTCACGAGGGCCTGGCGCGCAGCCTGGACGTCGGATTCGCGCTGCTTGACGACTTGCGAGCGGAGCGCGTTCCAGTGCTGGGCCACGAGGGTGCTGATCGCCTCGCTGAGAGCCGCATAACCCGGATGGTCGGCCTGTTCGGTCCACGACACGGTCACCGGGCCGGGCTCCGTCACGTCGGACGGGAAGGACGAGATCGTTTCCAGATCGTCCAGCTTGTCCGCCAGGGCGCGGAGAAGGGCGGCTTCACTCATCATACTCTCCCATGCGACCGAGGGGCCGGAGATGGCCCAAAGGGCCGACACCGCGACGTGCGGCACGTTCAGGGCCGCGCTGTGCGGCATGACCTTAAGGTGAAGCCGGAATGTAAAAGAATGGTTAAACGCGAGTTAAAGACATCGCATCAAGGCCGCAGAGCCGTTTCGACGAGCCGTCCCCAAAAGCTGATCCCATAGGGCAGGGCGGTGTCGTCGAAGTCATAGCCTGGGTTGTGCAAACCGGCGCTATCGCCATTGCCAATGAACAGGAAGGCGCCCGGCCGCTCCTCGAGCATGTAGGAGAAATCCTCCGCGCCCATCATCGGAGGGATCGCGGCGTCGACGTTCTGAGCTCCCGAAACATCGGCCGCGACCGTAGCGGCAAAACGCGCCTGATCGGCATGGTTGACCGTGACCGGGTAACCATGCGCGTAGTTCACTGTGGCGTCGACGCCGCTGGCCGCCGCGACGCCCGCCACGATCTCGCGCAGGCGACGCTCCGCCAACACGCGGGTTTCTGCCTTGAGGCTCCGCACCGTACCACCGAGCCGGGCCGATTGCGGAATCGCATTGCCGGCGGATCCGGCGTTGAACTGGGTGACCGACACGACGCAGGCGTCCAACGGATCCACGTTGCGGGCCACGATCATCTGAAGCGCCGTGGTGATCTGTGCGCCCGCCAGCACCGGATCGATGCAAAGATGTGGGTTGGCCGCATGACCTCCGCGGCCGTCGAGGCGGATCTCGAATCGATCCGCCGCTGCCATGATCGGGCCGGGCCGGAGCGCGAAATGACCGACCGGCAAACCCGGCAGGGAGTGCATCCCGTAGATTTCGTCGATGCCGAAGCGGGCCATCAGCCCGTCCGACACCATCGCCTTGCCGCCACCGCCGCCTTCTTCCGCCGGCTGGAAGACCACTACGGCTGTGCCGGCGAAGTTGCGCGTGCCGGTCAGGTATTGGGCGGCGCCGAGCAGCATCGCGGTATGGCCATCGTGACCGCATGCATGCATCCGGCCCGGCGTCGTCGAGGCATGCGGCAGCGTCGTGCTCAACTCGGTAATCGGAAGAGCGTCCATATCGGCCCGCATCGCGATCGTGCGCGGGCCAGGCCGGTTGCCTCGGATGATCCCGACCACGCCGGTGCGGCCGATGCCGGTCACGACCTCGTCGCACCCGAAGGCGCGCAACCGATCGGCCACGAGGCCCGCCGTGCGGTGGACGTCGTAGAGCAGTTCGGGGTGGCGGTGGAAGTCCCGCCGCCACACTTTGACCTCTTCGGTCGCCTCGGCCACGCTGTTGATGACGGGCATGCGGGCCTCCTAAGACGAACGGGGACGTCGAGATCCCCGACATGGCGCCGGAACCGCTGACGCGTCAATGCGACAGCGCGGCTGAATCGTATGTCGCTGATCGGGTGAGACGTAGTTACCGCTTGAACCCGACGTCGTCGCCGTGTTTAGCAAAGACGATGAAGCAGATGAAGGTGCCCGAAAAGCGGACGCAGGATGGGCAGTCGTTTGCTCTCATCCGCAGATTGCTGGCCGAACATGGTCGCCATCACGGCTCCGCCTATGCGATCGCGCTCGGCCTGATGGCCGTTGCGGCGGGTACGACGGCTCTCTCCGTGTCGTTGCTGGCCCCGATCGTCAATGGCATGACGGGGTTGAGCGTTGCCGAAGGGGGCGCGTTCAAACATCTGCGTTTTCTCGCTCTCAGCGTCGGTGCGCTCTACATCCTGCGGGGCTTGGCGACCTTCGGCCAGTTGGTGATCATGTCACGGACCGGCAACCGGATCGTGGCCGCGATCCAGGCGCGCGTCTACGATCACCTGCTGCGTCAGCCGGTCGCCTTCTATCAGCAGCGCCACTCGAGTGACCTGATGGCGCGTTTGGCGCTTGCCGCCAACAGCGTGCGCGACGTTGTTCAACTGCTGGTCACCTCGGCGGGGCGCGATGTGTTGACCCTGCTCGCGCTGCTCTGCGTCATGGTCTACAACGATCCGCTGATGGCCTTGATGCTGCTGGTTCTGATGCCGGTCGGTGCCCTGCTGCTCGGCCGCCTCATGCGGCGCGTTCGCAAATATGCGCGGCGGCAGTTCGATGGCTCGGCCCGCATCATGCAGACGATTCAGGAGACCGTTCAGGGCATCCGGATCGTCAAATCCTTCAATCTCGAAGAGGTCATGCGCGGACGAATGGCCGCTTCCATCAACGAGGTCGAAAAGGCAGCCAACCGGATGGCCAAGGGGGTCGCCATGGCGAGCCCCGTGAGCGAGACGCTAGGCGGCGTCGCCGTGTCGGCGCTGGTGCTTTATGGCGGTTGGCGCGTCGCTGTCGCGCATGCGGATCCGGGATCGTTCTTCTCGTTCATCGTCGCCATGCTGGCCGCCTATGAGCCCGCCAAGCGCCTCGGTAAGCTCAACCTCGATCTGCAAAACGGCCTCGTGAACGCTCGGATGATCTACGATCTTCTGGACGAGCCGCTCGCCGATGCCGACGATGACCTCAAGCCGCCGCTGGTCGTGACCCGCAGCCGCATCGTCTTCCAGGATGTGGGGTTCAACTATCGCCCGAGCGAGACGGTGCTGAAAGGCCTCGATTTCGTGGCCGAGCCGGACACCACCACGGCCTTGGTTGGTCCCTCGGGCGGCGGCAAGTCGACCATCATCAGCTTGATCCAGCGCTTCTACAATCCGCAATCCGGGGCGGTGACGATCGATGGCCAGAGCGTCATGGATGTGCGGCTCGGCTCCTTGCGCGACAACATCGCTTTCGTGGCGCAGGACGTCTTTCTGTTTCGCGGCACGATCGCGGATAATATCGGGCTTGGCAGGCTGGGTGCGAGTCAGTCCGAGATCGTCGCGGCGGCCCGCAAGGCGCATGCTCACGATTTCATCACCGCCTTGGCCGATGGTTATGCAACGCCGGTCGGTGAGCATGGCAACAACCTTTCGGGGGGCCAAAAGCAGCGCATCGCGATCGCACGGGCCTTCCTGAAGGAAGCGCCGATCCTGCTGCTCGATGAGCCCACAGCGGCCCTCGATTCTGAATCCGAGCGCGAGATCCAGAAGGCGCTCGACGAATTGCGGATCGGCCGAACCACGATCGTGGTGGCGCATCGGCTTCAGACGATCGTGGATGCGGATCGCATCTGCGTGATCGAAGGGGGCCGCGCGGTTGAAACCGGCACCCATTCCGAACTGATGCAGTTGCGGGGGGCGTATCACACGTTTTTCGCGACGCAATTCGGGGAGCGGCCGCGCCGCATCGCCTGAATGGCGCGCGAGTTCGGCCGGATGAGCAACGCAATTTCACAAAAGTTTGGCCCAGATTCTGCTTCTGTCTTTCGCGCGAACCGCTGCTGGTCAATACTGCGAACCGAAGGACCCGGATCGCTTGTTCGATCTCGCAGGGGTCCACGATTTGGGAAGGAATACTTGATGCGTAAATTCGTCCTCACGGCCGCTGCGGCCCTCTCGGTTTTTGGAGCCGCAACGCTTCCCGCCGTGGCAAAGGACTGGAAGGTGGTGACGATCGCCACCGAAGGCGCTTACGAGCCTTGGAATTTGACCAAGCCGGATGGCAGCTTCGATGGCTACGAGCCCGAACTGCTCCGCAATATCTGCGGTCGGATGAAGATCGAATGCAAGATCGTCTCGCAGGATTGGGACGGCATGATCCCGGCCCTGCAAGCCGGCAAGATCGACGTCATCATGGACGCGCTGTCGATCACGGACGAGCGCAAGAAAACCATCGATTTCACGATCCCCTATGCGGCCACGCCCGGTGTGTTCGTCTCCGACAAGAACGGCCCGCTCGCCAATGCGCCTGGATCCGGCACGACCATCAAGCTCAGCAACGATGGCCTGACGCCGACGATGGACGACCTCCGCAAAGCCTTCAAGGGCAAGACCATCGGGCTGCAGACCGCCACCGTCTACGAGCCCTTCGTGGTCAATAACTTCAAGGATGTCGCGACCATTCGCGAATACAAGACCGCGGCCGAGCACGATATCGATCTGGTGACGGGTCGCATCGACCTCGCGTTTGACGATGCCACCTACTTCACCGCCGCCTTTGCCAAGCCCGACAACAAGGACATGGCCTATACGGGCCCGCAAATCGGCGGTGCCGTCTGGGGACCGGGT
Organism: Lichenihabitans sp. PAMC28606; assembly: GCF_020616535.1. Lineage (GTDB taxonomy): Bacteria > Pseudomonadota > Alphaproteobacteria > Rhizobiales > Beijerinckiaceae > Lichenihabitans > Lichenihabitans psoromatis. Next base: position 3,469,964 of record NZ_CP085136.1, read on the forward strand.
GAAGCCTTCGGCATTCGCAAGTCGGATGGTGACCTCATCGCCATGTTCAACACGGCTTTGACCGACGCCATCAAGGACGGAACCGTGAAGACCCTGAGCCTCAAGTGGTTCAAGATCGACGTGACCCCCTGAGGCAGGCGATCGAGCCGCCGCGCCCGTGAGCGCTTTCACGCAATTCGGCTTCGGGCCGACGGGATGGGGCGGCTTCCTGCTTCTCGGCGCGAGCGTCACGGTTGCCGTGACACTGGCATCGCTTGCGATCGGCGCGGTGCTCGGCTCGGGTGTCGCGGCAGCCAAGCTGTCGCAGAGCCTGGCTCTGCGCCTCGTCGGGGACGTTTACACGACCGTGTTTCGCGGCGTGCCCGAACTCCTCATCATCTATCTCTTCTACTTCGGCGGATCGTCGGTGCTGTCGGCGATCGGCCGCCTGTTTGGCCATGAGGGTTTCGTCGGCGTGCCGACGTTCCTGGCCGGAGCCTTGGCGGTGGGCATCATCTCCGGCTCCTATCAGGCGGAGGTGTTCCGGGGCGCATTCCAGGCCGTGTCGCGCGGCGAAATCGAGGCGGCGCGCGCAGTCGGTATGAACGGGCTCCTCCGGTTTCGGCGCATCATCGCGCCGCAAGTGTTCCGCTTCGCTCTGCCGGGGCTTGGCAATGTTTGGCAGTTGAGCCTCAAGGATTCGGCTCTGATTTCGGTCACGGGCCTTGCCGAGCTGATGCGGAATTCGCAAGTCGGGGCCGGTTCGACCCATGACTATTTCGGCTTCTACGTGGCGGGTGGTGCGCTTTACCTGCTGATGACGGCGGTCTCGAACCGCATCTTCGACGCCGCCGAGGTGCGGACCGGCAAATCTTTCCGCCGCCCCGTGCATACGGCATGACGATGGGTCTCGATTTTCCCTTTCTGCTCGATACGATGGAACGGCTGATCGCGGCTTTGCCGCTCACGTTGGCGCTGTTTGCGCTGTCGATCACGTTCGGGGCCTGTCTGGCGGTCGGCCTGACGGCGATGCGGGTCAGTCGCTACAAACTGCTCGACAGAATCGCCCGGGCCTATGTGTTCGTGTTTCGCGGTTCGCCTCTGCTGATCCAGATGTTTCTGGTCTATTACGGCATCGCGCAATTTCCCGCCGTCCGCCACAGCATCGCCTGGCCGCTGCTGCGCGACCCCTTCTCCTGCGCCGTCATCTCGCTGGCGCTCTGCACCGCCGCCTATGCGACCGAGATCTTTCGGGGCGGGTTGCTGGCGGTGCCGCCCGCGCAGATCGAGGCGGCGCGCGCCTGTGGCATGTCGGGATTCCTGTTGCTCCGCCGGGTCATCGCGCCCATCGCTCTGCGGCGCGCGCTGCCGGCCTATTCGACCGAGATGATCCTGATGGTGAAGTCGACGTCGCTCGCCAGCATCATCACGGTGACCGAGGTCAGCGGCGTGGCGCAGCGGATCATCGCGCAGACCTACCGGACCATGGAAGTGTTCCTCTGCGCGGCGCTGATCTATCTGTTGATCAACCTCGTGCTGGCCCGCTTGATCGCCTGGCTCGAACATGCGCTCTCGCCGGACCTGAGGGCGCCGCCCGTCGCGCTGATCGCGGCCGGGGCCGCCGCACCGATCGAGACGACGGTGCTGCACTGAAGTAACGGCGCCGGTGCCGTCAGAACGGCGCCGAGCCGGCCATCATGGCGGCAGCGCACCCAAAATCCTGCCCGAGCGGACGATCATCGGCATAAGTCGGAACGACGGCCCGGAGCCGGGCCGCAATTGCGGCCGAAACGGGCGAGCGGCGCGCGGCGACGGGATCGGTCGCCTGGACGGCGGCCAGCACTTCGATCGCCAGGATCGATGCGGCATTGTCGATGATCTGAAGCGCCTTCAGGCTGGCCGGCGTCGCGTGGGCGAGATGATCCTCCTGCAGCGCCGATGTGACGCCGCCATCGAGGCTGGCGGGTGCGGCGAGCCGCCGGTTCTCGGCCACGAGCGAGGCGGCCGTATATTGTGCGATCATGAAGCCGGAGCGGCTGCCCCCCTCTGCGGCCAGAAAAGCCGGCAGGCCGCTCACCAGCGGATTGACGAGCCGGTCGATGCGCCGCTCCGCCATGGCGGCGACCTCGGCGGTGAGAATGCCCAAGAGGTCCATAGCGAGGCCGACACCGGCGCCGACCGCATGGGCCGTGGAGGCGGCACGCGGCAGGTCGGGTGGGCCGAGCAGCAGCGGATTATCGGTCGGCGAGGCGAGTTCGCGATCCACCACACCGGCGACATAAACCAGCGCATCGCGGGCGGCCCCATGCACCTGCGGCACCGCGCGCAAGCTCAAGGCCTCCTGGGTGCGACCGGCCTCTGTCGCCGCGATGGCGCAACTGCCCGCGAGGACATGCCGGAGGCGGCCCGCGACGGCGCGCAACCCTGGCGAGGCATGCAACGCCATGCTGTCTTCGGCGAAGCAGGCGGGGTCGCCGCCGAGCGCTTCGAACGAGAGAGCTGCGCTCGCGTCAGCCCAATCGAGCAGCCGTTCGACTCGCGCCAGCGCCAGCGCTGCCAAGCCGGTGGCGCAGGGCGTTCCGTTGACGACGCTCAGGCCTTCTTTCGCGTCGAGGACCAACGGCGTCCGCCCGGCCCTGGATAAAGCCACCGCACCGGTCAGCGTTTCCCCAACGCATATCGCAAAGCCTTCGCCGATCAGCACGAGCCCGATATGGGCCATATGGCTGATATAGCCGACGGAGCCGCGCGACGGCACGAGCGGGATGCAATCCGCCGCCAGCAACGCCAAGAGCGTGTCGACGACATCGATCCGCACGCCGGAATAACCATGCGCCCAATTATTGACGGCTGCCGCCATGATGGCGCGAGTTTCGGCTTTGCCAAGCGGCTCGCCGACCCCCACCGCATGGCTCATGACGATGTTCTTCGACAGCGATTGCTGGTGATCACGGTCGACGATGACGTCGCAGAGCGCGCCGACGCCGGTATTGACGCCATAGGCCCGGATCGAGCGCACCACGATGGTGTCGACCAGGGCTCGCGCCGCGCCGATGCGGGCGGTCGCGGCGTCTGAGCCGAGCAGGGGGGCTCCGTCGGCAACGGCCGCCACCATCCGCCATATCAGCGGCGCATCGAGGATCACGGCCGTGACCGGGTCGCCGACCACCAGGGCGCTTGTCAAAGTGTCGCTTGTCCGCGCGGCAGCGGCGCGATGGACGGCTCGAGCCGGGCCATTGGGCGGCTGGTTCGATACTGGCCGCGCACGACCGTCGCGAAAGCGAGTGCCACGACGCCGAGCAGTGTGACCCACCACAGTTGCGTGGTGTCGAGGCCGCAGAACGCGATGGTCATCACCGCGACGAATTCGGCGAGCACGAAAGGCGCGACGGTGGGCGACAGATGTCCGATGATCCGGAACGCGCTGAGTGAGAGCACAGCCGCCAGGACGCCACCGATGACGCCGAAATTATACCAGATCTCGAACAAGAGGCTCTTGGGTGTCTGCGGTGGCAGAAAGCCGCTCAGCGGCGCGAGCGTCGCCATATCGAGACCGTGACCGGTGATCAGCCGGACAGGCTCGCTCACGACGATCGTGGCCCAGATCCGCATAGTTTCAGTCGCGGTCGTGAGGTCGGGGAGCCGATCACCAAACAGAGCGAGCAGCCCCTTGAACAGAAGGCCGATGCCGAACGGCACCGCGGGCGCGAACAGAAACAAGACCGCGACGATCACGCCGAGGAGGCGCCCGATGCGACCGGGGTCGATCGTCGCGATCGCGAAGGTCAGCGACCCGAGCGCCAAGGCCGCGAGCGCGACGGAGGTCCAGGCCGCCATGGCCGCGACCGCGACCGCGACGACGATCAAGCCTGCAGCCATCCAGCGGTCACGAATCGCCAACGCCCCGAGCGAGGGCCAAACCAGCACCACGAGGCTGACAACGGCACGTTCGAGGGTCGAGTCATCGGTCTGAAAGCTGAAGGCGCCCGGCGCACCGAGCGCGGTCGCGAGCGTGAAGGCGACGGCCGCCACGATGCCCAGCGGGAAAAGATTGAGGTTAGAGGTGCGGGTCCGCTCGGGAAGGAACGCGGCCGTCACGATCACGAGCAGCAGCGTCCCGCCGATCTTGGCCAGCCGCTCCGCCGCGTCGATCCCGACCGGGCTCCAGACGAGCGACAGCGCGCTCCAGGCGAGGAGCCCGAGGCCGCTGAGCCCGGCTGTCGAGAGCAGCGTGGTGCGGAGGCGGCGCAGGAGCGAGCGGTCGGAGAGCAGTAATCCGGCCACAAGCAGGAGTCCCGCCCCGATCGGCACGAGGATGAACAGCGCCCGGCGCGACAGCACCATGCTGATCGGCACCGCCATCGCCAGAACCGCCAGCCCGATGCGGAGCAGTAGCACCGCCGCGTCTTCGGCCGGGTCCTCGTAAAATTTCTGCGTCGAATTGGGCATTCGTGGTCTGCACGAGCGGAAGTTACCCCGTTCGCCCCTGAGCGTGAGACGCTATCCTAAAGGTGCATGCGGCGGAGTTCTGTGCGAGTTTCGCCACACTTGCCGACGAAACGGTCCCAACGGCAGCCGGGTCCCCGCTCATTCGTCACGTGTCGTATTGCGACGCAAGGTTTTCACGACCGAGCGACGGTCCTTCGTTTCCAGCCGACGTTTCTTCGACGCCAAGGTCGGGCGCGTTGGCCGGCGGATCGGTTTGCGGATCGTGGCATCGCGGATCAGGTCGATCAGGCGGTCGAGCGCTTCCTTGCGGTTGAGCGCTTGGGAGCGATGCGTCTGGACGAACAGTACGATCACGCCGTCCTGGGTCATGCGCTGGCCCGCGATGGCGGGGAGGCGATCGCGCACGAATTCGGGCAGATTGGGCGAGTTGCGCGCGTCGAAGCGCAGTTGCACGGCCGACGAGGTCTTGTTGACGTTCTGACCGCCCGCGCCGGACGCGCGGACAAAGCTCTCGTCGATCTCGTCCTCATCGATCGAGATGAGCGGCGTGATGGGGATCATGGCGCTCATGTGTCTGCTCCGATCCCACCCACTCGGCCACCTGCTCATGGACCCGTTCATTAGGCCGCTTGTGGGTCGCACGACAAGAGCTCTGATCGATGGCCTTGGTTAAGCAATCGTAGAGAAAGCGGGTCTAAGGCTCGCGGATCAGCCCCCGATATCGTTCAGGATCAACCGTGGCGTTCTCGTTGTCCCGACCCACCCGGTCGCTAACCGCGCGCTCCGTCGTTGCGCCGTCGTTCTACCGGCGGGGGCTGCCGCGCCCGCGACACACGTCTCGTGTCGAGTATGCTCCGACAACGCTGCCCCGCGAGGCGAGCGTGCCAACCGCGGACCGATCAGCCCTCGGCATCGCGGCCATTCTGGCGAGCACCATGGCGTTCCCGCTGTCCGACCTCGCCGCGCAATCGCTAATGACGTCGCTGCCACCGCTCGAGGTCGCGTGGCTCCGCTATGTCGTATTTCTGCTTGCGACCCTGCCTCTGCTGGCCCGCGGTCGTCGGTCGGTCACGGCGGTGCGGCCCGGCCTGCAACTGTTGCGGGGCGGCATGGCTGCGCTATCGACCTTGGCCGCCATCCTGTCGTTCAAATATCTGGCCGTTCCCGAGACGACGGCGATCGGTTTCGTGGCGCCCGTCATGGTCACGGCCCTTGCGATGATCTTTTTGGGCGAAAAAGTCGGCATCAGACGCTGGAGCGCCGCCATCGCGGCGCTGATCGGCGTGCTCATCATCGTGCAGCCCGGTGGGAGCTCGTTTCGACTGGCCGCGCTGATCCCACTCGCGGGGGCTGTGGCGAGTGCCGTCGCGGTCATCGGCACACGCCTCAACAAGCAAGACACCGCGAGTACCTCGATCTTCTATTCAGCCGTGATCGGCACCGTGATGCTGTCGGCGCTCGTCGTCTTCGACTGGACGACGCCCGACCCGGCCCAAATCAAAGTCGTGATCGCTGTCGGCCTGTTCGGCGGCCTCGGCAGCCTGATGCAGGTCGTCGCCTATCGCTTCGCGCCCGCCTCGCTGCTCGCTCCGTTCACCTACATGCAATTGCTCTGGGCCAGTGGGTTGAGTTTCCTCTTTCTCGGCAACGTGCCGACCGTCGGCATGGTGGTTGGCAGCGCCATCATCGCCGCAAGCGCCATCTACACGGCTTATCGCGAGCGTGTGAAAGGCGTCGTCACCTGAGCATCGGCTCACCTCCGTCCTGACTCTTGCCGTAATTTCGCGACGATCGCGTTGCATCAGCCGATTGCGTCCTTCGCAATCGGGCGAGGCGCGGTCGAGGACTGCCGTGCTCAATCCGGTTCGCCGTTTGCTCTCGATGCCCAATCCGCGTGAGACCGTCACGCGATTGATCGATCGAGCCGATCGGGCCAATGCGGCGCGCGCTTGGAGGAAGGCCGAGGCCGATTACGCGGCTGCGCTCGCGATCGATGCCGCGCAACCCGCGATCTGGGTGCAATATGGTCATGTGTTGAAGGAGCAGGGCTTCTTGGCTCGGGCCGAGGATGCTTATCGCTCCGCGCTCGCGCAGGAGGCGGGCGCAGCCGAGACGCATCATCACCTCGGCCATCTGTTGCTCACGCGACATCGGGTGGAGGATGCCGTTGCGGCGTTCCGCCAAGCCTGCCTGCTCGATCCCGATGCCGCACAGAGCCGGGCGATGCTGGATCATCTCGGGGGGACGGTGGCGCAGGAACGTTGCTGCGAGACGCCGCTGCGGGATATCGACGACTTGCCGCCGCTTCACGGGCGCGATCCGGAGGTTGCAGTGCCGGTTGAAACCTCGACGGATCGATTTCGCCTCGCCGTGGTGCCGCGACTACGCCGGCTTCCTGGCCCGCGCGCGCCCGCCGCCGTTGCCTTCATCCACTTGCAAAAGACCGGCGGTACGACGCTCTATGACATGCTGCAGCATGCTTTTCCGCCCCATCGGGTCTGCCCGGTCCACGACGATTTTCTGAACCTATACACGGCGGACGAAATGGCGGAATTCGATTATTTTTCCGGTCATTTCGACGTGGCGTCGCTTCGCCTCATTCCGAAGCGGCCGCTGCAGGTCATCAGCGTTTTTCGCAATCCCATTGATCGTCTGATTTCGGTGTACCGATCCCACCGCTCGCACGAGGTCACGTCCAAGGCCGGGGTGAACCCATTTGTTCGTCTCGCCAACGCGCTCTCTGCCGAGGAATTCTTCGAGCACCCCGCCGTTCGGAGCGCGCCCGAGATTTTCAACCATTATCTCGCGGCGTTCGGGCTTGGCTTTCGTCAGATGAAACAAGCCCATCGCGTTACCCGCGACGATGTCCCGGCGGTCGCCGTCGAGAGCGCGGTCGCGCGCATACGCGGCCTGGATGCGATCGGCATTACGGAGAAGTTCGAGGCAACGGTCGCGTTGATCTATGAGAGCCTGAACCTGCAGCCGCCGAAGGTGGTCCGTCCCCGCAATGTCACCGACGCGCTCGCTACGAAGATGAAGGGCGCTCCGACGCCGCGCGTCGACAAGACCCCGCGATTGCTCGCCGCCATGGCGGACCTGACCTGCTTCGACGAGACCCTCTACGCGGCCGCCTGCGAGGAAGCCGACCGACGCTTGAAAGCGCGCCGTGCGTGACGCATCGACCCGGGAGGTGCCGAGAACCGCGAGGAGTGCGGCCAGCATCGTCAGGACTAAAGTCACCATCAACGCCGCTGTAATCAGCTGATCGCACATGCCGGTTTCGTCTCCCTAGCCCGACGCAACTGTGCTCCCAATTCCTTCCAAGTCGATTCAATCTTTAACGAAAGGTTAACGCTCACGATGGAGGACGCCGAGGAGACCGCGTCACGATGGATCGCCTATTCGGCCGCTTCCTTGGCGAGCGCCAGGGGATCGTAGTTGAGGATCGGCGACAGCCAGCGTTCGACCTCGCGGAGCGGCATTCCCTTGCGGGCCGCATAATCCTCCGCCTGATCTCTCTCGACCTTGGCGACGCCGAAATAATGCGCCTCGGGATGTGCGAGATAAAGGCCAGAAACCGACGATCCCGGCCACATGGCCAGGCTTTCGGTCAGCCGCACCCCAACCGCATGTTCGGCGTCGAGCAAGCGGAACAAGGTGAGCTTCTCGGTATGGTCGGGCTGCGAGGGGTAGCCCGGCGCGGGGCGGATGCCGCGATAGGTCTCGTCGAGCCGCTGCTGGTCGGTCAGAACCTCGTCGGCCGCATAGCCCCAGAATTCGCGGCGCACCCGTTCGTGCATGAACTCGGCCAGTGCTTCGGCAAAGCGGTCCGATAAGGCTTTGACCAGGATCGATGAATAATCGTCGTTGGCCTGGGCGAAACGGGTCGAGATCGCGATCTCCTCTGACCCGGCCGTGACCACGAAACCCCCGATATAATCCCGCTTGCCCACATCGCCGGGCGCCACGAAGTCGCTCAGCGCTGTATTGGGGCGCCCATCGCGCTTGCTCAATTGCTGCCGCAGCGTGAAGAAGGTTTCGCTATGCGCCCCGCTTTCATCGTCAAACAGGCGGATATCGTCGCCGACCGACTGGGCAGGCCAGAAACCGATCACGGCGCGCGGTGTGAACCACTTCTCCTCGATGATGCGTGCCAGCATGGCTTGCGCGTCCGCGAAGAGATTGCGAGCGGCTTCGCCCTGCTTCGGATCGTCGAGAATGGCCGGGTAGCGGCCTTTCAGCTCCCAGGTTTGGAAGAAGGGCGTCCAGTCGATGAAGCCCGCCAGCGTCGCAAGGTCGAAACTCCCGAACGTCCGCGTGCCGAGGAACGACGGTCGCGGGGGCTCGTATCCCGCCCAGTCGATCTTGAGCGCGTTGGCGCGCGCCTTGGCCAGCGGAAGCCGCTGCTTGTCGCGCTCGCTCTTGGCATGAGCGTCGGCGACGCGCCGATATTCGCCCCGTACCGTCTCGACGTAGCTCACCCTGGTGTCGGGCGACAGCAGCGCCGAAACGACACCCACGGCACGGCTCGCATCCGTGACATAGACGGCCTGACCGCGCTCGTAATGCGGATGGATCTTGACGGCCGTATGGACGCGGCTCGTCGTGGCGCCGCCGATCAGCAGCGGCAGGTCGAGCCCTTGGCGCTCCATTTCGGCGGCCACGAAGCACATCTCGTCGAGCGACGGCGTGATGAGGCCCGACAGGCCGATCGCATCCACCTTCTCGGCGATCGCGACGTCGATGATCTTCTGCGCCGGAACCATCACGCCGAGGTCGATGATCTCGTAATTGTTGCAGGCCAGGACCACCCCGACGATATTCTTGCCGATGTCATGCACGTCGCCCTTGACGGTCGCCATCAGGATCTTTCCGGCCGAACTTCGGCCCGATCCGCCACCGCTCGCAAGCTTCTCGGCTTCCATGTAGGGCAGCAGCACCGCCACCGCCTGCTTCATGACGCGGGCGGATTTGACCACCTGCGGCAGGAACATCTTGCCGGTTCCGAACAGGTCGCCGACCACGTTCATGCCGGACATCAGCGGCCCCTCGATGACGTCGAGCGGGCGTTTGGCGGCAACGCGCGCCTCCTCCGTATCGGCGTCGACGAATTCAGTGATGCCGTTGACGAGCGCATGTTCCAGCCGCTTGGCGACCGGCGCCTCGCGCCATGTTAGATCCTTGGCTTTGGCGACCTGGCCATCCTGGCCCTTATAGAGTTCGGCGAGGGCAAGCAGCCGCTCGGTCGAGTCGGCGCGCCGGTTCAGCACCACGTCCTCGCAGGCCTCACGCAAGTCGGGGTCGATCTCGCCATAGACCGCGAGTTGCCCCGCGTTGACGATACCCATATCCATGCCGGCCGTGATCGCATGGTAGAGGAACACGGCGTGCATCGCCTCGCGCACCTTCTCGTTGCCGCGGAACGAGAAGGATAGGTTCGAGACACCGCCGGAGATATGCGCGTAGGGCAGGTTGGCCCGGATCGCACGTGTCGCTTCGATGAAGTCGACGCCGTAATTGTTGTGTTCCTCGATGCCGGTCGCGACCGCGAAGACGTTCGGATCGAAGATGATATCCTCGGGCGGGAAGCCGACTGTCTCGGTCAGGATTTTATAGGCGCGGGAGCAGATCTCGATCTTGCGCTTCTGCGTGTCGGCCTGGCCTTCCTCATCGAAGGCCATCACGACCACGGCCGCACCGTAGCGGCGCACGATCCGCGCGTCGGCGATGAATTTCGTCTCGCCTTCCTTCAGCGAAATCGAGTTGACGATCGGCTTGCCCTGCACGCATTTCAGGCCGGCCACGATGATGCCGAACTTGGAACTATCGACCATCACGGGGACGCGGGCGATATCCGGCTCGGCCGCCACGAGGTTGAGGAAGTCGACCATCGCCTTTTCGGAATCGAGCAGGCCTTCGTCCATATTGATGTCGATGATCTGCGCGCCATTGGCGACCTGATCGCGTGCGACGTCGAGCGCCGCCGCGAGATCGCCCTCGCGGATCAGCTTGCGGAAGCGGGCCGAACCCGTGACGTTGGTGCGCTCGCCGACGTTCACGAACTTGATGTCGCTCGTCAGCGTGAAAGGCTCGAGGCCGGACAGGCGCAGCATCGGCTCGATGGTCGGCACGACGCGGGGCGCGAGGCCTTTGACGCGTGCCGCGATGGCGCGGATATGGGCCGGCGTGGTGCCACAGCAGCCGCCGATGACGTTGACGAGGCCGGATTCGGCAAATTCGCCGACCAGCTCGGCCATATAGTCAGGGCTCTCGTCATACATGCCAAATTCGTTCGGCAGCCCGGCATTGGGATAGGCGCAGACCAGCGTATCGGCGGCCCGGCTGATTTCGCTGAGATGGGCGCGCATTTCGCGAGCGCCGAGCGCGCAATTCAGCCCCACGGTAAAGGGTGAGGCGTGCCGCACCGCGTTCCAGAACGCCGTCGGGGTCTGGCCTGACAGGGTGCGGCCGGAGAGATCCGTGATGGTGCCGGAGATCATCACCGGCAGGGTGCGCCCGATCTCCTCGAAGATTTCGTCGATCCCGGCCAGAGCCGCCTTGGCGTTCAGCGTGTCGAAGATGGTTTCGACGATGATGATGTCGGCTCCCCCTTCGATGAGGCCGCGCGCCGCGTCCCCGTAGGCGATCCGTAGCTCATCGAACGTGACGGCGCGGTAGCCGGGGTTGTTGACATCGGGCGAGATCGACGCGGTGCGGTTGGTCGGCCCGATCGCGCCTGCGACGAACCGTTTGCGGCCGTCCTTCGCTTCGGCGAGATCGGCCGCTTCGCGTGCCAGCCTCGCGCCTTCGCGGTTCAGTTCGACCGCGATCGCCTCCATGCCGTAGTCGGCCTGGGCGATGGTGGTGGATGAAAACGTGTTGGTCTCGACGATATCGGCGCCGGCCAGAAAATATTGCAGGTGAATGTCGCGGATCGCATCCGGTTGGGTCAGCGTCAGCAGGTCGTTGTTGCCGCGCAGGTCGCTCGGCCAGTGTTTGAACCGCTCCGCCCGGAACGCCGCTTCGTCGAAACGGCGCTCTTGGATCATCGTCCCCATGGCACCATCGAGCACCAGAATGCGCTCGGCGGCTGCGTCACGAAGGGCTTGGGCTGTGGTGGTCACGGGCGGAACCTCTGCATGTGGTCGCTTTGTTGCTCGATCGATCCGATCCCGCGTCAGGCGGCGGCTTGATCGAGCCTCGGTCGCAGTCCCAGAAGATGACAGATCGCGTAGACGAGATCGGCCTTGTTCATCGTGTAAAAGTGGAAATCGCGGACCCCGTAATCGACGAGATCGAGGACTTGTTCGGCCGCCACGGCGGCTGCGATGAGCCGCCGCGTCGCCGGATCATCGTCCAGCCCCTCGAACCGATCGGCCAGCCATTGCGGTACCGAGGCGCCGGTTCGGGCCGCGAAATTCGCGGTTTGCTTGAAATTCTGCACCGGGACGATACCGGGAATGATCGGGATCGTGATGCCCCGCGCCCGGACCCGCTCGATGTATCGAAGATATAACGCGTTATCGAAAAAGAATTGCGTGATGGCGCGCGTTGCACCCGCATCGACTTTCGCGGCCAAGACGTCGAGATCCACATCGATGTTCGGGCTTTCGGGATGGGATTCCGGATAAGCCGACACGGAAACCTCGAAGTCGCCGGCGCGGCGGATCCCGGCAACGAGATCGGCCGAGGTCGCGTAGCCACCCGGATGGGGCGTGTAGGCCGTGCCGACGCCGCCCTGCGGATCACCGCGTAGCGCCACGATATGGCGCACGCCAGCGGACCAATAGCCGGCCACCACCTCGTCGATCTCGGCCTTGGTGGCGCCGACGCAGGTGAGATGTGCGGCCGGCTTCATCGTGGTGTCGCTGACGATGCGCGCGACAGTGGCGTGGGTCCGCTCGCGCGTTGAGCCGCCGGCCCCATAGGTGACGGATACGAAATCCGGCTCGAGCGGCTCGAGCCGCGTCACCGCATCCCATAAGCCCACCTCCATCTCGGCGGTTTTGGGCGGGAAGAACTCGAACGACACTTTGATGGGTGTCGCCTTCACCAGGCTGTGCGAGCGGCTCGGGCGATGATCGGGCAGCATCAAGCAACCTCCTGATGGGGAAAGGCGAGCGGGGCATCCGACAAGGTGCGACGATCATGGCCAATCCAGATCGACACCGTCAGCGTATCGGCTTCGCCGTCGTTGGGCGTCAGGTCGCGATGTTGTTCGCTGGCGAGACCCGCATCGGCCATGAAACCGTCGATCTCCTGCCGCGAGAAGCCGAGCCGCCGGTGAGCGTGATGATCCCGCAGCGATTCATGGTCATGGGGTGCGAAATCCACCACGACGAGGCGGCCGCCCGGCCGTAAGGCTCGGGCCGCCTCGCGAAGCGCGCGGGACGGGTCGTCGAGGTAATGCAGCACCTGATGCAGGATGACGAGATCATAGCCGTCGCGCTCGACCGGCGGCGCATAGATGTCGCCCTGGCGGAGGTGGATATTCCGCAGACGGCTTCGCTCGATCCGCGTGCGCGCGATGTTGAGCATCGCGTGGTTTTGGTCGATCCCGATGGCGCGGTCGGCCAAAGGCGCCAGGAGCTCCAGCATCCGGCCGGTGCCGGTGCCGAGATCGAGCAGGGCGCGAAACGGCCCCGGCCCAACCGCCTCGAGAATAGCGGTCTCGACCCGCTCCTCCGCGATGTGCAGCGAGCGGAGCCGATCCCACTGGCTTGCCTGGGTGGCGAAATAGCGCTCCGCATTCTGATTGCGGGCCGTTCGAACCTCGCCAAGCCGGGCCCGATCGGCAACCAGAACCGGGTCATCGGGGTCGAGCCGCCGCACCAGATCGCGGCCGCAGGAGGCCGTCGGCGTCCGGGCCATGCAGGAAAAGAAAGCCCATGCGCCCTCGCGATGGCGCTCGACGAGGCCGGCTTCGACCAGCAGCTTTAGATGCCGAGACACGCGCGGCTGTGATTGACCGAGGATCGAGACGATCTCGGTCACGGTCAATTCCGCTTCGACCAACAGCGCGAGAAGCCGAAGGCGCGTGGCTTCCCCGGCCGCTTCAAGCGCCGCGAGGGCCGAGCCAAAGGAGAGAGGAACCGCATTCGTCATCAAACAACCAGATCACACGAGATATAAAGATATCTTTATGCGTGTGTCTCTCTTTTAGCAAGCGCGATCGTGGGTTTGGGTCACCCGGCCGCAAGGTCTCGCCACAACAGATAGAGCGGAGGCTCGTCGTCCTCGATCATCATCGGGCCAAACGGCTCCAGGAAGTAGTTGTCGGTCAGGTCGTCGTTGACTTCGCTGATTTCGCCGACCAATGACGTCCCGGTCCCGGGAAGCCCATAAAAACGATGTGCCTGCAGCGGGGGAAGCGTCAGGCTCTCGCCCGGTGTGAGCACGACGGCCTGTCGCGCCGCGATGGTCGAGCGAGCGCCATCGACCAGGATCTCGACCGGCGCCTCGATCGGCTTGCCGACCGCATCCACTTTGACGAGATCGATGCCGAGCGAGCCGCCACCCCGCACCAGCATGTCCTCCGTTTTGGCGCGGTGGTAATGATAGGGCGCTTCCTGTCCCTCCCGCATCACGATGGCCTTCTCGGCATAAACGCGCTGCCCCGCGCGCCCGGCGACACCATTGCGCGCGACCAGCAGGATCAAGCCCTGACGGAAGAAATCCCCGCTGCCGAAATCCGTGATGATCCAGCCCATCTGATGTTCGGCACAAAAGTGCCGACGGGCGGGATCGGCGTCCCATTGCGCCGGCGACCACGTCGCCCAGGGCGGCGGCACATAACCGTGCCGCGCGAATGTCGCGTTGGCGTCGCGCATCTGCTGGTTGATGAAGGAGCGTTTCATGGTGAGGTCCCTCGGCTTATCGCGCCGGCTCGCCGAGCCGGTAGAGACCGCGATAGCGTCCGTAGGCTTCCGCGTAGAGCGGCACGAGCCGCGCATTCGGCTCGATCGTGCTTTGCACGGGCGGCGGCGTCATGATTGAGGCCGGGTCCGCCCCGGTGGCAGCCGCCATGGCGAGCCGGGCGGCGCCGAACGCCGCGCCCACATCCGCCTCGGCCGTGAGATCGAGCGGGCGATCGAGTACGTTGGCAAGGATCTGCAGCCAGGCGCGCGATTGCGCGCCGCCGCCGACCGCGAAAGCCCGCGCGAAGTCGGTGCCCGCATCGGCCAGCACGCGCTGGCAATCCTTGAACGCGAACGAGACGCCTTCGAGCACGGCCTGTGTCAGCGCGCGCCGATCCGTGCCATGCGCCAGTCCGGCCAGGAGCCCCCGCGCGGCCGCATCGTTATGCGGCGTCCGCTCGCCCGAAAGGTAAGGCAAGAAGGTGACGGGCGAGGGGCCATCCAACGCCTCGCCGACCTCGGCCGCGAGCGCCGGCGCGGGTTGCCCGACCAGCTTCGCCAGCCAATTGAGGCTATCGGTCGCCGACAGAATGACGCCCATCTGGTGCCAAGTCGCCGGTAGGGCATGGCAGAAGGCATGCACAGCACCCTCGGTGTTGGGCGAAAAGCGCGCATTCGAGACGAACAGAACGCCGGACGTGCCGAGCGAAACGAAAGCCGAGCCGGGCACAACCGCGCCGATGCCGCAAGCCGAGGCCGCATTGTCGCCGGCGCCCCCCGCCAGCACCGGAGCCTTGGTCATCCCCCATCGCGCTTGGAGATCGGGGCGAAGCCGCCCCGTCGCGTCGGTGCCTTCGGCCAGCGATGGCATCGCGCCGATATCGAGACCCGTCGCGCTCAGCAGATCGCTCGACCAGCGGCGGGCGCCAACGTCGAGCCAATAGGTGCCCGACGCGTCCGACATGTCGGACACATACTCGCCGGTCAGGCGCAGCCGGACATAATCCTTCGGCAGCAGCACCTTTCGGATCTGCTCGAACAGATGCGGCTCGTGCCGGCGCAACCAAAGCAGTTTCGGGGCCGTGAAGCCCGGCATCGCGATGTTGCCGGTGATTCGCCGCGCATCGGGGCAGGCGGCTTCAAGCTCCAGGCATTCGGCGGCCGCACGTCCGTCGTTCCACAGGATCGCCGGGCGCAGCACCTGGTCGTCGGCGCCGAGCAAAGTCGCGCCATGCATCTGGCCCGATAGACCGATCGCCTCGACAGCCGCCATCTCGTGCGGATGGGTGCTGGTGAGCGTGTCGAGCGTGGCGCAAACTGCGGTCCACCAATCCTCTGGCGCCTGCTCCGACCAGCCCGCATGCGGCCGGGTCACGGCCAGGGCGTGAGTGGCGCTCGCCAACACGATCTGCTTCGCATCGACCAGCACGGATTTGACCGAAGTGGTTCCAATGTCCACGCCAAGGAACATGCATGCCTCCCGTTCGCGCCAGCGCGGCGCTTGATTTGCTTGGTCGAGCCTTATCTACGCTTTTCGCCGAAACGGAACACCTGCTTCTCCCGATTTGTCTCGCTCACGCGCAAGGAGCCCTATCATGCGTCAGGCCCTTCACCATCTCGTTCAACAAACGCGGCGCAAGGGCCTCTACGAGATCACACGGGAGGTTGTGGCCTGGACCGACCTGCAAGCCGTGTCGACCGGGCTGTTGACGATCTTCTGCCGGCATACCTCGGCGTCGCTGCTGATCCAGGAGAATGCCGACCCGACCGTGCAGCAGGATCTGGCACAGTTCTTCGAGGAGATCGCGCCCGAAAGCGCGACGCGTTATATCCATAACGACGAGGGGCCGGACGATATGCCAGCCCACCTCCGCACCGCGCTGACGCAGACTCAGCTCTCGATCCCGGTCGAGCGGGGGCGGCCGGTCCTCGGCACGTGGCAAGGCATCTATCTCTTCGAACATCGCAGCCGGCCGCATCGGCGCGAGGTCGTGCTGCATCTCATCGGGGAGTGACCTCGACCTCGGCGGCAGCGCAGCCACCGGATCCGTGCCGTTGACAGGATCAACAGGCCGCTTGAGCATGGCGGCGGAGCACAAGCATGCTATTGGCCCTGCCCACCCCGCCTGTGCCGCGAGACCACCTTGAACGACAAACCTATCGATGCAAAAGCCAAACGGCTCGACCTCGCGGCGCGGGCCGGGTGGCTTTACTACATTCAACGACGGACCCAGGACGAGATCGCGATCGAGCTGAACGTTTCGCGCGCCAATGCCCAGCGCCTGGTGGCGCTCGCGATCAGCGAGGGGTTGATCAAATTCCGGCTCGACCATCCGCTGTTGCAGTCGATGGAATTAGCCGAGCGGATCCGGCACCGATTCGGCCTGCAATCCTGCGAGATCGCGCCGAGCGTCGAGGGCGACGGTGATAATCGGCTCGGCGTCGGCATGGTGGCGGCCAAGCTTCTCGAGGGCTATCTGAGCTCCCGCGACCCCAAGGTCATCGCGCTCGGCACGGGACGCGCTCTGCTCGAGACCGTGCGTCAAATGCCGTCGATGTCACGGCCCGAGCATCGGATCGTTTCCGTGGTCGGCAATCTCAGCCGCGACGGCCGGGCCAGCCCCTACGACGTGGCCATGCGCCTGTCCGACCGGGTCGGCGCCGAATGCTATCCGCTCCCGCTGCCCGTCATCACCGACACCCAGGCCGAATGCGACATCCTGCGCTCGCAGCGCGGGTACCGGAAAGTTGCCGATCTCTACGAGAATGCCGATGCCGTGATGCTGGGGGTCGGTTCGATCGGCGGGCGGGCTCCCATCCTGGTCGATGGGTTCGTCAACCGCGACGAGATCGACGCATTGCTCGACGATGGAGCCGTCGGTGAATTGATGAGCCGCAGCTTCGATGGCGCGGGCGTCCCCATCGACAATGCCGTCACGGCGCGGCTGACCGCGTTGCGGCTCATCGCCAACCCGCAGCGGATCGTCGTGCTCGTGGCGTCCGGGGCCGACAAAGTCAGGCCCATGATGGCGGCGCTCGAGGGCCGATACGCGACCGGACTGGTGACCGACGAGCGGACCGCGACGGCGCTCCTGGCACAGGCCGGGTCCGACCTTGCCTGACCGGACGCGCCTGCTAGGCTCGTCCAAATATTCCTTGACAAACGAGGGCTCACGGTTGAGTTTTTGCTCCGACGGTGAGCATTTAAGCAACATCACCGAGGGAGGAAACAGGATGCGTTACGCTCGTTTTTACGGGGTGGCGATGGCCGCCCTCATGGCCGGCGCCACAGCCGCCAGGGCTGACACAACGCTGACGATCGCGACCGTGAACAACGGCGACATGATCGAAATGCAGAAGCTGTCGCCGCAATTTGAAAAAGACACCGGCATCAAACTCAACTGGGTCGTGCTCGAAGAGAACGTCCTGCGTCAGCGCGTCACCACCGATATCGCCACCAAGGGCGGTTCATTCGACGTCATGACGATCGGGGCCTACGAGGCGCCGATTTGGGGCAAGCAGGGTTGGTTGGTGCCGCTCGATGATTTCGGCGCCGATTACGATTATGCCGATATCGTGCCGCAGGTGAAATCGGCTCTGACGGTCGATGGCAAGCTGTTCGCGGCGCCGTTCTATGCGGAAAGCTCGCTGACCTTCTACCGCAAGGATCTGTTCGAAAAGGCTGGCATTACGATGCCGGAGAAGCCGACCTATCAACAGATCGCCGAATATGCCGCTAAGCTGACCGACAAGAAGGATGGCATCTACGGCATCTGCCTGCGCGGCAAGCCGGGCTGGGGCGAGAATATGGCGTTTCTCGGCGCCGCCGCTACCGCATTCGGTGGCTCGTGGTTCGACGAGCAATGGAAGCCGCAGTTCACCTCGAAGGCTTGGGAACAGACGATCGCCTGGTACCTCGACGTGATGAAGAAGGACGGGCCGCCCGGTGCGACCGCCAACGGCTATAACGAGAATCGCGCGCTGTTCTCGACCGGTAAATGCGGCATGTGGATCGATGCCACCGTGACGGCCGGCTATCTCTACAACCCGAAGGAAAGCCAGGTCGCCGATAAGGTGGCGTTTGCGCCCGCGCCGATCACCGAGGCCAACACCAAGGCCAGCGGCTGGTTCTGGTCGTGGAACCTGGGTGTCCCGACCTCGACCAAAAATGCCGATGCGGCCAAGAAGTTCGTCAAATGGGCGACTTCCAAAGACTACATCAAGCTCGTGGCAGCCGATCAGGGCTGGGTTTCGGCTCCTCCCGGCACGCGTCTGTCGACCTACGCCAACGAGGACTACAAGAAGGCTGCGCCCTTCTCGGCTTTCGTGCTGAACGCCATTCAGACCACGAACCCGGCGCACCCTGCTGTGATGCCCGTGCCCTATGTCGGCGTGCAGTTCGCCGCCATTCCTGAATTCCAGGGGATCGGCACGACGGCTGGCCAGGATGTCGCGGCGGCTCTCGCCGGGCAGGACACCGGCGCCCAGGCGCTGACCAAGGCGCAGGCTTCGGCCGAGCGCACGATGAAGCAGGCCGGCTACCCCAAGTAAGCCGCCGATCGGCTTAGCAAGACGGTCGGACAATAGCCCGGCCGGTTCCATTTTCCTCCGCCGAGGCTGGTCGACATGACGACGTCTGTGACCGTATCGCCAAAGACCGCACGGTTCTCGATGCGACGCGCCGCGAGCCGCGCCGTCGATACGAGGCCCTTGCTGTGGCCAAGCATCGGCGTGTTGCTGATCTGGATGATCGTTCCGCTCGTCCTGACGCTGTATTTCTCGTTTCGGAATTACAATCTCGTCGACCCGACGATGACCGGCTGGGCCGGCCTCGACAACTACACATACTTGCTGACGGACCCGTCGTTCCTGACCGTGATCGTCAATACGGTGGTGCTCGTCGTCGGCGTGCTTGCCGCCACCATCGTGTTCGGCACGCTGTTCGCGGTCTTGTTCGACCAGGAATTTTGGGGGCAAGGCGCCGCGCGCCTCTTCGTCATCGCACCCTTCTTCGTCATGCCGACCGTCGCGGCGTTGATTTGGAAAAATCTGCTGATGCATCCGGTGAATGGGCTCATCGCCTATATCACCTCGTCGCTGGGCCTTGGCGTGTTCGACTGGTTTAGCCAGGCGCCGCTGTTATCCGTCGGCATCATCGTGGCGTGGCAATGGGTTCCGTTCGCGACCCTCATCCTTTTGACCGCCATGCAGTCGCTCGACCGCGAGCAAATCGAGGCCGCCCGGATGGATGGCGCGAAAGCGGTGGCACGTTTCCAGCACATCATCGTGCCGCATCTTTTGCGGCCCATCACCGTCGTGGTGATGATCGAGATGATCTTCCTGCTCGGCATCTTCGCCGAGATTTACGTCACGACGTCGGGCGGCCCCGGCGATGCCTCCACCAACCTGCCGTTCCTCATCTACAAAACCGCGATCCTGAACACGGATATCGGTGGCGGCTCGGCCGGCGGTATCGTGGCCGTCGTGCTGGCCAATATCGTGGCGTTCTTCCTGCTCCGCGCCTTCGCGCGCAACCTCGACTGAGGACGACACCATGAAGGCGACACCGCGCGACAAGGCGCTCATGACGCTGCTCGGCTGGGGCGTGGCGTTCCTGGTTTTCTTCCCGATCTTGTGGATGGGGCTCGCGTCGATCAAGTCCGAGCTCGATGCGGTTGCGACGCCGCCAAAGATCTTCTTTCAGCCGACGCTGGAGAACTATAGCGACATCAACCAGACCTCGGATTACGTCCACTTTTTCTTGAACTCGGTGATCGAGTCGGTGGGCGCGACGATCGTCTGTATCCTGCTCGCGGCGCCGGCCGCCTATGCGATGGCGTTCTTCCCGACGCGACGCACCAAGGACATCCTGATGTGGATGCTCTCCACCAAGATGATGCCGACCGTCGGGGTTCTGGTGCCGATCTACCTGATCGCCATCAAAACGGGATTGCTGGATAGCCGATGGGGCATCGTGATCGTCTATACTCTAATGAATCTGCCGATCGTGGTGTGGATGCTCTATTCCTTCTTCCGCGAAGTCCCGAAGGAGATTCTCGAGGCGGCCCGCATGGATGGCGCGACCCCCATGCAGCAAATGTTCGCGCTGCTGCTGCCGCTCTCGCTGCCGGGTATTTTCTCGACCGCCCTGCTATCGATCATCATCTGCTGGAACGAAGCGTTCTGGAGTCTGAATCTCACGGCCGCCAATGCGGCGCCGTTGACCGCCTTCATCGCCCGCTTTTCCAGCCCCGAGGGCTTGTTCTGGGCTAAACTGTCGGCCGCGTCTTTTCTCGCTATCGCGCCGATCCTGGTGTTCGGCTGGCTTACCCAGCGTCAACTCGTGCGCGGCCTCACCTTCGGCGCCGTAAAATAGGATCCTTCGATGGCCACAGTCGCACTCAAGAATGTCAAGAAGAGCTACGGCGATGTGTCGATCATCCAGGGGGTCGACCTCTCGATCGAAGATAAGGAATTCGTCGTCTTCGTCGGTCCATCCGGTTGCGGAAAGTCGACCCTGCTTCGGATGATCGCGGGCCTCGAGGAGATCACCTCCGGTGACCTGTCGATCGACGGGCAGGTCGTCAACGATGTGCCGCCGGACGCGCGCGGCCTCGCCATGGTGTTCCAGTCCTATGCGCTCTACCCGCATATGAGCGTCGAAAAAAACATGGGTTTCGCACTGAAACTCGCCGGGGTGCCCAAAACCGAGCGGGACGCCAAGGTTATGGAGGCGGCCAAAATCCTGCAGCTCGAGAAGCTTCTCGATCGCAAGCCGGGGCAATTATCGGGCGGCCAGCGCCAGCGCGTCGCCATCGGCCGCGCCATCGTCCGGCAGCCCCGCGT
The DNA here is from genome assembly GCF_020616535.1 of Lichenihabitans sp. PAMC28606. Lineage (GTDB taxonomy): Bacteria > Pseudomonadota > Alphaproteobacteria > Rhizobiales > Beijerinckiaceae > Lichenihabitans > Lichenihabitans psoromatis. The sequence goes on from NZ_CP085136.1 coordinate 3,491,095, forward strand.
GTTCCTCTTCGACGAGCCGCTGTCGAACCTTGACGCCTCGCTCCGCGTGCAAATGCGGATCGAGATCGCGCGCCTGCATCAGGAACTCGCGACCACGATGATCTACGTCACCCATGACCAGGTCGAAGCCATGACGATGGCGGATCGCATCGTGGTGCTGCGCGCCGGCAAGATCGAGCAGGTCGGCACCCCGTTGGACCTCTACCATTTCCCCGCCAACATCTTCGTCGCGGGCTTCATCGGCTCGCCCAAGATGAACCTGACACCGGCGAAGCTGAAAGCGATGTCGCTTGAGGGTGCCACCATCACGTTGCCGGGTGGTGGTGAGGTGGTGATCCCGGTCGAGGCCACGAATTCTGCGGCGCCGGGCAGCGACGTGACGCTCGGCCTCCGTCCCGAGCAATTGTCGATCGCCGAGGCCGGCCCGCTGTCGGGACATGTCGCCGTCGTCGAGCACCTCGGCGGGGAAACGCTGGTCTATGTCGACGTCGGGAATAAGCTGCTGGTCACGGTCAAGACCGCCGGCAATGCCGCCGTGCAGGTCGGCCAGACCGTCCACCTCGCCGTGGTGACGACGGAAGCCAACCTGTTCGACAAGGACGGCGTGGCGATGACCCCCATGCGCCGCCGCAACGCGGCCGCGAGCCTCACCAAGGGACACTGAGTATGTATCTGGACCTCTTTCGCCTGCAGGGAAAAACCGCCGTCGTGACGGGCGGCGGCGGTGCGATCGGCCTTGCGACCTGCCATGCGCTTGCGGAAGCGGGCGCCAAGGTCATCGTTGCCGACATGCTGGGCGATGCGGCTCGCAAGAGCCAAGCGGAGTTGAAAGCGGCCGGGCATGCGGCCGACATGATCGAACTCGACGTCACGAAGCCGGATCAGGTCCGCAAGGCGGCCGACGATCTGAACGCGACCTATGGCGCTGTCGACATCATGATCGCCAACGCGGGGATCGCGCGGTCGGGGACAAACGGCGAAGACGTGACGGACGAGCATTGGCTGAACGTCATCGACGTCAATCTGAACGGCGTCTTCTGGTGCTGCCGCGATTTCGGCAAGCATATGCTGAAGCGCGGGCACGGCAGCATTGTCACGGTCGGCTCGATGTCGGGTTTCATCGTCAACAAGCCGCAGCCACAATCGTACTACAATGCCTCGAAGGCGGCGGTGCATCACCTCACCAAGTCGCTCGCGGCCGAATGGGGCCAGCGCGGCGTGCGGATCAATTCGGTGGCGCCGACCTATATCGAGACGCCGATGACGACCTTCGGCGGATCGGCTCCGGGCATGATGGACACCTGGCTCGAGATGACGCCGATGCACCGCATGGGCCAGCCGCGCGAGATCGCGTCGGTGATCCTGTTTCTGGCCTCCGAAGCCGCAAGCCTGATGACCGGGTCGGTCGTGGTCGCGGACGGCGGCTACACGGCCTGGTAGGCCGGGACCCTACAGTCCGAGCATCGTGGGGGCGGGACGGACCACATCACGCCCTAGCAAGGAATGGACGCGGAGCGGTGCCCGCGTCCCGCGGATCGTCACCGTATCGACCGCCATGAAGGCGAAGCGATCGCCGGCCGCCTTGCGGATCGCGTCGCTGACCAGGATCGTGGTCCCGTAATCCTTGTTCAGGGCTTCGAGCCGCGCCGCGACATTCACGGTGTGACCCAGCACCGTATAGCTGATCCGGTCGGCCGACCCGACATGCCCGACCACCGCGTCGCCCGTATGCAGTCCGAACCGGGTCTGCAGGGCCGGCAAGCCCTCCTGGCAAAACCTCTCGTTCAGCTCCCCTACGCGCTTGGCCGCTGCTAGCGCGCCGACGCACCCCCGTTCGATATGATCGGCCTGCGGCTCCGGCGCGTTCCAAAACACCATGATGCTGTCGCCGATATACTTGTCGATCGTCGCACCCGAGGCGATCAACTCGCCCGCCACTGCCTCGAAATAGCGCGACATCTGCGCCATCAGGATTTCTGGATCGAGGCTTTCGGCGAGCCGAGTAAAGCCCGCAATGTCTGCAAACAGCACGGTGACGGGCTGACGCGCTCCTCCGAGCGCGGGGGACGCTTGATCGGCGACGATGCGGCGCACGATCTGGTTCGGCACGTAGCGGACGAAATTCTGAAGCGCGAGATCGAGCGTCACCACCGCCCCGGCGAGGTCTCTGATTTCCCTGATCCGCGATGCATTCGGCCGATGAACGATCGGCCGAAACGCCATGATGCTGGACAGGTCGCGGGTGATCCGGCCGAGTGGCTGGGATAAGCCGCGTGCGGCCACGACCCCGACGAGGGCCGCGACCAGCACGGCGACCAGCCCAAGCTCCAGCGACCGCAGGCGCAATTGGTCAGCCGGACCGAGAATATCGGCAGCCGGGACCGTGAGGCCGAGCATCAAGCCGGTGCCGGGCATCGCGTTTTCGACCCGCCCGACATAGGTGGCGCCATCGACCCGGAACGAGAGGTCGCGGCCGCTCCCCTCGCGTTGATAGGCGTCGGACAGTGACGCGAGGCTGGCAGAGCCAAGCGTGGTGAGGCGCGGCATGGCGTCGGGGCTGGTCGGTGGCGTCGGCAGCACGGATCCTAGCGGCGCGGCGCGCGCCACCACGGTTCCGTCGCTCTGGAAGATCACGAGATCCTGCCGGGGCGACGATTGCATCTGGGTCAGAGCTCGATCGAGATTGGCCAAGGTGACGTCGAGGCCGAACACGACGTCCGAGGCGCCGGCCGCGCGGCGCGCCAGCGTGATGCCGATCTGCGGCATGTTGGTGAAGTGGTAGGGCGGGATCGATACGGTCCGGTTCTGGCCCAGGGCCGCCCGATACCAGGGACGCTCCCGCGCATCGAGGCTGGTCGGTGTTGGTGGCCCTTCTCGCACCGTCGCCCCGGCATCGTCATAGAGCGTCCAGCGGAGCGTCATGCCATTTGGCGTTCGCTCGACCAGTTCGGCCGAATAGGCATGCGACTGTTCGGCCGCCAGCATGGTGTCGCTGGCGGGACCGTGCTGCACCAGAACCATGCTGCCGTCAGGGCGACCGATCTCGATGGCCATCACGGCGGGCGCCGTCGGCTCGATCGAGCGGAGAATCGACAGCAGCAAAGAAGCGGTTGCATCGGGCGTGTCGTCGGTTCGGGTCGTCAGTGCGGTGGTGTCGAGCGCGATCGTCGCGGTCGCGAGGGGCGCCTCCGTTTCGCGCCGGACCTGCTGGGCCAGCGCGCTGAAGCGGGCGCTAGCTTCCTGCCGTGCCAAGGCAGAGACTTGGCGGTGGTTGAACCAGACGAGGCCGCCCGCGGTTGCCACGATGATCGAGCAGAAAACCGCCGCGAGCACGACCCGAAGGCCGATCGAGCGAGGGTGTCGGGTGCTTGGCGGAGCATGCTTCTGCAAATCGATCATCGGCCCCTTCGGGGCCGATGTGTCTCAGGTCGAACGCCGCCGCGCAAGGCCGAACGGCTGAACGCCTAAAGCGCGAGCGCGCTCCGCGCCGAGGCGGGCCAAGCGGCGGGATCGAGGCCGTGGGTCCAGAACAGCGCGACCGCGAGCCGATCCATGCCAAAGGCGACGCAGCCGGTATGCGCGACGTTCCCGTCGGCATCCTCGATGTTCCAGGTAGTCCCGAAATGATCGCGATGGGCATTGAAGCTCATGCAGGCGGTGGGTGACTCGACCGATTTCAGCGGCACCACCAGTTCGAACTTCAGCGCCTGGTGCAATTGGCTGAGCGCCATCACCTGACCGATCCGGCCGAAAAACGGATCGCTCGCGGTTTCGACGCGGCAGGGGAGCGCCAAGGCGTCGGCCATCTCCTGCGCGCGGACCATCCAGCGTTCCCGGAACGCATTCACGTCCTGCGGCGCGCCGATGCAGACATATTCGCGCATTCGAAAAGACTGTAGCCGGTCGAGATGCGGGGAGGGCTCGTGGCGGAAGCAATCGCAGGCGACATCGAAGATCGCGCCACCCGCCGGCAACGGCCCCCGGGCCGCTACGATCGGGTAGACGGGGTAGCAGGCGGCCGGACTCAGCACGAGATCGGACGGGGACAACGCGCTCGTCCAATCGCCACCCTGCATGTGACGGTCGGCAGCCGCCGAAATTTCAGCATCCGTGCCGTGCAGCGCGCAGACGCAGCCGAGCAGGTTGGGGAAGCTCTTGAGGTAACCATGCCGTTCGAGGTCGCGTCGACTCATCACCGGCGGAAAGCGCAGCACTTCCGTGCCGGCTTCGCGCTGGCTTGAAATATAGGCCGCGAGCCGCTCGACGATCCCTTCATAGAGGCCGGTCCGGGCATAGACGCCATCGACGCCCATGGGCTGGAACAGCGCGTCCTTAATGGTGTCCTGCGTTCCCGTCGGGGCAACGAAGCCAAGGTGGCTAGGCCGCAAGGGAGCGTTCATGGGGATCTCCGACATGGATGGATGAAGGACGTGGCGTTCAGCCGCCGAGCCCGGTGGGGACGGGCGTCATCAAGGTCGCGCTCGATAGGCTTGCGAGGATGCGATCGTTATTGATCATCAGGAGCGACGACAGAATATCGCGCAATTGTCGGCTGACAGACGCCTCGCCGTCGTTCCGATAGCCCGACAGGCCGCAGGCGCGAAGGGCCGCCAGAACGGTCGCCACGGCGAGTTCGGACGCGTCGACCTTCAGAAGCGTGATTGCGGTCTGAAACACCATCGAGGTCATGATCGTATCGTCACGGATGGCGTCCTCGTAGCGACGTGCCGACGATGAGACCAGCGTTCGTAGCATGTTGAGCGTTGAACTCGCTTTGGTGAAATGCGCGGCCCCAGGCGGCAGCTGACCGCTCGATTGCCGCATGGCCCGGCGGGTAAAGGCCTGTGCGCGCTCGACAGCCGCGGCCGCGATGCCGGCCCAGACGCCGGACCAGACGAGATGAGCGACCGGCGTCATGGTCTGGCCGTGGATGCGGTCGTAGGGCACCGAAAGGATCTGGTCCGCCACGCCCGACGCCATCATGTCGAAACCGACGCTGCACGTGCCGCGCATCCCCATCGTGTCCCATCCGCTACCCTGGACGAGGTCGTAATCCGCCTTGAGGAAAACCGCGAGAACCTGATCGGAATGCGCCGCATCCTCAGAGCGGCGCGCCGTCGTCACGATAGCGTCGGCCTGCGCCCCATAGGAAATGACGCTGGCATTGCGGTGAAGCGTGATGCGATCGCCGTCGCGGCAGATCGGAGCGACGCTGGACCGGACGTTGCCGCCGCCCTGACCCTCGGTGGTCGAGGATGCGAACAGCAATTGGTCGGTGGCGAGCCGCGTCAGCACGGCGCGCTGCCAGGCATTGTCGCCGGCATGGCGCACCACGCAGGCGGCCTTCGTCTGGTGCATGGCATAGATCATCGCGGTCGAGGCGCAGGCGCGACCGAGGCGATAGCAGACGTCGACGACGGCGGGCAGGTCGACCTCTTCACCACCGAGATCGCTCGGGACGAGAATGCCGAATAGCCGTTGCGCGCGGATTGCCTCGATCGCTTCGGTGGGAAAACGTCCGTTGCGGTCGACATCGGCGGCATGAGCGGCGGCAATTTTTGCGACCGCATCGGCGCGCTGCGCCAGCGTGAGTGCCGGCACGGCGATGTCGGGCGAGGCGACGGGTTTGGTCTCCAGGGCGCCGATCGGATCTGTCACAGCAAGGTCGAACATGGTCATGCCTGATAAGAATGCGGGCCGGAGCCGGCAGGAAGAACCGAAGCTACGGAACAGCGCTCGCGACGACCTACCTTAGGGCTTAAAAAATGAGGAAAATCAAATCCGCGCCCGCTTATCCGCAACCGATTCTGCTTGCGGTTAAGCAATGCTTATCGAAAGCTGAGCGTGAGCGTGAATACGCCGCAAGCCGCTCGAGTCCGCTTCAAGCGGGTTTACAGAAACTTAGGCTGAAGATGCTTTTTGGTTTGTTCGACGAGCGCGGCGGAGGTAGCCGACAGGCTCTGACCGAAGCGGCTTTGAGGACGTGACGATGGATCAAGCGGTGGAAACGACGGTCGGCCGTGTCGAAGCCGTGGTGGCCCGCATCCGTGCCGAAGGCGGCAAGACCACGCCGGTTGCAATCGGCGATCGCCTCGTCGACGCCGGAATGACGTCGATGGATATGGTGTCGCTCATGCTGGCGATCGAAGCGGAATTCGACGTGACTATCCCGCCGAGCGACATTACTCCGGCCAACTTCCGCTCCATCGCGACGATCGTGGCTATGATGGACCGTATCGGAGCCGCCTGACGGAACGCTGCGTTGGCTTCGCTTAGGGACGCTGGCACGCGATCGGGGTGGGCGTGCAGGCGATCCCCGCGGTCGAACAGGTCGCGGGGCCAGCGGCCGTGGCCGTGCAGGTAACGCAGCTATCGCTCCAGGCCTTGCACTGCGGGTTCTGCTGGCCGAAGGCTTGCACCGAGGTCCGAGGTGCGGCGGAGATCGCCGAAAATCCATCGCCAAGCACGAGGCCGGGCGGCCCGAACACCATGAAACAAAGCAACGACAGGCAGGGCAACATGGGGATTCGGCCTCGATTGGTCTACCGCGACGTTGGAGCATGATCGGGGCCGAAAGTCAGGCGCTTTCGTCCGTGCTGCTCCTGGCGATCGTGACGCGAGCCCCCGGCGGCGTGACAGGGTCGTCCCGGCATGCTAGCCGACGGAATGCTCGAAGGTCTTCCCCCCAACAACGCCGCCCACCTGCTTCGTCTCGTCTGCGACGAGCATACGGCGCGCGCCGTGGCCGATGCGGTCGTCGAAACGTTTGATCCCGCCGAGACCGCGGCGGCCGCCTTTGAGGACGAGGGCGACCCGTCGGTCAACAAGGCCTGGACGGTCGAAATCTATTTCGGCCAAGCCCCAGACCAGGACCGCATCCGCACCCTGATCGCCGCCGTTGTCGGACCGGAGGCGGCTGCAGGGCTGACATTCGGACAGGTCGCCGAGCAGGATTGGGTCGCGGCCTCGCTCGAAGGGCTTGGCGTCGTTCGGGCCGGGCGCTTCATCCTTCACGGGAGCCACGACCGTCACCGCGTCCGCGCCAACGACGTACCCCTCGAAATTGAGGCTGCTTTGGCGTTTGGCACCGGCCATCACGGGACGACACGCGGCTGCTTGCTGATGCTGGACGCGATCCTCAAGCGGCGCCGTCCGCAGCATATTCTCGATGTGGGGACCGGCACAGGTGTGCTGGCGATCGCGGCCGCCAAGGCTCTCCATCAACGCGTGTCGGCCGGCGATATCGATCCGGTCGCGGTTCATGCCGCCTGGGCCAATGCCAAGCTGAACGGCGCCACGCCCTATGCCCGCCCCGTGGTCGCGACGGGATTGCGTAGCCCTGCGCTTCGCGCCGGCGCGCCTTACGACCTCATCTTCGCCAATATTCTGGCCAAGCCGCTGCGGCTGCTGGCGCCCTCGATCCGGGATGTCGCGGCGCGGGGAGGCGACCTTGTGCTGTCTGGCCTGCTGGCCCGCGACGTGCCCGGCATCTTGTCGAGCTATGCGGCGCAGGGCTACGCCTTGCGGCGGCGCATCGATCTCGAAGGCTGGGCGACGCTGCTGCTCGGCTGAGCGTATGACGCTTAACCGATGCTCATCAGGCTGGCATTGCCGCCCGCCGCCGCCGTGTTGGTGCTGATCGAGACTTCCTCGACCAGCCACTCCAGCGGGAATGTGTCGTTCTGATCGACGAGCATCGTCCGCGACACGGCATGGACCGGCACGATCGCACCGGATTTGTCGGCGATGCTGTGGTTGAGACGACGCAAGTCGTCGCTGTCGCCCTCGAAGAGCACGGCCGCTACGTCGAGGCTGGCAACGCCGTCCTTCGCCGCGGTGATCCGCCCGGCCAACGATGGCGGCAGCGTCGCGAGAACATCCAACACCACAGCGGGCGCTGTGACGACAGTCGCGTTCCCGGTCGCCAAGGCGGCCGAAACGGCCGCAAACAATCCGGCTTCCGTCTGGACATGCGCCAATAGGGTGCCGCGCGCCTTGAACCCATAGATGTTCCGCTCGCCCACCGGCCCCGGGAGCTCGACGCGGGTCCCGAGCAGCGACCGCGCGATGGCCGTCGCGCAGCGATCCGCGTCGGCTTTGCGGCCGGTCTGAACGAGCCAGGCGTGAAGCGGCAGAGCCGGATTGGCGGCTCCCGTCTTCGGAGCGATCGGTGGCGCGGCCGGCACATCGGACAGGAGGCGACGCATGTAGAGGGGACCGCCCGCCTTCGGGCCAGTGCCCGAAAGTCCATTGCCGCCGAAGGGCTGCACGCCCACCACAGCACCGATCAGGTTGCGATTGATATAGAGGTTGCCGGCGCCGATCCGGTCGGTCACGCGGGCGATCGTTTCGTCGATGCGGGTATGGAGCCCGAACGTCAGCCCGTAGCCGCTGGCGTTGATCCGGTCGATCAACTCGTCGAGATCCTCGCGACGGTAGCGCAACACATGCAACACCGGCCCGAACACCTCGGGGCCGAGATCATCGATGCGACCGATCTCGATCAGGGTCGGGGCCACGAAGGTGCCACGCGCGCAAGCCTCGCCGAGCGGCAGGGCGTCGATCATGAAGCCCTTCTGGCGCATCGCCTCGACATAAGACGTGATGCCGTCCCGCGCCTCGGCCGAGATTACAGGTCCGATATCCACCGCGAGGCGGTCCGGGTTGCCGACCTGCAGTTCAGCCATCGCGCCTTTCAGCATGGTCAGAACGCGGTCTGCGATGTCGTCCTGCAGGCAGAGCACCCGGAGGGCCGAGCACCGTTGTCCGGCTGAATCGAAAGCCGACAGGAGGACGTCGCCGACGACCTGTTCGGCGAGGGCGGAGGAATCCACGATCAGGACATTCTGACCACCAGTCTCGGCCACGAGCGGGACCGAGCCCCCAGAAGCGCTCAACCGATCCGCCAATTGCTTTTGGATCAAGCGGGCCACGGCGGTCGAGCCGGTGAAGAGAACGCCAGCCGCCCGAGGGTCGGCCACGAGCGCCGCGCCAATGTCGCCAGCGCCGGGTATCAGCTGGACCGCGCCGGCCGGAACACCGGCTTCGCGAAGAATCTCGATCGCGCGGGCGGCGATCAGCGGGGTTTCTTCAGCTGGTTTGGCCAGGACGGGGTTGCCGGCCGCGAGGGCCGCTGCAACCTGGCCAGTGAAAATCGCCAGCGGGAAGTTCCACGGGCTGATGCAGACGACCGGACCGAGCGGTCGATGGGTGTCGTTGGCGAAGCTCGTGGCGGCTTCCTGTCCATAGTAGCGCAAGAAATCGACAGCCTCGCGGATTTCCGCGATGGCGTTGGGCAGAGATTTTCCGGCTTCGCGGACGATGTCCCCCATCAGGCTCGGCATCCGCGCTTCCATCAGATCCGCGGCCTTGGCGAGGCAGGCGGCGCGATCGCTCGGCGGTGTCGCGGCCCAGATCGGCGCAAAGGCGGCCGCACCCTCAAAGGCTTGACCGACATCGGCCGGGGTCGCGTCGACCACATATCCGACGATGTCGCGACGGTCGGCGGGGTTCTGGACCGGACGACCCACCGAGCTTTGATCCTGTCGGTCCGTGCCAAGCATCGGCATGGCCCGCGACTGCGTTCCGGCCCCGGAGAGCAAAGCCGCCGAGAGTGAAGCCAAACGTTGTTCGTTCGAGAGGTCGAGGCCAGCGGAATTCGGCCTCGATCCGGCAAAGAGGTCGCGCGGCATCGCGATGCGCGGATGCGGCGCACCGACCTGCTCCATATCGGCCGCTTGTGCGACCGGATCGGCCACGAGGTCCTTCACCCGAACGTTGGCGTCCGCGATGCGGTTGACGAAGCTTGTATTGGCGCCGTTCTCGAGCAGGCGTCGGACCAGATAGGCCAGCAACGTCTCATGGGTCCCGACCGGAGCATAGATACGGCAAGGGCGGTTCAACTTATCCTTGCCGACCACCTCGTCGTAGAGCGGCTCGCCCATGCCGTGCAGGCATTGGAACTCATATTGGCCCGCATAGAAATTCTCGCCTGCCATGGCGTGAATGGTAGCCAAGGTCTGCGCGTTGTGGGTGGCGAATTGCGGGAAGACGGCATCGGGTGCGCGCAACAGCTTGCGGGCGCAGGCGAGATACGACACGTCCGTGTAGAGCTTCCGCGTATAGACCGGAAAGCCTTCGAGTCCGTCGACCTGGGCGCGTTTGATCTCGCTGTCCCAATAGGCGCCTTTCACGAGTCGGATCATCAGCCGGTGTCGGCTTCGACGCGCGAGGTCGATGATGAAATCGAGCACGAACGGGGCGCGCTTCTGATAAGCCTGAACCACGAAACCGATGCCGTTCCACCCATCGAGTTCTGGCGTGAAGCACAGGCTCTCCAGAAGGTCGAGCGACAGCTCCAGTCTGTCGGCTTCCTCGGCGTCGATGTTCAGGCCGATGTCATAGTGGCGCGCCAGGATCGCCAAAGCTTTCAGCCGATCGAGCAACTCGCTCATGCTGCGCTCGCGCTGGGCACGAGAATAGCGCGGATGCAACGCCGATAGCTTGATCGAGATGCCGGGGCCTTCGTAGATGCCGCGTCGCGCAGCGGTCTTGCCGATCGCGTGAATGGCTTGTTCGTAGTCGCGATAGTAACGGTCGGCATCGGCGGCCGTCGTGGCGGCTTCGCCCAACATATCATAGGAATAGCGGAAGCCGCGCGCCTCGGCCTTGCGGCTGTTGGCGAGAGCCTCGGCGATGGTCTGCCCGGTGACGAACTGCTCGCCCATCATCCGCATCGCCATATCGACGCCCTTGCGGATCAGCGGCTCGCCGCCCTTGGCGATCAGCCGCGTCAACGCCGTCGACAAGCCAGTCTCGCTCGTCGTGGTGGTCAGGCGGCCGGTGACCACAAGCCCCCACGTCGCCGCATTGACGAAGAGCGAGGGGCTGCGCCCGACATGGGAATGCCAGTCGCCGATCGAGATCTTGTCGCGGATCAAGGCATCGCGGGTGCCGCGATCCGGGATACGGAGCAAAGCCTCGGCGAGGCACATCAGCGCCACACCCTCGAAGCTGGACAGCGAATATTCCTGCACCAGCCCTTCGACGCCGCCGCGCTGACCCTTGGCGCGCAGGACCTCGACCAGTTTCTTGGCGGTAATCTTCGCCTCTTCGACCTGGCTCTTAGGCAGCGTCGCATCCGCGATCAGCAGCGGCAGGCACTCGGGCTCGGGCACGCGATAGGCCGACGTGATCTTGGCCCGCAGCACGCTCTGCGGTTGCACCGATCGCGCAAAATCGAGGAACGGGCGAGGCGCAGAGCTTCCGGAGAGATCGGCCGGCGCGGACGCACCCTGGTCGTGACGGTCGAGCGCCGTCAGGATCGACTGCTTGATCAAGCCGTGCGATGTCCGACCCTGGGAGACGGCCGCATCTTTGATCCGCTCGCGCAAAGCCCCGTCAAGTTTGACGCCGATTGTAGTATTGGCCATGGGTTTGGATGTCCGCGACTGCGCCGATATCCCGTTGTGTGTGAAGAAGGCGCAACCGTCAAGCGGCGGGGTGCAACCCGGATGTTTGACGGGTCCGAGGTCCGAGATCGGGCAGCTCGTCGGCGACGATTTCATCGACTGTGCAGACGCGATTGCGGCCCCTTTCCTTCGCGACGTAGAGGGCGCGGTCCGCTTCCTCGACAAGCGATTTCAGGCTCGTGACCCCGGGGTGGTGCGTCGTGGCACAACCGATGCTGATCGTCAGCACGCCGGTGTCGGACGGCGCATGCGGAATATCGAGTGCGACGATCGACCGCCGCATCCGCTCGGCGAGGTGCCGCGCGCCGACACTGTCGGTCTCCGGCAGCACGACCACGAATTCTTCACCGCCGTATCGCGCCACGATATCGGCGGGACGTCGGACGAGATGGCGAAACGCAAGCCCGACGGCCCGGAGGCATTCGTCGCCCGCAGGATGTCCATAGCGATCGTTGAATTGCTTGAAAAAATCGACGTCTACCAGCAGCAACGAGAGGCTTGTGCCCTCACGGTTTGCCTTGGCCCATTCAAACGCGATGACTTCGTCGAAGTAGCGACGGTTGTACAAGCCGGTCAGCCCGTCGCGCGTCGCCTGAAGCTGAAGCCCATCGTTGGCCCGCGCCAGGACCTGGAACAACCGGGTGATATCGTAAAGTTGCGAGCTCAGCACAGTCAGCGACGTGAAGAGGCTGCCGCATTTGGCGACATACCAGCCGAGAGCGAAACGGTCGGTCCCCTGCAGCGTCAGCCACAAGTCGAAACAGGCCGCCACCATGCCGACCGAGAGCCACAGGTCGGTGGTCGAGGCTCGCGCGTGGCGGAGGCAAAGCCCCAAGGATCCGATATTGATCAGCACGATCGAATAGGGCAGCAGGGTATAGGGCGCTGCAAAAAAGGTCCGGCCGTTCGGAACGACCGGCGGCAGAAGCGACAGACCATTGCAGGCCAGAAGCGTCATTGCGGCCACGACGGCGCCGACCACCGCAACATAGGCCGAGATCGGCCAAGCTGGCCGGTTCCGCTTCGCCCGTAACGCGTACCAGCCGATCGACACCACAAAGCCAAGGTGCCAGAAGCACCACAGCCACACGGAACTGCCGCTCGATCCGATGATCGAGCCCGAGACGAAGCCGTCACGAAAACTGAGCAGCAGCGGCACGAAGATGACGGCGACGAATAGATAAGCGGTCGCAAGCCGGATCAGGTCGCCGTTCCGCTCGGCTACGCCTCGATTATACAGCAGGGTCGCGAGGAGAAAATTCACCACCACCATGGCGGTGCCAAAAGCCGTCATATAGCCGGGGATGGGTTGAAGCGGCATGTTGGCGAAGGGCGTCGCCACCGCGCTTGCAACAACCAAGCCCACCGAAACGACCACTCCGAAAGCGGTTTGCGATCGTCGTGGTAAACTGAGGAAGGATCGAGCGCTCGAGATCTCGCTCCGCGCGGAGGCGCTCCGGGCGTAGAGATGTCGCGTCGTGTCGTCAGCCTCCATCAGAATCCACCATCTGTGACACCGACGATCAGATTTGGATCGAACGAGAACCTGTCGAATCGAGGCGGCTATGATCGCCTCGCTTGTTTAAAGCCGGATTAACGCGGTGTTAAGTCGGATCGAAACGGGTCGCTGTCTCGGATGATCTTGAACGCTGCGGTCGCTTTTTTGAGGACCATATCGGTATCGGGCGCCGCGCCGGATAAGACGCCCGCCGCGAACATGATCCGCGGACCGGCCGCATTGGCTGGGTCCCATCCAAGACATTCAGCATGGAGCAGATCGTGTTTGGCGTCGTGGTCGTGCAGGAGACCAAGGCTGGCCTGCAACTCCTCCAACCCACGTTGCAGGCCCTTGTAAGATTTCGATCCCTTGCCGACGCCGGCGACCTCCTCGAAGAACTCCAGCGCATACCGCAGTTTCTTGGCGCGGATGCGGATGAGATGACGCTCATGCGGCGGAAGCTCACCGAGGCCGCGCCCCTTGCGGACCAGCGACCTCCAGCGCGACCGCAGACGCTGCCGGGCGAAGTCCGCCAGCGTCTCCTCCGGCGCGGAGGGATCGGCTGCGGCATGGTGCGTGATCCAAGCGCCGTCGGCGATCCAGGCGATCAGATCGGACAGCAAGCGCCGCCAGCGCGGGGAACGAAGACCCTCGGCAAGCACCGCATGCGCGTTCCGCTGCTTCTGCCGCATGTGATCGGCGAGATCGCGGGCCCCGAGGATCGCGGGATCTTCTGCAGCCGGATCGAAGATTTCGCTCTGGAAGACATCGCAGTCGCGCGCGACGCCGAGCAGATCGGACAGCCACTTCAGTTCGAGGCGCAAAGGCTCTCGTTTGGCATCCTCGGTCCGGCTTTCAAAGAGCGTCATGGCGGCACGAAGCCGCCGCAGCGCGACGCGGCCCCGATGCACCGCCTCGATATCGCCGCCGGGCGTGAAAGCCGCGAGATTGAGCAGCAGGTCATGCAGGCACGCCTCGAGCAAGGTCTGGACGGCCGCGATTTGCGTCATGTCGGCGTCGAGCACGGGATGCGCCGCCTTGACGGGATGCCCCCAGGTCCTGTCGAGCAAACGGAACCCCCGTTCCGACTTGCTCATGAGGCTGAGCGTCAACGCGACGTCGTGCACGAGATGCGACGCAAGATCGAAAAGGTCGGTGGGGCGGCCATGTTTGAGCTCGAGTTCGATTTCGCTGATCGGAATATGTCGCCCGTCGGCCTCGACCTCGCCGCGATCGATCGCGACTTCGATATCAGAGTCGCCCCAGCGCAGTATTTTGGTGGTCCGCTCGACCGTCACGGTGAAGACCGGTGCGATCCTGTCCTTCAGATCCACCTCGTCCATCAAAGCGCCGAGCGGCGTCTCCTGCAGCCGTTCGAGACTCGGGACGACATCATTGGTCTCGAACTCCCACTCGCCACGATCGAGCGTCGATGCGCTGGTCTGCTTGACGGTCTCGACCTTGGCGCCGTTCTTATCCCGGATCCGAAGCGTCAGGCCATGACGGCGGAGCGTCTGATCGGGCGTATCGAAATAGGTCGAGACCAGTGTCGCCGATGTCGGGGCCGATCGACCCAGCGCAAAGGTCGGATGGGACGTCAACGCCGGCACGGCGTCGGGTGCGATCGAAAACTTCAGTTCGTACTCTCGTTCATCCGGCAAGAGTGGCCTCGTTCGATCAAGCCGGTGTCGAGACGACGCGGTCCTTCCGCAGGGTCATGCGGTCGGACGTGGCTTTCTGGTCGTCGGCCAGGATAGAAGCCCGGTCGTTTCGCGCAAGAGGCACGATCGAACGGTCGCCCGGTCAGACTTTGGCTCAGCCGCTACTTGTCAGCCGAGGATGCCGGGGAGATCGAGGCCCTTCTCACGGGCGCAGTCGATGGCGCTCTCATAGCCCGCATCGGCGTGACGCATGACGCCGGTCGCCGGGTCGTTCCACAACACGCGCTCGATCCGCTTGGCGGCTTCGGCGGTCCCGTCCGCCACGATTACCATGCCGGCATGTTGCGAAAAGCCCATACCGACGCCGCCGCCATGATGCAGCGACACCCAGGTCGCGCCGGAGGCGCAGTTCAGCAGGGCATTCAGCAGCGGCCAATCCGACACCGCATCCGACCCGTCGCGCATGGCTTCGGTTTCGCGGTTGGGGGAGGCGACCGAGCCGGAATCGAGGTGATCGCGGCCGATCACGATCGGGGCTTTGAGTTCGCCGGACGCCACCATCTCGTTGAACGCGAGGCCGAGCTTGTGGCGATCGCCGAGACCGACCCAGCAGATGCGCGCCGGCAAGCCCTGAAACTTGATCCTGGCCCGTGCCATGTCGAGCCAATTGTGCAGATGGATGTTGTCGGGGAGGATCTCCTTCACCTTGGCGTCGGTCTTATAGATGTCCTCGGGGTCGCCCGACAGGGCGCACCAGCGGAACGGACCGATGCCGCGACAGAACAGCGGCCGGATATAAGCCGGAACGAAGCCCGGAAAATCGAACGCGTCGGCGACGCCATCCTCCAGCGCCATCTGCCGAATGTTGTTGCCGTAGTCGACGGTCGGCACGCCCGCCTTATGAAAGTCCAGCATGGCCCGGACGTGGGTCGCCATCGAGTGTTTCGCCGCTTTGGTGACCTCGGTGGGATTGCGCTCACGCGTGCTTTCCCACTGATCGAGCGTCCACCCTTTCGGCAGATAGCCGTTGACGGGGTCGTGGGCGGAGGTCTGGTCCGTCACGCAATCCGGGCGCACGCCGCGCCGGACGAGTTCGGGGAAAACATCGGCTGCATTGCCGAGTAGCGCGACCGAGATCGCCGTCTTGTCGGCTTTTGCTTTGTCGATGATCGCGAGCGCGTCGTCGAGATCTTTCGCCTGGACGTCGACATACCCGGTGCGAAGCCGAAACTCGATGCTGCTCTGGCGGCATTCCACCGCGAGGCAGGAGGCGCCCGCCATGGTCGCGGCGAGCGGCTGTGCGCCGCCCATGCCGCCAAGGCCGGCGGTCAGGATCCAGCGTCCCGCGAGATCGCCGCCGTAATGCTGACGGCCCATCTCGACGAAGGTCTCGTAGGTGCCTTGAACGATGCCCTGCGTGCCGATGTAGATCCACGAGCCAGCCGTCATCTGGCCGTACATCATGAGGCCCTTGCGATCGAGGGCGTTGAAATGGTCCCACGTGGCCCAATGCGGCACCAAGTTCGAATTGGCGATCAGCACGCGCGGCGCATCCGCATGGGTGCGAAACACGCCCACCGGTTTGCCGGATTGGACCAGTAGCGTCTGGTCGGCCTCCAACGTGGTCAGGGCCGCCACGATCCCGTCGAAACTCTCCCAGTCGCGCGCCGCTCGGCCGATGCCGCCATAGACCACAAGCTCGCCGGGCCGCTCCGCGACATCCGGATCGAGGTTGTTCATCAGCATCCGCAGCGGCGCTTCGGTCAGCCAACTCTTCGCCGTCAGGGTCGTACCGTGGGGCGAGCGGATCGTGCGGGCATTGTCGATGCGGGTCATGGTGGACCTTTGATGGCGACGGGAGGGGCGTCTCTCAGTCTAGGCGAGTTCGGTTCAGTCGGCGAGATCGGGCAGCGCGATCGAGGCGGCTGTCGCGACCGCACCGCTGCGCACCAGCGCGATCGCTTTTTCCATGTCCGGATGGATATGCCGGTCGTCGTCAAGCCGAGGCACCTCGGCCCGCAGCAGCGCCCGCACCGCGTCCAGCCCGGCGCTCGAGGCGAGCGGCGCGTGGAAGTCGCAGCCTTGCGCGGCAGCCAGAAGTTCGATGCCGATCACAGCGGTGGCATTCTCGACCATCGGGATCAGCCGTCGTGCGCCATGCGCCGCCATTGAAACGTGATCCTCCTGATTGGCCGAGGTCGGGATGCTGTCGACGCTGGCCGGATAGGCGCGTTGCTTGTTCTCCGACACCAGCGCGGCGGCCGTGACCTGTGGGATCATGAACCCCGAATTGAGGCCTGGTTTCGGGGTCAGGAAGGCCGGGAGCCCCGACAGCGCGGGGTCCACCAGCATGGCGATCCGGCGCTCGGCGAGCGAGCCGATCTCGCAGACCGCGAGCGCGATCATGTCGGCCGCGAAAGCCACCGGCTCCGCGTGGAAATTGCCTCCCGACAGGGCCTCGTCGGTGTCGGGGAAGATCAGCGGATTGTCGGATACGCCATTGGCCTCGGTCAGCAGCAGGGCTGTGGCCTGACGCAACACGTCGAGGCACGCGCCCATCACCTGGGGCTGGCAGCGCAGGCAATACGGGTCCTGCACGCGCTCGTCGCCGACGAGATGCGACTGGCGAATGGCGCTGCCGGCCATCAGGGCGCGGAGCGCGTCGGCGGTTTCGATCTGTCCGCGATGTTTTCGCAAAGCGTGGATACGCGGATCGAACGGCGCATCCGACCCCTTGGCGGCGTCGGTCGACAAGGCGCCCGTCACCAGAGCGGAGCGAAACAGGATTTCGGCCTCGAACAAGGCCGCAAGCGCGTTGGCGGTCGAAAACTGGGTGCCGTTGAGAAGCGCGAGCCCCTCCTTGGCGCCGAGCGTCACCGGCCGAAGCCCAGCTTGGTCCAGCGCTTCGGTCGCGGGCAAGCGGCCTTTCGGGGTGAAAGCCTCGCCGACCCCGATCATGACGGCCGTCAAATGGGCCAGAGGCGCGAGATCGCCCGACGCACCGACCGAGCCTTGGGCTGGAACCACCGGAATGACGTCGCGCGCCAGCATGGCCGCGAGAAGATCGAGCGTCGCGGGCTGGACGCCCGATGCGCCCTGCGCCAAGCTCGCGACCTTGAGGGCCATCATCAAACGCGCGATCGACACCGGCATCGGCTCGCCGACGCCCGCCGCATGCGACAGCACGATGTTGCGCTGGAGCGTCGCGAGATCGGCCGCGTCGATGCGGACGCTGGCGAGCTTTCCGAAACCCGTGTTGATGCCATAGACCGGCTCGCCCTTGGCGACGATCCGAGCCACCGATGCGGCGCTGGCCTCGACGGCAGGCCGGCAAGCCGGATCGAGCGTCGGCACCGCGCCCCGATAGATGGCGCGCCAATCCGCAAGGCTCGCGGCGCCTGGCTTGAGCATGATGCTGGTCATTGGCCACTCCGGATGCGGGCGTGTAGTGGGTTGAGACCCATGCGGTAGACGAGCTCGGCCGGGCGCTCGATGTTCCAGATCGCGAGATCGGCCCAGCGGTCCACCTCGAGTGTTCCCGTCTCACCAAGCAGGCCGAGGGCGCGAGCCGCCTCGCGCGTGACGCCGGCGATACATTCGTCCACGGTCATGCGGAACAGTGTCGCGCCCATGTTCATGGTCAGCAGCAAGGACGTGAGCGGCGATGTGCCGGGGTTGTTGTCGGTCGCGAGCGCCATGGGCACACCGTGACGACGAAAGAGGTCGATCGGCGGTCGTTGGGTTTCGCGGATGAAGTAGAAGGCACCCGGCAGGATGACCGCGACGGTGCCGGCTTTCGCCATCGCCATGGCTCCGGCCTCGTCGGTATGTTCGAGGTGGTCGGCCGACAAGGCGCCGAACCGCGCCGCCAGAGCCGCGCCGCCGAGGTTGGACAATTGATCGGCATGGAGCTTGACCGGAAGCCCGAGGGCTTTCGCCGCTTTGAACACGCGGGCGATCTCGTCGGGCGAGAAGGCGATGCCCTCGCAAAATCCATCGACCGCGTCGATCAGCCCCTCGGCCGCGAGAGCCGGAAGCATCTCGCCGATCAGCGTGTCAAGATACCGGGTCTTGTCGCCCTCGGCCTCGGGCGGCAGCGCGTGGGCGCCCAGGAATGTCGCGCGGACCGCGACATCGCGCTCGTCGGCGAGACGGCGCGCCGCCAGCAGCGATTTGCGTTCGCTGGCGAGGTCGAGCCCGTAGCCGGATTTGATCTCGATCGTGGTGACGCCTTCGGCCATCAGGGCGTCAAGCCGGGGCAGGGCCTCGCGGACGAGATCGTCCTCGCTGGCGGCCCGCAAGCCTCTCACGGATGAGACGATGCCGCCGCCCGCGCGGGCCACGTCTTCGTATGTGGCGCCATTGAGCCGCAATTCGAACTCATGCGCCCGATTGCCGGCATGGATGAGGTGCGTGTGGCAATCGATGAGGCCGGGCGTGATCCAGCGACCTTCGCAATCGATGACATCGGGCGCCTGTCGCAAGACTGCGGGCAGATCAGGTTCGGGGCCGGCATAAGCGATGCGCCCATCCTTGACCGCGATGGCTCCGGCCTCGACGATGCCCAGACCGGGCAGGCCGGGTGCCATCGTGGCCAGCCGGGCGTTGCGCCAGAGCCGGTCACATCGTGTCTCGGTGTCGCTGTCCGGCATCGTCTCGTCGTCCTTCGGTGCTTTTCGGCTAGCGTCAAATGTATAGACATAATAAAAGCGATGCAAGCTGTGTGGCCGGAGCCGTTAGGGTAGGGGATCGACATGGGTGTCTTCTTTGCGGCGCAAGCTCTCCTGGCCGACGGCTGGCGCAACGATGTCCGTTTCACGATCGAGGCGGGTGTCATCGCGGCGATTGAGCCGGATGCTACCCCGCAGCCGGGTGATGAACGTCACGCCATCCTGCTATCGGGCATGCCCAACCTTCACAGCCACGCGTTTCAACGCGGCATGGCGGGGCTCGCCGAAACACGCGGACCCGCCGCCGACAGCTTTTGGAGCTGGCGCGAGACGATGTACCGCTTTGCCCTGACGATGACGCCCGAGGAGGTCGAGGCCGTCGCGGCGCAGCTTTATGTCGAGATGCTGGAAGCCGGCTTCACCCGGGTCGGCGAGTTCCACTACCTCCACCATGATCGCGACGGCACGCCTTATGCCGACATCGCCGAGATGGCGGGCCGCATCGCGGCGGCCTGTGTCACGACCGGCATCGGTCTGACGCTCCTGCCGGTCTTCTACGCCCGTTCGGGCTTTGGCGGCGGCGCGCCCGGCGATGGCCAGCGTCGCTTCACCAACGGCCTCGATGGATATGCGCGGCTGCTGGACCGGTGCCGCGTTTCGGTTGCCGGCCTGGATGGCGCCATCGTGGGTCTTGCGCCGCATAGCCTCCGGGCCGCGACTCCGGAGGACCTCGCCGCCATTCTGACGCTCGCCGAGGGCGGGCCCGTTCACATCCATATCGCCGAACAGATGAAGGAGGTCGAGGATTGCCTCGCCTGGTCCGGGCAGCGCCCCGTCGAGTGGTTGCTTGATCACGCGCCGGTCGACGATCGCTGGTGCCTCATCCACGCGACCCACATGACCGAGGCCGAGACGCTCCGCATGGCGGCGACTGGCGCCGTCGCTGGCCTCTGCCCCATCACCGAGGCCAATCTCGGCGACGGCACCTTCAAGGCCCCGACCTTCACGGAAGCTGGCGGCCGCTTCGGCGTCGGGTCGGACTCGAACGTCTTGATCGGCCTCTCCGACGAATTGCGTCAGCTCGAATATTCCCAACGGCTCGCGCATCGCGCCCGCAACGTCATGGCGGTCGCGGGCGGCTCCACCGGGCGGGCGCTGTTTGAGGGCGCCTTGCGCGGCGGACGCGCAGCGCTGGGTGTTGCGGGCGGGGGGCTGGTAGTGGGGGCGCGGGCCGATCTGGTCTCGCTCGACGCCGCGCATGTCACGCTGGCGGGATGCACTGGCGACGCGATCCTCGATGCATGGGTCTTCGCCGGACGCGACACCCTGGTCGATTGCGTCTGGGTCGCCGGCCGTAAGCTGGTCGAGGCCGGCCGCCATCATGGCCGCGACGCCATCGCACGCGACTTCCGCGCCGTCGTGGCCGGCTTGCGGGCGGCGTGACCGGGACTGGGCCAACCAGGCACGAGGCCGCGCCGCCGATGTCGTTGCATGCGCGGATCCTGACCGAGATCGAGGAGCGCATTCTTTCGGGGGAATGGCCGCCGGGGACCAGGATCCCGTTCGAGCACGAGCTCACGGCGCAGTATCAGTGTTCGCGCATGACGGTCAGCAAGGTGCTGACGCAGCTGGCCAATGCCGGGTTGATCGAGCGTCGGCGCAAAGCTGGCAGCTTCGTCAAGCGCCCCCATTCGCAATCGGCCGTGCTGGATATTCACGATCTCGAAGCGGAGGTCTTGGCGCTCGGCCTGCCGTATCGCCACGAGATCACGCTCTGCCGCAAGCGGCGGAGCATGCGCGCCGAACAGGAGCGTCTCGGGCTCGCATCGCCCGGCGAGGTGCTGCATATCGTCTGTCGCCACTTTGCCGGACCGCGACCCTTCTGCCTGGAACGGCGGCTCATCAATCTCGCGGCCGTGCCTGAGGCGGCCGAGGAGAGTTTCACGACCGTGCCGCCGGGCGCGTGGCTGATCGAGCGCGTGCCGTGGTCTGCCGCCGAGCATAAGATCCGGGCGACTGCGGCGGACGACGACGTGGCGGCCGCGCTCTCGATCGCGGACGGATCGGCGTGCCTGACGATCGAGCGGCGAACCTGGAACGCCGACAACCCGATCACGATCGTGACCCTGACCTACCCGGGCAACGAGCATGAACTCGTGGCGCGATTCACCCCCTCGCAGGGTTGAACGCCGGGAGCCGTGTCACGCCCGGGGCGCGAGCCCTCGTCCGGCGAACAGCCGGCCGCCGAGCAGGCGATTGAGCCCGATCACGAGCGCGATCGCGACCACATGCACCGCGATATCGGTCGCACCCGCATCGAAATCATGGAAAAAATTGAGCAGGGTGGCGGCACCGGCCGCAACCGCGAGGCCGCCAATGGCCGCCGTCAGGTTCGGCCGCAACGGGCAGGCCCGCCGCACCATCACGATCATGACGATCGAGAGCGGGATCGAGAGGCCGACGATGAAGGCGAAGCAATGCGGCGCCTCCGCCATCGGGGCCGCCGGCACATCGGGGATGATCCAGGACCGGAGGCAACCCATGCCGGTGGCCGCGACCCAGAGCACGACGCCCGGCAGAGGCAGCAAAGCCCAGGTCGCCTTTCGATCGGGCATGCTCATTTCGAACGCCGCGACGGCGGCCAGCACCATCGTCATGGTGGAGCCGAGAACCGCGAGCCACATGTCCGGCACCATCCGCAGTCGGTGCAGGACGGCTGGAAGATCCGCGACACTTGCGAACGCCAGACCGATCGCGGCCACCACCGCGACCCATCCGGCGGCGCGGATCAGCGGCGAAGCCAAGCGATGAACTGGCGTGAGATCGGCACCGAGATCGTCGATGAGGGTCTCGAGATGCGCCGCCATCACTCCTCCCCGCCGAAACGCGCCCGTAGGCTCTTCAAGGCGCGATGCATGTTGACCTTTAGGGCGCCCTTGGTCTTGCCGGTGAAATCTGCGGCTTCGTCGAGCGACAACTGGCGCAATGCCAGCACCTCGATCGCTTCGCGCTGTCCGGTTGGCAGTCGATCCAACGCCGCCATCATGGCATCGTCGGGCGCTTCGCCGCCGCGGGTCTGGCGCGCGTCGGCCGCTGGGTCGGCATGGTTCTCGTAATCGATCGGAGCAAAGATTTCCCGCCGATCCTGTCGCCCATTGCGCCGCAGCGAGTCGATTGCCCGACGCCGCGCGATGACGCCGAGCCAGGCCGAGAAACTTCGCGTTGGATCATAGGTCTGCCGGGCGCGATGCACCGTTATGAGCACGTCTTGGATGACGTCATCGAGCCGATCCACTTGCACGCCCTGATGCCGCGCCACCCGCCGGATCAACGGCATGGAGGTCCGCAACAGACGCTCGTAGGCGGCTCTGTCGCCGGCTTGGGCCGCCACCATCATGGCCGACCATTCCGCGTCGAGGCGTGCCGCATTGTCATTGGATCCGCCAGTCATGGAGCGCGCGCCTGATCCCTTCCGGCTTACCGGACGGTTCTAGCGCATGGCCAGGCAAGCTCCAAACGGCGCGGGGCGACATCGACAAAGCTCCAGGGAAAGATCGGCACGTCAGGTGTTCGTCGGCGCCCCGCCCAGCGTTACAGGTCGACACGTATTCCGGGCTTGCGATCGGGCGCGACGCTCGCCCAAAAGCATAAGGGCGCGGCGGTCTCCCGTCGCGCCCTCACGAGACGGCCAATTCGATCAGTTGGTGGACGGGGCCGAGGCCACCAGAACCGGCTCAGGCCGATACAGGGCAGGGTACATGCGCTTTAAGGCTTCCACCTTCGGCATGTCGTTGATCGCGATATAGGGATAGCGCGGGTTCCGGGCCAGGAAGTCCTGATGGTGCTGCTCGGCCGGATAAAAGGCGCGATCCGGCTCGATCGTGGTGACGACCGCAGCATCATAGACATGCGCTGAATCGAGCTGCGCCGTATAGGCTTTGGCGACACGCGCCTGCTCGGCGCTCGTCGGGAAGATGGCCGAGCGATATTGCGTGCCCGAATCGGGACCCTGTCGATTCAGCTCCGTCGGATCGTGAATGGCCGAAAAGTAGATCTGCAGGATCTTGCCGTAGCTGATCTTGTGCGGGTCGAACGTCACCTTGACGGATTCGGCGTGGCCCGTCGTTCCCGTGCTCACCTCGTCGTAAGTAGCGGTTCCGGCGGCTCCGCCAGCATAGCCCGAGACGGCGTTGCTGACGCCGCGCACATGCTGGAAGACGCCTTGCACGCCCCAGAAGCAGCCGCCGGCCAGCACGGCCGTTTCGCTCGATCCCGTAGCCGGCTCGTCCATCACCGGCGCCGGCACGGCTCGCGCATCTTCGGCAAAGGAATGCGGCGCGAGTGCGATCACGCCGCCGGCCGCCAGCAACCCGACAGCCAGGAAAACCGGGCGGGTGCCCCGAAGCATCGTCGATTTCAACATAGGAACTCCTTATCGAGCCGAGCCCGCAGCAAAGGGCTGCGGCCGGGGTTCACGAGGATCGTTTCGTTCGTCGGACCGCAAAGGTTACCGTCTCGGTCGCCTAGCCGATAGGGGCGCCTCCCCGACACGATGACGCGTTCCCTCCCGGGTGTGGGTGTCGCGTGCCGGCGGCGATTGTTTGATATCATGAGGCCGTCATGCGGCACGGCTAGGCAAGAACCATCCGATCGGTTCATCATGGCCCATAGCCATGTCCAGCCTGGGCACCACGTCCGCGCCACCAAAGGATCTTGCGATGAAGCGTTCGATCACCGCCGCGTCGATTGTCCTCATGGCCTGGGTCACCGCCGCGCTGGCGCAGGACGCGCCTTCTGGTCTCGTCCACCTCCAGCCGGAGCCGAGCGCCGCTATCGCGCCCTATATGGTCGATCCGGCGCAGGAGCCGACGCCGTCGCGCGATGCCCTGATCGCGGCGCTTCGGAAGAAGATCAAATATGTTTTTGTGATCTTCAACGAAAATCACTCGTTCGATAATGAATTCGGGACGTTTCCAGGTGCTAACGGCTTGTTTTCAGACGGGATAAAGCCGCGTGACGCCGCCCATACGGCCGGCTTCGTCCAGCATTACACGGACCAGACGGGCGCAGCTCAGACCCTGCAGCCGTTTCGCATTGGTCCGGAGCAGAATGCGACTTTTGTCGATAGCGTCGACCACAGCCACAAGGGCCTCGCCAAGAAACTGGCCCTGAAGGACGGGCTGCCGACGATGTCGGGTTTTGCCCAGACCGAGTTTGGCCGTTTCGTCGCGAGCGGCGGCGCGTCGAGCGCATCGCTGGCGACGCAATATGCCCGCCTAGTGATGAGCTACATCGATTGCGACACGATTCCGTTCCTCTGGAACTATGCCGGTCGCTTCACCCTTTTCGACAACATCTTCGCAACGGAGGATACGCCCTCGACCCCGAACGCGATCGCCATGATCGCGGGGCAGGCAGGCGAAACCCAATGGGTGAAGCATGGCGCCGAGGGCAAGAGCTATGCGGCCGGCGAGAACCACGGCACGACGCAAGGCCCCCCGCTCGTGAATGATCCGCAGCCCTTTTACGGGTCGCAATTCGATACGACCGCATCCGGGCGTCAGCCCGCCGGCGGCGGTGGTGAAAATTATAAAAACAGCAACATCGCCTCGAACCTGACCTTCGCGACCGTGCCGCTCACCCTTGCGGGTCGCGATGCCTCGACGATCGCCAAGGAGGATTTCAACCCGGATTTCGACCTGCCGGACATCAAGCAGGACATTCCCTTCATCACCTCGCGTGGCGGCAAACCGGTGGCGTGGCGCTGGTACGAGGAGGGCTACGACCATGAGCCGACCGATCACGAGGGCGAGGCATCGCATGCGAGCTACGTGAGCCACCATTCGGCGCCGCAATATTTTGGCTATCTCGTCAATAATCCGACCTACCACAGCAATATGCGTGGCCTTGGCGACTTCTTCAGCGACATGAAAGCGGGCAATCTCCCGCTCGATGGTGGCGTGATCTACGTCCGAGGCGGTTTCGCGGCCGTCAGCGGGCAGCATCCGCCGATCCAGAACAAGTCCTATCCCAATCCGGCCGGGCTGACGCCAAGCGAAATCGCGACGATCGACAGCAACAAGGGCGGCGACGACGACCATCCGGGCTACAGCGATCGACAGCTCAGCGAAGCCATGGCGGCGCGGGTCGTCAATGCGGTCGCGAGCCGTCCTGAGATCTGGAGTGAGAGCTTGATCGTCCTCAGTTACGACGAGTCCGACGGTTTCTACGATCACGTGCCGCCGCGGATCCTCTCGTATGGGCCGGATCAGTTGCCGCTGGCGCGCGGGATCCGCGTCCCGATGATCGTCATGTCGCCCTATGGGCGGGCCCATGCGGTCTCGCGCGCCGAGGGTGACCACAATGCCGTGATCGAGACCATCAGCGCGATCTTCGATCTCCCGCCGCTCGCCTCGTTGCCCGACGAAGCTCAGGCGCTTTACGCCGGGGAGGACGCGACGTTCAACGGGCCGAACGGCTTCGTGCAGCATCACCTCGGGCCGCGCGACCTCAATACGCCCGAAACCGACGATCTCTTGTCGGCATTCGAGCCGAAACGCCTGACCGGCGAGATGCCGCCCTTGCCGGCCTCTTATGCGATGATCCCGGAGAAGGATGTCGAGACGCTGCCGCATTTTGGCGGCCAAGGCTGTTCCGCGATCGGCATCACGCCCGAGGACAAGCGGCAAGGTCTCTCGACCGCGATCCCGCCGGGGTTCAACAGCCTGCCGATCACCTTCCCGGCCTATAATTGAGAGAGGTCGCGTGATGAAGCTTCCTGGGGTCGCGATCGTTGCGGCAGCCATTGCCATCCTGGCCGTGGTATCGCCCGCGCGCGCCGGCGCCGTGCTCGATCGTGTCAAACAGCAAGGCATCCTGCATTGCGCCGCGACCGAGCGCCCAGGCTATGCGGCGATCGAAGGCGAGACGCCGACAGGCCGCGCCGCCGACCTCTGCCGTGCCGTCGCCGAGGCCGTCCTGGGCCACGACGGACGCTTCGCCCTCCGGTTGCTCGACCTCGACGATGATTTCGATCGCGTGCGGCGGGGCGATCTCGACGTCGTGTTTCTCGAGCCGCGTCTCGTCACGGAGCATGGCCTTGCGGCCGCTTTGACGCCCGTGGCCGAGGCTTATCGCGATAGCTTCGCCGTCATGGTTCCGCAGACCATCGCGCCACAGACCACCGCGTCGCAAGCGGCACACCCGCTCGATCTCGCGAGCCTTGCGGGTCACACCATCTGTTTCATGATCGGCGATCCGGTCTGGCCGCTTCTGGAGACGGGGCTCAAGAGCCGCGGCATCGCCTTCCGCCCCTTCGGCTTCAGCGAAGAGGTCGAGATGAAAGATGCCTATAATGTCGGGCGCTGCTCCGCGATGGCGGGGGTTGCCTCGACGCTCGACGAGCTCAAAGCCGATGGCGGCGTCAACCACCTGCAGAGCCGGTTGATCGATGACCGACTCGGCGCAGACCCGGTTGTCGCGATGACGCCGACGAACGACCCCGCCTGGGCTTCGCTCGTTCGGCCGATCATCGCGGCGGCGGGACCGTCACGAGGACCCTGACGCGGGCAGGTGCGAAGGGCGGCGGCTATTCCGTGTCGCGTCGCGGCCCATTCGGCTGGCCGGTGGCCCCGATCAACTGACCCGGTGCAAGATCGGTGACGCGCTTCCAGGTCTGTGAACCGCAGAGATAATGCAGGAAGCAGCCTTTGACGCGGACTTCGTTCGGCTCCTCAGCCCAAAGCGTCACGTCGTAGCTCTTACCGTTATCCGCGTCGTAGATCTTGCCGGCATAGCGGTCGTCTTCGTTCGGCTTGAGGCTCAAGATCAACTCGTGACCGAGCAATTGGCGGGACCGTTTCTTGGTGTCCGGATTTTTCTCATCCAGCCTGATCTTACCGTCGTCGTCTTTAATCGACTTCATCCAGACCACGAAACCGCAGATCGTGTCGCTGCCCGGCTTGCACAGTTCGATCCGGATCCGGCCTGCATCGTCTTCGGTCAGCCATGTCCCAATCACGCTTTTGGGTGCCGCATAGGCGGGCGCCAAAGTCATCAGGTATCCGGCCGCGAGGGCCACCAGGCACTTTCGGATGTTCATACGTGACCTCTCTCGGATGCGAGAACATGCTCATCGCCGATGTGGGTCGGCTTATCCATCGGACAAGTCGCGCCTGCGACAGCGATCGTGTGTTTTAATGGCTGGACGGCCCGACCGAGCGTGACCGGCAAGGCGACGACGCCGCGAAGACCGCTCGATTGGCGCCAGCGGAGCGTCTCGATCGGAGCAGCGAGGCTCACATCGGGAAAGCGTTGGAGCAGAGCGTTCAAAGCGATCCTCGTCTCGAGCCGAGCCAGCGAAGCGCCGAGGCAATAATGCAAGCCGAAGCCGAGCGCCAGATGCCGCTTATCGTTTCGCGTCACGTCGAGCTTGTCGGCATTCACGAAAGCCGTTTCGTCGCGGTTGGCTGAGGCCTGCAGCGCCATGACCATATCGCCTTTGGCGATCGTCACGCCGGCGATCGTCACCTCCTCGAGGGCGAACCGCATGGTGCCATATTCGACCGGGTTGGTGTAGCGCAGCAGCTCTTCGACGGCATTGTCCATCAGGTCGGGCTTTGCTTTGAGGAGCGCGAGCTGGTCGGGATGTTCGAGCAGGGCCAAGAGGCCATTGCCGATCAGATTGACCGACGTCTCATGCCCGGCGAACAGCAGCAGGAAGATCATGCCGATGAGCTCGTCGCGGCTGAGGTGATCGCCTTCTTCTTCGACCGCGATCAACCGCGTGATCAGCTTATCGTCGGGCTCCCGCCGCCGAAGTTCGATGAGATCCTCGAAGAATTTGAGGAGCTTCGGCATCGCCGGAAGCCAGCGAATGGCGCGCCGGATGGGCTGGTCGTTGACCTCGATCAGCCGCACTACCTGATGGTGGAAGGCGAGCCGCTGAGCCTCCGGAATGCCGAGCATTTCCGAAATCACCTGCAAGGGCAGCGGCAGCGCATAGACATCCATCAGGTCGACGGTGCCCTGCCGCCCGGCCGCATCCAGCATGGGCCCGACGATGCCGTGGATCCAGGGCTCCATATCGGCGACGGAACGCGGGGTGAAAACTTTGGAGACCAGCCGCCGCAACCGCGCATGGGCAGGGTCGTCGACCGAAATCATCGCATTGCCGACGAGCTTGATCAGCCGCGGAGCGTAACGGCCGCCGAACCCGAACAGCGGCGGGTTGGACGAGTGTCGCGCATCGTTGGAGAAGCGCGCATCCTTGAGCACCTGCAACACGTCGTCGTAGCGGGTCACGACCCAACCGGTTCCACGCGTCGGGATCTTGGCCCTGATCACAGGTGAGTTGCGTCGCAGATCCGCGTAATAGGCGTAAGTGTCCCCATGGCTGGAGGGGTCCCAGCGGACAGCTTTCAAGTCATCGTCCTTTTTGGAGGGCCGCTACTCGTGATGCGGGCGAGCCGCGTTCGCGCCAGGACGTCGCGGTTTATTACGGCCGAAGCAAGACCGCCGTCGCTGCCAAACGAATGCGGGACGATGCGTGCGTTACATGCCATGCAGCACGTGGGACGTGTTGCCAACCTTCATATTGCGATAGCGGGCCATGGCCCAAAGCGGGAAAAATTTAGCGTAGCCCATGTAGCGAAGGTAGAAAACACGAGGAAACCCCGTTGCCGTGTAGCGTTCCTCGTCCCACAAACCGTCCGCGCTTTGATTGGCGGCCAAATAGGCGATGCCGCGGCGCACGGCCGGGCTGTCGATCTCGCCCGCCGCCATCAGGCCCATCACGGCCCAGGAGGTTTGCGATGCGGTGCTGGGGGCTGCGCTGAAACCCTTGTAGTCGAGCGCGTAGCTGCGGTCGTCCTCGCCCCATCCGCCATCCTGATTCTGGATGGTTTCGAGCCAGGCGACCGCGCGACGGATCGCCGGGTGATCCGGCGAGAGATCGACGGCGTTGAAGCAGCAGAGCACCGACCACGTCCCATAGACGTAGTTGAGCCCCCACCGTCCAAACCAACTGCCCTCGGGATGTTGCTCATCGAGAAGATAAGCGATCGCGCGTTGCAGGGGGGCGCTGGTGGCTGGACGCTCGCCGAGTTGCGCCAACATCGACACGCAGCGGGCCGTCACGTCGGCGGTCGGCGGATCGAGCAGGGCGCCATGATCCGCAAAGGGGATGTGATTGAGATAATAGGAGGTGTTGTCGACGTCGAAGGCCGCCCACCCCCCATTGGCGCTCTGCATCCCGAGCACCCATTCGCGCGCCCGGGCGATCGACTCGTCGAAACGGCGGGTGCCGGTCTTGCTGCGAACCCGATCCATCGCCAGCACCACGACCGCGGTATCGTCCAGGTCAACATAGTGAGGGTTGCGATATTGAAAGGCCCAGCCGCCCGGGCGCAGATCGGGCCGCTGATAGGCCCAGTCACCCTTGACGTCGAGCACCTGCAGAGGCTTGAGCCAATCCAATGCGCGCTCCACCTCCCGCATCGTCTCGGGCTCGGCCTCCATCATGGCATGGGCGGACAGCACCGTATCCCAGACGGGCGAGAGGCAAGGCTGGCAAAACGCCTCGTCGCCGTTATGTGCCACGAGCTTTTCGAGGGCGGAGCGGGCCGTGATCACGTCCGGATGGCTATCGGGCATGCCCAACACTTTGAACATCATCAGCGTGTTGGCGATCGACGGATAGATGGCGCCCAGGCCGTCCTCGCCATTCAGCCGTTCCGTCACGAAGGCCACCGCCTTCTCGATTGCGGTCGCCCGGGTCTTCTTGGGAAAAAGGGGCTCGACCCAATGCAGAACCTTGTCGAGAGCCGCGAAAGCCGCGCCCCATACCCCAACCTGATTGACGGTCTTGGGCCAGCGGCGCACGTCATGCGGCGGCACGATGAAGAGTTCGTCGATCGACAGATTGCGCGGGTTCTTTGCGCGTGGCTTCAGGGCCATCAAAACCAGCAGCGGCACCAGCGTGTCACGCGCCCAATAGGACAACCGGTAGATGTGGAACGGGAACCAGCCCGGCGCATGCATGATCTCGACCGGCATGACCGGGACGGCTCGCCAGGGCACGATGCCGAACAAAGCGAGCGTCGTCTTCGTGAACACATTGACGTTCACGGCGCCGCCCGCCTTCAGGATCGCCTCCCTGGCCCGGACCATATGGGGCGCATCGATGGCGTCACCGGCTGCCTTGAGGGCGAGATAAGCCTTCACGCTGGCCGAAATGTTCATCTCGCCCGCAGCCAGCATCGGCCAGCCGCCATGCTGCTCCTGTCGGCGGCGCAAATAATTGCCGGTCTTCCGCTCCATCTCGGGGTCGAGTTCACCGAGAAAATGTTTGACCAGGATATATTCCGACGGGATCGCGGCGTCGGCTTCGAGGTCGAAAGCGAAATGACCATCGTGGCGTTGTTCGCTCACCAGCGCGTCATTGGCCCGCAATACGGCGGCATCGAGGGCCGCAAGGTCAGTCTGTGAGTGGTGAACGACGGGATCGACTTTTTCGGCAGCGAACGACATCAAACGATTTATCTCGGCTCTGACAGGGGCACGG
The DNA here is from genome assembly GCF_020616535.1 of Lichenihabitans sp. PAMC28606. GTDB lineage: Bacteria > Pseudomonadota > Alphaproteobacteria > Rhizobiales > Beijerinckiaceae > Lichenihabitans > Lichenihabitans psoromatis. The sequence continues at coordinate 3,521,958 of NZ_CP085136.1, forward strand.
CGACCAAAGGAGATCGACATACGATAGCAATGCAATGATCGAGGCCGGGTGCTTGTTTCAGCCAAAGGCTTCGTCGGCGCTACTCATAGGCCGGATGAGCCCGCCGGGCCAAGCTTTGACATGGCCGAAGGGTTTCGTCCGTTCCGAGCCTCGATCGACGTGCGGCCTTCAACGCGATGCGCGATCACGCTCAGTGATGGCGCGGCTTGCGGGTCGAGATCGGCCTACCGGCGCCCTTTTTTCTTGTCTGGCCTGACGACCTTTCCGAATGGGAGTTGCGTCACGGCATCGGCGCCCTGGTCGGGTTGCTCGGCCGCGCGCGCGGCCGGAACGGGCTTGGCGGCCTTGCTGGTCTTGCGGCCTTCGCCAGGGTCATCCTCGAACTTGATCGCCATCGTGTCTCCGGTCGGTTAGAGCTTCGTGAGCCGATTGAACGAAAGCACGAAATGCCCCCGATCACCTACCATGTCGTCGTGCCTTTCGATCGAAGTCCCGAAGGCGATCTCGTTCCGGGCGAGGCCAAGGAAGCGCCGAACGGCGATCGCGCCAAGCGAATGGCGCAGGCGCTTGCGGCGACGCATGCCGGCGCTCTCGCGTTCAGTCGTAACGGTGATCCCGATAGCGGCGTGTTCGACGATGCCGTCGTGACGGCTATCTTCGGCGCGGTCGACACGAGTGCTCTGCAGGGTTGAGACCTCCTCCTCAAGAGCGCCGATAGGCTGACCCGGCCTTCTGGGTGAAGCCTGCGCGCTCGTTCAAGCGCTCCATCAGGTCGATGGCGGCCTCGGCAATCACTGTGCCGGGCGGAAAGATCGCGGCGACGCCGGCGGCCCTCACGGCGGCGAAATCCTGCTGTGGCAAGACGCCTCCGACCACCAGCAGGATATCAGACCGTCCGAGCGCATCGAGAGCGGCGCGAATGTCGGGCACGAGCGTCAGATGGCCCGCCGCGAGCGAGGAAATGCCGAGAATGTCGACATTCTCGTCCGCCGCCTGACGCGCCGCTTCCTCGGGCGTCGCAAACAGGGCGCCGACGCTGACCGCAAAGCCGAGATCCGCAAAAGCCGAGGCGATGACTTTTTGGCCTCTGTCATGGCCGTCCTGGCCGACCTTCGCGACGAGAATGCGGGGTTTGGATCCCTTGTCCTGGGTGAAGGCCCGCGTCATCTCGGCGGCGCGCCGCACGGCGTCATTGTCTTTGCCGGACGCCTTCAAATAGACGCCGGACACGACATCCGTTACGGCCGCATGGCGGCTCCAAGCGCGTTCCAGCGCAGTCGACATCTCGCCCACCGTCGCCTTGGCGCGCGCGGCCGCGATGGCACGATCGAGCAGATTTCCGACGCCGGTCCGGGCCGTTGCCTCGAGCGCGTCGAGTGCCGCCAAGACCGGCCCGTCATCGCGCTCGGTCCGGAGCCGCGCCAGCTTCGCGATCTGAGCCGCGCGGACTTCGGCATTGTCGACCTTGCGAACCGCGAGCGGCGGCTCGTCGCGCGGGGCGAATAAATTGACACCGACGATCACCTGCTGGCCCGTGTCGATGCGGGCCTGGGTGCGTGCGGCAGCTTCCTCGATCCGGCGCTTCGGCAGGCCCGCCTCGATCGCCTTGGCCATGCCGCCCAATGCCTCGATTTCCTCGATATGGCTCCAGGCGCGGCTCGCGAGATCGGCCGTCAACCGCTCGACGTAGTAGGACCCGCCCCAGGGATCGATGATGCGGGTGGTTCCGCTCTCCTTTTGCAGCACGAGTTGCGTGTTGCGCGCGATGCGGGCCGAAAAGTCGGTCGGAAGCGCCAGAGCCTCGTCGAGTGAATTGGTGTGCAGCGATTGCGTGCCGCCCTGGGTCGCCGCCATGGCCTCGATGGTGGTTCGCGTGACGTTGTTGAAAACGTCCTGCGCGGTCAGCGACCAGCCGGAGGTTTGGCAATGCGTCCGCAGCGCCAGCGATTTTTCGCTCGTCGGCTCGAAGCGGGCGACCAGACGCGTCCAGAGCAGGCGCGCGGCGCGCAGCTTCGCCACCTCCATGAAGAAGTTCATGCCGATCGCGAAGAAGAAACTGAGGCGCGGTGCGAAGGCATCGATCGCGAGACCGGCCGCGAGGCCGGCGCGGATATAGTCGACCCCGTCGGCGAGCGTATAGGCGAGTTCGAGATCCGCCGTCGCCCCGGCTTCCTGCATGTGATAGCCGGAAATCGAAATCGAGTTGAACTTCGGCATGCGGGTCGAGGTATAGGCGAAGATGTCGGACACGATCCGCATCGAGGGCTCGGGCGGATAGATGTAGGTGTTCCGCACCATGAACTCTTTCAGAATGTCGTTTTGGATCGTGCCCGAGAGTTTCTCGGGCGGCACGCCCTGCTCCTCGGCCGCCACGATATAGAGGGCCATGATGGGAAGCACGGCGCCATTCATGGTCATCGACACCGACATCGTGTCGAGCGGAATGCCGTCGAACAATTCGCGCATGTCGAGAATGCTGTCGATCGCGACCCCGGCCATGCCGACATCGCCGGCGACGCGGGGATGGTCGCTGTCATAGCCGCGGTGCGTCGCAAGATCGAACGCCACAGACAGTCCCTTCTGACCGGCTGCGAGGTTGCGGCGATAGAAGGCGTTCGAGGCTCCCGCCGTGGAGAAGCCGGCATATTGCCGGATCGTCCACGGCTGGGTGACGTACATGGTGGGATAGGGGCCACGCAAAAACGGGGGCTGTCCCGGGACGCTATCGACCGCCGCAATGCCGTCGCGATCACGCGAACCGTAGACGGGTTGGATCGAGAGGCCCTCTGGCGTGGTCCAACTCTCGCGGTCGTCGGCGACAGGCGTCCCGGCAGCGGGCGCAAAGGGGATGGCACGAAAGTCGGGGATGCGGCTCATCGGGCGCTTCCCTGTTGGTCGAAGAAGGCCGTCTCGCGCCGTGCCGTCAGCGGAACGAAGCGCGTGGCGTCAATCGGCAGCTCATCGATCCGGTCGCGCCTCGAGACCGGCAGGACCGCAACCGGGGTCTCGTCCGCAGTTGTGAACGAAGTCGTGCCGACCACGCATCGGGTTCCGGCCATGAGATCCGATTGCCGCCGCTGTCTGGCGGTCTCGATCCGCTCCTGCCACGCGCCCGACGCGAGTGCCGCGACCATGCCGCCCTCCTGTTCGATCGTCTGAAACAGGCGCCATGCGTGACGACCGAGCTGATCGGTCAGCGCCTCGAACGCGCCGGATCCCGCTGCCGGATCGTCGACCCGTCCGAGATCGGCTTCCTGCATGAGCACGAGCGGCATGGTGCGGGCCAGCCGGCGCGCAAAGCCGTCCGGCAGGCCGAGCGCACTCGTGTGGGGCAAGACCGACACGCTATCGGCGCCGCCGAGCAGCGCCGCAGAGCAGGCCAAGCCATTCCGCAGCAGGTTGGTCCAGGGATCGCGATGCGTCAGCATGCGGGTCGCCGTTTCGGCATGCAGGGCGATCGGGCGAGGAGTTAGGCCGCAGGCAGTCTCGAGACTGGCCCAGAGCCGCCGCATCGCGCGAAGCTTCGTCAAGGACAGGAATTCGTCGGCATCGACCGCGAGCGTGAAACTCAGCGCCGTGCGGGCGTCTTCAAGCGATGGGCCGTCATCCTCGATCGCCCGGAGATAGGCGACGCCGGTTGCCAGCACGGCGGCGAGCTCCTGCGCGTCGGTCGCGCCCGCCGCATGGTGAGGACGCCCGTCGGCCCGGAGCACCGGCGAGACAAATCCCTTCTGCCTGATGGTCGCAACGGCCCGTGCGGTCGCGCGGGCCAGCGATCCCCACGCTTGCGGCATGCCGCCCGCATGGGCCATGACGCCGATCGGATCGAGGCCGAAATCGATGCTCGAGATACACGATCCTGGGTCGATCAGGCCCGTCACGGCGCCCCAGGCCAGTGGTGGGGTGACGGTCGCGACCTCGAAGCGCACCGCGATCGCGTCGAGGCGAATGCCGGCCAGCAGGGATGTGGCATCGGTCTCGTCCGCGATCTCGACACCGAATGCATGCGCGGCCGGCGCGCCGGCCAGCACCAAAGCGAGCCCGCTCGCGCCGCCGTCAAGATCGTCGAGCGCAAGCCCGTTGGCGATCGTGAGATCGGGATGATCGACGCGCTGAACGACGTGACACGGCTGTCGTGTGTCGCGCCAAACTGGCATGCCGCGTCCGGCCGGATAGAGGGGAGCGATCGGCAGGTCGTCGTCGCTGCGGGACACAAGAGTATCGTAGCCCGCGCCGTTCAGGGTTCGCTCGACCGCCGCCCGCCATGCGGTGTAGGCGCCCGAGAGCGGAAAATCCGGACCGGTCATCGTTTTTGCGCCTTTCACCCGTGATCGCGGGGCCAGCGGCAGACGCTTGTCTCAGGCGGTGCGTCGAACATTGGCCAGGTCTCCAAGAACGGGCCACCACGTTAGCAGTGCCGCGGCACGCGGCGCCAGCATGTCCCTTGGATCAGGCTGCTGCATCGAACTGGGCGCGCGCCAGCCGGATATCGCCGTGATTGCGCTCCGCCCAATCGATCAGGCTCGCCACGGGTCCGAGGATCGAGAGGCCCAGCGGCGACAAGCGATATTCGACGCTCGGCGGCTTGGTCGGGAAGACGTGGCGGGTCACCATGCCGTCCCGCTCGAGCGCCCGGAGCGTCTGGGTCAGCATGCGTTTGGAGATGTCCGGGACAGCGCGGCGCACGGCGTTGAAACGCAGGGGTTCGGCCGCGAGCGACATTAGGATCAGCGTCGTCCATTTGCCGCCCATGTGATCGAGCACATCGCGCACCGGGCAGCACCCAGAGTCGAAGCTGGCGGTCCGCCACACGTCTAAATAGGCAGATATATCTGTGCGCTCGATCATGGTCGGTTCCCTTGAGGTCACCAGGGGTTGAAAAGCTGCCTCCTTTCTTACCGGCGACACGGTCTCTATTCTAGACATGGATCCACAATCGCCATCAGGAGCCCTTCATGTCCAACGCATCCCTTCGTCTTCTCGTGACCGGAGTGAGCGGCCAGCTCGGTCGTCTCGTCATCGACGATCTCCTTGCCAAGGGGTCATCGATCAACGTCGAGGCCATCGTGCGCGATGCCGGGGCGCTCGCGGCTCTGACGGCCCGTGGCGTCGCGGCCAAGATCGCCGATTACAGCAAGCCCGAGACGCTCGACGCCGCTTTTGCGGGGATCGATCGTCTCCTGCTGATCTCGTCGAATGCGCTCGGCGAGCGGGTCGAACAGCACCGCAACGTGATTGCGGCCGCCAAACGGGCCGGCGTCACCTTGCTGGCTTATACGAGCGTGCTTCATGCCGACACGTCCGCCTTGGCGCTCGCCGAGGAGCATCGCCAGACCGAGGCCCTGCTGCGCCAATCCGGTGTTCCTTTCGTCGTTCTGCGGAACGGCTGGTACACGGAAAACTACACCGCCTCGATCCCGGCGGCTCTGGCGCATGGCGTCATGCTCGGCAGTGCCGGACACGGCCGGATCGCCTCGGCGTCGCGCGCCGACTATGCCGCTGCGGCGGCCGCTGTTCTCACCGCGACTGTGCCGCAAGACGGGCGCATCTACGAACTCGCTGGCGACGACGCCTATACGCTCGCCCAATTTGCGGAGGAGGTCGCCCGCGTCTCGGGCCAAGCGGTCGTTTACCGCGATGTTCCCGAGGCCGAATATAAAGGCATTCTCGTCGGAGCCGGTCTGCCGGACCCCATCGCAAGCCTGCTGTCCGACTCGGATGCCGCCGCCGCAAACGATGCCTTGTTCGATGATGGGCGCCAACTCAGTACCTTGATCGGGCGGCCCACGACGCCATGGTCCGAAACCATCGCGGCCACCCTGAAAGCCTGAACACGGCACCGACGTCATGGAGCGGTCACGGGTCGAGGCTAGGACAAGCTTTTCGATGTGAGGCTTTGACCCATGGTGCCGCTGCCGGGCAGGTTCGATGTCGCCGTGGTCGGTGCGGGCATTTGTGGCTTGGCCCATGCGCTCGCGGCGGCCCGGCTCGGCAAGCGCGTCGTCGTGATCGACCGCGACACGCAGGCCAATGGCGCCTCGATCCGCAACTTCGGCTTCATCACGGTGACGGGTCAGCAGCAGGGCGCGTGCTGGCAGCGGGCGATGCGGTCGCGCGACGTGTGGATCGAGATGGCCGAGGCGGCGAAGATCCCGATTTTGCAGCGCGGCTTGCTGACGGTCGCGCGCCGCCCAGAAGCCCGGACGGTCCTCGAACAATTTCTCGAGACCGACATGGGCGCGGATTGTAGCCTCGTCGAGCCCGCCGACCTTGCGGATCATGGCGCCGGTCTGCGCGAGGCCGATATCGCGGGCGCGCTTCACAGCCCGCACGAGGTCCGCGTCGAGTCGCGCGAGGCCATCCCGCGCCTCGCTGCTTATCTCGGCGAACGGCATGGCGTCGTTTTTCTGCGCGACACCGTCGTCCATAGCGCCGCCCCACCGCGGCTCGAGACCAGCCGAGGGTTGATCGAAGCCGAGACCGTGGTGGTCTGCCCCGGCGACGATTTTCGCACGCTGATGCCGGACCGGATCGCGGCTTATGGCTTGACGCGGTGCAAGCTGCACATGATGCGGTTGATGCCAGAAAAGTTCGACCCAGCACTGCCCGCCGTTATGTCCGACCTCGGTCTGATCCGCTATCTCGGTTATGCCGAGCAGCAGGGCGCGGCCGCGCTGCGCAAACGGCTCGATGTCGAGCAACGCGAGCATGTGCGGCATGGCGTGCATCTGATCGTGGTTCGCAGCGAGGATGGCTCGGTGGTGGTCGGCGATTCGCATCATTACGCCGCGACGCCCGACCCGTTCGCGCCGACCGGGATCGACGATCTCATTCTCGACGAATACGCGCAGGTCTTCGCCGGTGCGATCCCGCCCGTGGTCGAACGCTGGACCGGTACCTACGCGTCGGCGCCGGACCGCCTGATGCTGGTCGATCGGCCGTCCGACGCGTTGCGGATCGTGCTGATCACCAGCGGCACGGGCGCCAGCACGTCTTTTGCCATCGCCGAAGAGGTCATGGCCGAGCTCTACGGATGATCGATCGGAAGCCCCCGCCATGAATCATGTCAAAGCCATTGTATTCGATTGGGCCGGCACCGTCGTGGACCATGGCTCGCTTGCCCCCATGGGGGCCTTCGTCGAAACATTCGGCGAGTTCGGCGTCACGATTTCGATCGACGAGGCGCGCGGCCCGATGGGCATGGCCAAGCGGCCCCATATTGCGGCCCTGATGGCGCTGCCGCGCGTCGCCGAGGCCTGGGCCGCAGCGCATGGCCACACACCCGCCGACCCGGACATCGATGCCGTCTATGCCGTGTTCGTACCGAAGAACAAGGCGGTAGCGGCGCGATTCTCGGCGGTTATCCCGGGTGTCGCCGATGTGACGCACAAGCTGCGGCAAGCCGGGCTCAAGATCGGCTCGACCACCGGCTACACGCGGGACATCATGGCCGAGATCCTGCCGGTCGCGGCCGAAGGTGGTTTCGTGCCCGACAGTCTCGTCTGCACCGGCGACACGCCGGACGGTCGCCCGACGCCGTTCATGCTCTACAAGAGCTTGCTCGACCTCGGTGTCTGGCCAGCCTGGAGCGCCATCAAGGTGGATGATACCGAGGTCGGCATCGCCGAGGGCCTGAATGGCGGCGCATGGACGGTCGGCGTCGCGGTCAGCGGCAATGTGTTCGGCCTGTCGCAGGCCGACACTGCGGCGCTCGAGCCTGCGGATTTCGCGCGCATGCGGGCCTCCGCCATGGATCGTCTGACGGCGTCCGGCGCGCATTACGTGATCGACAGCGTCGCCGACCTGATGCCGGTCGTTGCCGCCATCGAGGGGCGGCTTGCGCGCGGCGAACGGCCTTGATGGGTGCGTCAAACGCGAACGAGCCCGCGCCGAGCGAGGGCGATGTCAACCGCTCGCCGCTGAGGTCGGCCTGGCGGGCCCGGCTCAGCTCGGCCACCCGACAGCTTCTCGACGACGACGAGCGCGTCTTCCTGCATCAGTCGCTGTCGACCCCCTGCCTCGATGTGATCGAACGGGCCGAAGGCGCGACACTGATCGATGTCGAAGGACGCCGCATTCTCGATTTTCACGGCAATAGCGTGCACCAACTCGGCCATGGCCACCCACGCGTCGTGGCGGCCATCAAGGCCGAACTCGATACGCTCCCGTTCTGCCCGCGCCGCTACACCAACCGATCGGCCATCGCCTTGGCCGATCGGCTCGGACGCTTGGCACCCGATCCGCTCGCCAAGGTCCTGCTGGCGCCGAGCGGCGCCGCCGCTGTCGGCATGGCCCTGAAACTGGCGCGTTACGCCACGGGGCGGCACAAAACACTGTCGTTCTGGGATGCGTTCCACGGTGCCAATCTCGACACGATCGGGGTCGGGGGCGAAGCCTTGTTCCGCCAGAATCTCGGCCCGATGATGCCCGGTGGCGAACATCTACCGCCGCTGCATCTCGCATCGCGGTTCTTCGGCGACGACCGGCCCTTCGAGCGCTTCGCCGACTATATCGATTATGTGCTCGAGCTGCAGGGCGACGTCGCGGCCGTGCTGGCCGAGCCGATGCGATGGACCACCGTCGAGCCGCCCCCGCCGGGATTTTGGGCGCGCGTGCGCGCCAGCTGCTCGCGCCACGGTGCGTTGCTGATTTTCGACGAAATTCCGAGTTGTCTCGCCCGCACCGGCACCATGTTCGTCTGCGAGCAGGCCGGCGCCACGCCGGATATTCTCGTGATCGGCAAGGGGCTGGGTGGGGGCATCATGCCGATGGCGGCCATCATCGCCGATACGACGCTGGATTGCGCCCCACAGGCGGCTCTCGGTCACTATACGCATGAAAAGAGCCCCGTGGGATGCGCCGCCGCGCTGGCGACGCTCGACGTCATCGCCGAGGAGGGATTGGTGGCCCGCGCCAATGAACTCGGGCGCATCGGCCTCGATCGGCTCAAGGGCTTGATGAGCCGCCACCCCATGGTCCGCGACGTGCGGGGGCTCGGCTGTTATTTCGGCCTGGAGATCGGCGGCCCCGATGCGGCCGCGACCGCCGATCGCCTGCTCTATGCGTGCCTGCGGCGTGGACTAAGCTTCAAGCTCGGCGGCGGAACGGTCGTGACGCTCTGTCCGCCCCTGACCATCACCGAGGCCGAATTCGAGCAGGCTTTCGCGATCCTGGATGATGGGCTCGCCGAGAGCGCGACCGCGTGATCGCGGGCCGCATGTCTCAGCGGCGCATCATTTTGGCGAAGACCGAGAAGACCGCCTGCGAGACCTCGTCCTGCACAGCATATTCGGGATGCCATTGCACCGCGAAAATCGGGGCATCGCGGGCCGATACCGCCTCGATCGTCCCGTCCGGCGCTTGCGCCTCGATCTGCAAAGCATCGGCAAGCCGTTCGATGCCTTGGTAGTGGACGGAATTCACCTCTGCGGTCGAGCGATGCAGCGTCTCCTGCAACACGCCGCCCTGTCGGAGGGCGACGGGGTGCATCCACTCGAACATCGCATCCCCCTCGATCTGGTCGGGTGCGTGGTGAGCGACCGATCCGGCCGCGTCGCCGATGCCATGCCGCAAGCTTCCGCCGAGCGCGACATTCACCTCCTGCAGGCCTCGGCAGATGCCCAGCACCGGCGTCTTGAGCGAGGCGGCGGTGTGGACCAGAGCGAGAGCGGCGTCGTCGCGGGCCGGATCGAACGGCCCGGTCGCGACATCGGAGCCGTAATGCCGCGCCTCGACATTGCTGGGGCTGCCGGTCAGCACCACACCATCGAGTCGGCCGAGCAGGGAAGCGAGATCGCCGTGCCGGCTGTTGGTTGGTATCAGCACGATGTCGCCCACGAGAGCGCGATCGACCGCGTCGATGTAGCGGTTGATGACCGTCTGCGCATTTTGGTTCGACACCGTATTGGTGCAGCAGAGAATGCCGATCAAGGGCCGGGACGGGACGGGGCGGGGCGACATGGCGAACCTCGATCTTTTCCGAATGCGGGCGTTAAACGCCTAGCCGATCCCGCAGGCCGTACCACCAGGCGCCCAGGGCGGTGAGGGGCACCCGAAAGGTCGATCCACCCGGAAATGGGTAATAGGGCAGGCTGCTCCATACATCCAACCGTTCGGCCTGGCCCGCGACCGCCTCGCCCAGGATCTTGCCGAGCAGGTGGGTCGTGGTGACGCCGTGACCGCTATCGCCGTGCGAAAAATAAACCGTCGGCGTGAGCTGTCCCACATGCGGCACACGCGTCAGCGTAAGGGCGAAATTCCCACTCCAGGCATAGTCGAAGCGAACGCTCGCGAGGCGCGGAAAGGTCTTGGCGAGTTGCGGCCGCAGCCGCGCTTCGACGCTGGCCGGGTCGCGGCCGCCATACACGACGCCACCGCCGTAGAGGATGCGATTATCGGCCGTGCGGCGATAGTAATCGAGGATGTAGTTCATATCCTCGACGCAGTAATTCGCCGGCAGAAGCTCATCGGCCAAAGCTGCGTCCAGCGGCTCGGTCGCGATGATCTGGCTCGAGACCGGCATCATCTTGTCGCCGATCTCAGGCAGCAGCTTGCCGAGATAGGCATTGCCGCAGACCAGCAGCACCTTGCATGCGACCGATCCTTCGGCCGTGCGGGCCAGAGGGGCGGCGCCGGTCTCGACCGTGACGACGCTGGAGTGTTCGAAGATGCGTCCGCCCAGGCTCTCGAACGCCGCCGCTTCGCCGAGCACAAGATTGAGCGGGTGGATGTGACCGCCATGCCGGTCGACCATGCCGCCGACATAGCGGTCGCAGGCCACGATGGCCGGAACGTCGGAGCGGTCCACCATCTCGAGGCCGTCATGCCCATGCGGCTCCCACACCCGCTTCTGATGTTCGAGCTCCTTCATCTGCTTGTCCGTAAAGGCGGCGAAAAACGCGCCGTCCACGAGGTCGCAGGCAATGTGATATTTGGCGATGCGGCTCCTGATGATGCTGGCGCCTTCGAGCGACATCGCGCCGAGCGCCGTTGCGGCCGGTTCGCCGTAGCGTTTCTCGATCACGTCGAGATCACGGCTATAGCCATTGACGATCTGGCCGCCGTTCCGCCCCGACGCGCCGAAGCCGATCTGCACGGCTTCGAGCACCACGACCGAAAAACCCCGCTCCGCGAGCTCCAGCGCGGCCGATAGTCCCGTGAATCCGGCCCCGATCACGCAGACATCGGCGCAAATGTCGTCCGTCAGGCTCGGCCGAACCGTCTTGTCGTTGGCGGTGGCGGCATAATAGGACGGCGCGTGGGTTTGACGCGCTGCGGTCGACGGGCTCCGCGACGCCATGACAGTGTGCTCCGATGCGTGAGAGACGGTTGAGCCGACCTGCCGGTCAGACGATCTCGAGATAGGCGCTGAATTCGTAATCCGTCACCTGCTCGGCGAAGCCTGCGATCTCCTGCCGCTTGCAGGCCACCAGCATGTCGCGCAGAATCGGATCGAAGATTTGGGCCGCGATGTCGCCGCTTTCGAACGCGTCCACCGCCTGGCCCCAATCGGATGGGATTTTCGGCAGGCTATCGGTTCCGTAGGTGCGGCCCGGGATGTCCGGTGTCGGCTCCCATTCGTTGCGAATGCCGACCAGCGCCGCCCCGAGGATCGCGGCGATCGACAGATAGGGGTTGGAATCGGCGCCGGCGACGCGGTGCTCGATGCGCCGGGCCACGGGATTGCCACCGGGAATGCGGATCGCCGCCGTGCGGTTCTCATAGCCCCAGGCGATCGTGGTCGGCGCATGCGTGTCGGGCCGGAGGCGGCGGTAAGAATTGAAATGCGGTGCGAACAGCAGGGTCGTCTCGGCCATGCCGCGCAACATCCCCGCAACCGCATGTCGCAGGATCGGTGAGCCTTCCGCCGTTCCATTGTCGAAGATATTCTTGCCGTCGCTGTCGATGACGCTGCAATGGCAATGCATGCCATTGCCCGAACGGGTGCCGTACGGCTTAGCCATAAAGGTCGCGGCCAGGCCGTGGCGGCGCGCGACACCCTTCACGATGCGCTTGAAGAAGATGGCGTCGTCGGCGGCCTTCAAGGGATCGTCGCTATGGAGCAGGTTGATCTCGAATTGACCGATACCGTTCTCGGCGATGGCCGCATCGGCCGGCACGTTCTGGCGGGCGCATTCCTTGTAGACGTCGGACAGGAACTCGCCGAAATCATCGAGCTCGTCGATCGAGAGGATCGCGTCGGAATCGAGGCGCTTGCCCGTGTAGGGCGAGATCGGCGGAACCGCGCTGTCAGGCTCGGGGTCGATCAGATAAAATTCCATTTCGGTGGCGACGACCGGGCGGAGGCCGAGGGCGCTATATTGGCGCACGATGGACGCCAGCGCTTGACGCGGGTCGGCGAGGAATGGCGTTCCGTCTTCGAGGAACATCCAGAGCGGCACCAGTGCGCTTGGCCGCGACGTCCAATTGACCGGAAGCGCGCCGCGCCCCGTCACGCCGCAGATCCCGTCCATGTCGCCGCTGGCGAACACCTGCTCGTTGCCGACGATATCCTCGCCCCAGACGTCGACGCCGACGATCGATAACGGCATGCGAATGCCGCCACCCAGCACCTTGGCGGCCTGCCCAACGGGAACGCGCTTGCCGCGCATGATGCCGTTGAGGTCGCAGACCACGGCTTGGATGCTCTCGATCTGCCCGTTCTCTTCAAGCCAAAGCTTGAACGCATCAGGATCGTGGGTCTGGACAGACATGTCGGAAAACTTCATTTGTGATCACAATCCCGAGGCTGTGCCACTTTTTATGGTCACGATCAAGGTTGCGGGCGTGGTCGTGACCGCTTGGTCACCAGGGAAGGCGCGGGGTTTGGAGCGCAAGCGATTGAACGAGCTCGTACTTCCCGCACTGGCTAAGCCGGACGGGATGACAACCCACGATCATGTCCATGCGCGGCTGCGGCAGGCCATCATGGTCGGCGCGGTGCGCCCTGGCGCGGCTCTCACGATCCGCGGTCTCGCCGCTGCGCTCGACAGCAGCCCGACGCCGGTTCGCGAGGCGCTGCGCCGGTTGACCTCGATCGGAGCGCTGAATTTTCTCGAGAACCGCCGCATCGTCGTGCCGCTCGTCACGCCAGAGCGGTTCGAAGCGTTGATCTCTCTCCGGATCGCACTCGAACAGCATGCCGCGCAACGGGCGATCGTTTCGATGACGGACCAACAGATCGACCATCTTCTCGTCATGGATCATGACATTGACGATGCGATAGCACGTGCCGATCAATCGGCGGCCTTGCTGGCCAATCAGCAATTCCATCGCGCGATCTACCGGGCCAATCCGGATCAGATCGCGATGCCGATGATCGAGAGCGTCTGGCTGCAACTCGGTCCGGTGCTCGGGATCGCGATGGAGCATGTGGCCGAGCTCTATGTGGTCGATCGGCATCAGGAGATTATCGGGGCGCTTCGGTGGCGCGACCCCGTTGCGCTCGCGGCCGCCATCAGCGCCGACGTGCGGGAGGGGATCGGGGGCTTCGATCATCATGCCATCGCCCGATTGTTGACCCTGGCAAAAACCGCGCGGCCACACCAGCACCTGCCGTAGCGGCGTCACGTCAGCTTCATCCGACAGTCACATCGCTTTCATAGGCGGCGCCTACCGGTTCTTCATTCTGACCGGGGATCCATTCCATGAAGGCCATTCTTTCGGCAATTCTGCTTGCCGCGACCGCACTCGCCACGCCGGCTTGGGCGGCATCCGACGTCGTCACGATCTACGCGGCCGACGGCCTTCATGATGGCAAGGGGAGCTGGTTCGAGACGCAATTCGACACCTTCACCAAGGCGACGGGCGTCAAGGTTCAATATATCGAGGCAGGGTCCGGCGGTGTCGTCGAGCGTGTCGCCAAGGAGAAGTCGAACCCGCAGGCGGATGTGCTCGTCACCCTGCCGCCCTTCATCCAGCGTGCCGAGGCCGAGGGTCTGCTGCAGACCTTTAAGCCGGATGCCGCCTCCGAGATCGACGGCGGTAGCGCCACCTATCAGCCGCTCGTCAACAACTACATGAACTTCATCTACAACGCCGCGGTGCTGAAGCAGGCGCCGAAGACTTATGCCGATCTGCTGGAGCCGTCGTTCAAGGGCAAGATTCAATATTCGACGCCAGGTCAAGCCGGTGACGGCACTGCCGTGATGCTGCAGGTGATCCATGCCTTCGGCAGCAAGGATGCGGGCTTCGAATTTCTCAAGAAGCTGCAGGACAATAACGTCGGCCCCTCGGCCTCGACCGGCAAGCTGACGGCCCTCGTCAACAAGGGCGAGCTGCATGTCGCCAACGGCGATCTGCAGATGAACATGTCGCAGATGGCGCAGAACCCCAACATTCGCGTGTTCTGGCCCGCCGGACCGAACGGCGAGCGCTCGACGTTGGCGCTTCCCTATTACGTTGGCCTCGTGACGGGCGCGCCCGATGCCGAGAACGGGAAGAAACTGATCGACTTCTTGCTCAGCAAAGAGGCCCAATCGACCGTGTCGTCCATCGCGATCGGCGTTCCGGTCCGCAAGGACGTGACCCCGACGGACGCCAACTTCGCCAAGCTGCACGAGGCCATGCAGGGCGTGACGGTGTGGACGCCCGATTGGGCGGCGGTGCTCAAGGATCTGCCGGGTGATGTGGCCCGCTGGCGCCAAGCGACCGGCAGCTGAGCATGTCGGTCTCGGCTCTGGCCGCGTCTGAGGCGCCAGCCGCAGCTGTCGCCGTCCGGGGATCGAGCGTTTCCTTCGACAAGGTGACGGTCGCCTATCGCGGCGCGGTGGTGCTGAAGCCGATGACGCTGGACATCGCGGCCGGCGAGATTCTGGCGCTGATCGGCCCGTCCGGGTCCGGCAAGACGACCGCGCTTCGTGCGGTCGCGGGCTTCGTGCGGCCGGTCAGCGGCCGCATTCGCATCGGCACGACAGACGTCACCGACCTGCCTCCCTACGAGCGTGGGCTCGGCATGGTGGTGCAGAATTACGCGCTGTTTCCGCATATGCGGGTCGAGGGGAATGTCGCGTTCGGGCTTCATGCTCAAGCCGCGCCCAAGGCTTTGGTGGCCGAGCGGGTCGCCGATGCGCTGCGGATCGTCGGCATGGCCCCCTATGCCAAGCGCTATCCGCGTGAACTCTCGGGTGGCCAGCAGCAGCGCGTCGCGATCGCGCGCGCGCTCGCGGTCCGCCCCCGTGTCCTGCTGCTCGATGAGCCGCTCTCGGCCCTCGACGCGCAGATCCGTCGCTCGATGGTGGAGGAGATCGCGCGCCTGCACCGTGATCTTCCCGATCTGACGATCCTCTATGTGACTCACGACCAAAGCGAAGCGCTGACGCTCGCCGATAAGATCGCGATCATGAAGGACGGCGCGATTTCGGCACATGGAGCGACCGCCGATCTCTATCGCCGCCCGCCCAACCGCTTCGCAGCGGAGTTTCTCGGTCGCGCGAACCTGCTGCCGGTGACGGTGCTCCACCCCGGCACGTCGAACGGCTTTGCCACCGTCCGGTCTGGAGCGGTGTCGTTGGTGGCTGCCGGACAGGGCGAAACCGCCGGGACCGAGCGCCTGCTTTGCGTTCGACCGCAACATGTCACGCTGACGCGCGAAGACGCTCAATCCAACTGTATCCAGGGGGTGCTGCGCGAGGTCCATTGGCAAGGCGAACTCACCCATCTCGTGCTCGAGATCGACGGAACTCCGATCCGCGTCGTTGCGACTCGGCTGCCGGCGCTGCCGCGTTCAGGGACCGCGATAGACCTCTTCTTCGCGCCGAGCGACGCGACCCTCATCGCCGACGATCTCAATGGCTGACGCGGTTGTCTCGACGCCGCGATCGAAACCCCTGACATTCGGGGGCGCCTGGATCGTCCCCCCGGCGCTGCTGCTCGCTGTCTTGTTCTTCTATCCGCTCGCCTTGATCGTTCGAACGGCGTTTCTCGACGAGAGCGGGGGGTTCACGGCACAAGCGGCGCTGCAGGTCGTCACCTCTCGCTCGTTCGTCGGCGCTCTGCTTAACACCATGACGATCGCGGTCGCCTCCACGGTCGGCTGCGTCGTGCTTGGCCTCGTGCTGGCGCTGATGCTTGCTTTCGTGCCGTTTCCGGGAAGTCGCTTCATCGCCCGGTTGATCGACACGTTCATCGCGCTGCCAACCTTTCTGATCACGCTGGCGTTCACGTTCATCTATGGCTCGGCCGGCATCCTGAATGAAGCGCTGGTTCAGGGCTTTCACCTGACGGCGCCCCCCGTCGATTTTCTCTATTCCGCATGGGGGGTCGTGCTGGCCGAGGTGACGGTTTACACGCCCTTCGTGTTGCGGCCGCTGCTCGCCTCGTTCTCGCTGCTCGACCGCAGTCAGATCGAGGCTGCAAGCATCCTCGGCGCACGTCCATGGCGGATCGTCGCGCAAGTGATCCTGCCGGCCGCGGTCCCGGCGTTGATCGCCGGCGGCAGCCTCTGCTTGCTGCTGACCGTCAACGAGTTCGGCATCGTGCTCTTCATTGGGGCCAAGGGCGTCATCACCCTGCCGTTGTTGATCTACGACAAGGCTATCCAAGAGTCGGATTATCAGACCGCCTGCATCATCGCGGTCGTCAACGTGGCCTTGTCGCTCGGCTTATTTGGGCTTTACCGCACGGCCGCGCGCCGGTTTGGGGCCTGACCATGCTGGTTTGGTCGCGCTCGGGCCGCATCGTCATCTGGATCCTGGCCGCGTTGCTGCTCGGCGTGCTGTTTCTGGCACCGCTCGCCGTCATCGTGGTGGCGAGCTTTTCGCAGCAATGGAGCGGCGTGCTGCCGACCGGGTTCACGGTCGAGCATTATAGCGATGTGGTGTCCGGCGCCTCGCGCGATGCCATCTGGGCGAGCCTCGCGACCGGGCTCGTGGCGAGCCTTGTGGCGCTGGTGGCCGGGACATGGGCGGCTTTGGCCTTGCGACTGCAGGGAGAACGCTGGGGCCGACTTCTCGGTCTGCTGTTCTTCGTTCCGAGTGCGGTGCCGTCGGTCTCGGTCGGCCTTGGCTTGCTGGTCGGATTCAGCCAAAAGCCGTTCCTGCTCAACGGCACAATCGCGATCGTGCTGATCGCTCACTTCGTGCTGGTGTCGGCCTTCACGTTCGGCACCGTCTCGGCTGGCCTGATGCGCCTCGCTCCGGATTACGAACAGGTCGCCTCGAGCCTTGGCGCGCGGCCGTCCTACCAACTCATCCACGTGACGCTTCCGCTGATCGCACCCTATCTCGTGGCCGCGTTTGGGCTCAGCTTTGCCCTCTCGATGGGCGAACTCGGCGCCACCGTCATGCTGTATCCGCCGGGATGGGTGACGCTGCCGGTCGCGATCTTTGGTCAGACGGACCGCGGCGATATCTTCTCGGGTGCCGCGCTGACGATGGTTCTGGTCGTCACCACGCTGGCGTTGTTGCTTGGCCTGGAGCGACTTCCGCTCAAGGCCGCCGCGAGCCGATAGCAGACTCGCCAAGCCGGAAGGGCGCGGTGACGGCCTCAGCCACGTCCGTTTCGTTGGGCGCCCCCCGCGCGCGACAGACGCTTTGCCAAAACATCCGGATCGACCGCTTTGCCGAACCAGTGTCCCTGGCCCACCTGGCACCCCATCGCTCGAAGCATATCGGCCTGAAGCTTCGTCTCGAGGCCTTCGGCGATCACCGTGACGTCGAAGTCCAGCCCTATCGAAACGATCGCCCGGACGATTGCGGCATCGTGCTTATCGGTCAAGATGTTGCGGACGAAGCTTTGGTCTACCTTGAGAGAGGTCAGGGGAACGCGCCGCAGCGAACTCAGCGACGCAAAGCCGGTTCCGAAATCGTCGAACGCGATCCCGACTCCAATATTGCGAAGCTCTCGAAGCGGCGAGAGCATGGCATCGTCGTTTTGTAACGCGATTGTTTCTGTTACTTCGAGTTCAAGAGAGTCCGGAGTCAGGTCATGACGGGCGAGAGCCTCCGTCACGACCTTCGCGAGATTGCCTGACCGGATCTGCGCTCCGAACAGATTGACGCTCATCTTCAACGGAGGAATTCCGTCTTGACGCCAGGCGGCCGCTTGGCGACAGGCCTCCTCGAGGGTCCACCAACCCGCATGCAGAGCCAGCGAGCCTTCCTCGAGTCCATGCATGAACGATTTGGGCAGAAGAAGGCCGCGCTCCGGATGTTGCCATCGCATCAAGGCTTCCACGCCGACGATCGCGCCTGTCGCGAACGAGACCTGCGGCTGATAGAATAGGCGCAATTCATCGTGTCTGATCGCGCGTCGCAAATCGTCCCGAAGCATATGCCGGGCCGCGACGCGGTCGCGCATCGGGAAGTCAAACAGGCGGAAGTGACGACCGCCGTCGTTTTTGGCGCGATAGAGGGCCAGATCGGCGCTGGCGATCACCTCATCCCGGTCTGAACCGTGGTTTGGCCAGATCGCACCACCCACACTCGCGCCAATGATGACGTTATTGCCCGACACGTCGAACGGCTTGGCGAAGACATCGAGAAGTTTCGACGCTTGTCGGCCGAATTCGACCGCATCCGCTACATCCGGAAGCACGACCAGGAACTCGTCGCCGCCCCAGCGCGACAGGATGGCAGCTTGATCGAGTGCCGCCGTCAGCCGCAGCGCGATGGTCTGGAGGAGCGTGTCGCCGGCCGCGTGACCGATGTGATCGTTGACCTCCTTGAACCGGTCCAGATCGAGCATCAGCACCGAAAACCGCGTCTCGGAGGCCATCAAGCCGTCCAGGTATTCGTTCAGGTGCCTGCGATTGACAAGACCCGTGAGGGGATCGTGATGGGCGAGCCGCAAGAGGCGCATATCCCGCTGCCGCCTCTCGGTGATGTCCCGCATGACCGAGCCCATGCCGAGGCCCGAAGGGCTCTTCCACTGGAAAAACGAGAATTCGATCGCGATTTCGTGGCCATCGCGATGAACCGCCGGCAACTCGATCGTCTTGCCCGACATTCTTGAGGGCGCCCCCTCTCGTATCATTGCCATCGCATGGGCGTGATCCAGCCTAAACCGCTCCGGGATGATGAGTTCGACATTGCGACCGACAATCTCGGCGCGACGGTGACCGAACAGAAGCTCGGCTGCCTTGTTGGCGAACACCACGATGCCGTGCTGGTCGGTCGACAGTAAGGCGAGATCGGTGGTGTCGGCGAAGGCCGTCATCGTGCCGCTCACGAAGGCGTCGCGGCGCTTCTCGATCAGCCTCATGGTTGTATGCGAGGCCTGACGGAGAAGATCGCGTTCGCGGTCGGACAAGGGCAGTCGCGGCTTTGTATCGACGATGCAGATCGAGCCGATGCGAGATCCGGTCGCCGTAATCAGCGGTGCTCCCGCGTAAAATCGAATGTTCGGATCCCCGATCACATAGGGATTTTCGGCAAACCGAGCGTCAAGCCGTGCGTCGGGTACGACAAGGATATCGTCGGACGAAATAGTATGGCTGCACAAGGAGAGACGCCGCGAGATGCTCAGGCCGTCGATCCCCACGGCGGCCTTTAACCACTGGCGCTCGCTTTCGATCAAGGACACGAAGGCGATCGGGACATCGAAGATCCCCGCGACGAACCCGACGATGTCGTCGAACTCGGCTTCCGGCTCACTGTCGAGGATGCGGAAACTATCCAACTCGCGCAGACGGGACTCCTCCTGCGAATCTCCGCAACCGCGACGGACATCAGGCGCCGGCACAGCCGCTCTCATTTGCCTGGCGATCAACGCTGATAGTCGGGTTGGACCACACCATCTTGAGGGCTCGACATCGTCTGTCTGCCGTCGCCATCGTGCCCGGAAAAGACCCGGTTATTGTCAAATTGCAGCTCCGTCGTGACGACTGTTTGATAAGGACAATTACCTGCAAGTGTGCGCGCGCAGACATTAATGAATTATACCGTATAGCGGATTCGTATCGCTACGTCGACCTCGCGAAAGCGATATGTGATCAATCGCCACCGTCGATCGTTACAAGTACACGGGAGTCCTGCACGTCCAGGTGGCGGCCGTGGTGGCAACGCGCTTGAGGATGACCGGTTGAATGGCTGAGATGGAGGATGAGCGACAACATCCATCCGATCTTGGTTTGCTGCTATAAAGTCGCGGCACCTGCACGACGGTCAAGGATCCTGCTACGCTATCACTGAATGACGGCTCGCAACCGTTACGGCCATCTCGGCGCTCGGTCGCCGGAAAGGACCAGCCGTGTCACCATTCTCAAGCCGTTTGCTTCTCTGCTGGGTGCTGTCGACGACCGGCGTGTCGGCGGAAACGCTGGCGCTTCCGACCCGGCTCATTGATCTTTCGTCTGATCAGGGGGAGGCTCTGCTTCTCGAGACAAAGCCTCTCGATGCCTACCTGCCGATCAGCGTCGCCTTCGAGACGCAAAAAACGCAGGCCTATTGCGGTGTCGCCAGTCTCGTCATGACGCTCAACGCGCTGAAAACGCCCGCGCCCAGCAGCCCGCCCTACCAACCCTATGCGGTCTTCACGCAAGATAACGTGCTCGACCAAAGGACCGAATCGGTGCTGCCGCGCGACGTGCTGGCTCGCCAGGGTATGACACTCGATCAACTCGGCGGCCTCTTGGCTCTGCATCCCTTGCTCGTCGAGGTGCATCATGCGGCCCCCGGCGGCCTCGACGTGTTTCGCAAAACAGCCGGCGATTATCTTTCGACCAGAAAGCATGTGGTCATCGTCAACTATTTGCGGAAATCGCTGGATCAGGAGCGGGGCGGCCACATTTCGCCACTAGGATCGTTTTCTCATCTTGGATGTTGCGCGCTACAAATATCCGCCCGTGTGGGTCATGGCATCAGACCTGTTCGACGCCATGAATACGATCGATTCCGATAATGACGGCAAGACGCGAGGCTATGTGCTCGTGGCGAACGGAGCCGGGGCGCAGCGCTGAGGGCATCTCGACGAGTGGCGCGTCCGCTCAGGTCGACATGAGTTGCGTCAGCAATCGCTCCTCGAGATCAAGCGCCTCGACATGGCGGGTCGGGCGCGGCCGCGGCGCCGCATTGAGAACATCGAGCGTGATGGCGCCATCTTGCAGCACGATGATGCGATCGGCCAGCCGAACCGCCTCGGCCACGTCATGGGTCACCAGCACGGCCGTGAAACCCTGTGTGGTCCAGACATCAGCCAGCAGCGTCTGCATCTCGAGCCGCGTCAAGGCATCGAGGGCGCCGAGCGGCTCGTCGAGCAGCAGCAGG
This sequence comes from Lichenihabitans sp. PAMC28606, assembly GCF_020616535.1. GTDB lineage: Bacteria > Pseudomonadota > Alphaproteobacteria > Rhizobiales > Beijerinckiaceae > Lichenihabitans > Lichenihabitans psoromatis. The sequence goes on from NZ_CP085136.1 coordinate 3,543,161, forward strand.
CCAGGGCGGCTGACCAGCGCCCGGGCTAGCGCGACCCGCTGCTTTTGCCCGCCGGAGAGAACGGTCGGCCAATCCTGGGCGCGCGCCTCGAGCCCGACCGCCCGGAGTGCGTCGATCGCGAGGCTTCGGCCAGCCTGCCGCGGGACCTCGGCCTTCAGACCGATCTCGACATTATCGAGCACACAAGCCCAAGGCAGCAGGCGCGGCTCCTGAAAAATGATGCGGGCGTTGCCGGGCTGGGCCGGCCCGCCGTCGAAGGTCAGCCGTCCCGCGGTGGGCTGATCGAGCCCGCAGATCAGTCGCAGCAAAGTGCTTTTGCCCGAGCCGCTGCGCCCGACGACGGCCAGGAACTCTCCGGCCGGAACGTGCAGCGACAGCCCCGATAGGACATGGGTGCCCTCGAAGCTCTTGCCGATCCGGTCGATCGCGATTGACACGCCCTTCGTGGGCGAGGCGACAACTGCCTCCTGCCGTGGAGCGAGGCTCATGGCGCGCTCGACGCGGGCGAGGCGCGCCACGGCATGCAGAGGCGCTCGACCCACGTTGCGGCCTCGTCGGCCAGCTTGCCCAAAAGCGCATAGATCACGATCGCCATGACGACGATGTCGGTCTGCATGAATTCCCGCGCCTGCATGGCCATGTAGCCGAGGCCGGATTGAGCCGCGATGGTTTCGGCGACGATCAAGGTTAGCCACATGATGCCGAGGCCGAATCGGATCCCGACGAAGATCGAGGGGAGAGCGCCGGGAAAAATGACGCGTCGAAACAGCGTCGGGAGCGACATGCCATAGCTCCGGCCCATCTCGATCAACTGCGGATCGACCGAGCGGACACCATGGAGCGTGTTCAGGTAGACCGGGAAAAAGACTCCCAGCGCCACCAGGAAAAGCTTAGCGGATTCGCCGATGCCGAACCACAGGATGACGAGCGGGATCAGCGCCAGATGCGGCACGTTCCGAAGCATCTGCAGGGTCGTGTCGGTGAGCCGATAGCTGAGGCGGGAGAGGCCGTTCGACAAGCCGAGTATGAAACCGATACTGCCGCCAACCACGAATCCGGTGATGGCTCGCAGAAAGCTGACCGCCATATTGGCCGGAAGCTCGCCCGTCAGGGTCGTCTTCCAGGCCGTCATGAGCACCGCAGAGGGGCGCGGCAGGATTGTATCGGGCACGAAGCCGAATTGGCTGGCGAGCTGCCAAGCGAGGAGCAGCACGGCCGGGACCAACCAGCCTTGCAGGTGCGACGCGACATTCCCGACCGCCAACGGAACGCCTAAGCCGAATTGGCGAAATGGCCTCACCTCGTTCACGCCAAGGGCCCTGGACCTGTTGCTCATGCCTCATTCACCCGTCGTCGCAGCCACTTCTATAAGTTGACAAAATCAATAGACATTGCAAGTTCCAGTTGGGTCTTGGGTGCTATGCCGTAACGGATGGAGACTTTTCGATGGTCGGACATGTGCGTTTCATCGCCGCGATGGTGGTTGGAGCCGCTACTCTTCTCTGCGAGGTTCCGGCCCATGCCGCCGATCCGGTGGTGCGGATCGGCTATCAGAAATACGGAACGCTGATCCTGCTGAAATCGAGGGGTGAACTCGATGCCAAGCTGAAGGCGATCGGCTACGGCGTGACCTGGACCGAGTTTCCAGCGGGACCGCAACTGCTCGAAGGGCTGAATGCGGGCGCGATCGATATCGGTGCGACCGGCGAGGCACCGCCCATTTTCGCGCAAGCCGCCGGTGTGCCGATCGTCTATGTGGCGAGCGAGCCGCCTGCGCCATTGGGTGAAGCGATCCTGGTTCCGAAAGACAGCACGATCCGCGCCGTTTCGGATCTGAAGGGCAAGTCGGTGGCGCTCAACAAGGGGTCGAACGTCCATTATCTGCTGGTCAAGGCGCTCGAAAGGGCCGGCGTCGCCTACACGGACATCAAGCCGGTGTTCCTGGCCCCCGCCGATGCGCGGGCCGCTTTCGAGCGCGGCTCCGTCGACGCCTGGGCGATTTGGGATCCCTATTATGCGGCTGGACAGGTCGGCACGGGCGCCAGGACTCTGGTGACCGGGACCGATCTCGTCCCGAACGCACAATTCTACCTCGCGTCGAAGACCTTTTCGGCCAAGAACGCGAAGGCGATCGACGTGGTGATCGCGGCTCTCGACGACACCGACCAATGGGTGAGTGCGCACCAGGCCGAGGCCGCGGCGCAACTAAGCGACGCGATTCATATTCCGGCTTCGATCATCGCGACCGCGCTCGGCCGACAAAGCTATGGCGTCGCTCGCATCACGACGGGAGTCGCGGCCGAGCAGCAGAAGGTGGCCGACGCCTTCGCGACATTGGGGTTGCTGCCGAAGTCCGTCAGCATCGCCGACGCGATCGCGACGCCGGTCCCTTGAGGATCGCGGCTGGCGCGGTCGGCTACTGGCTCGACAGGGCGCGGAGCAATGCGCTCGTCGGGTTGCCGTCCGGCACCATCTTGATGCGGGCCTGTGCCAGCCGGATCGTGTCCCGCAAGGCGAGACTGATCCGGCCTTCGCGATTATCGACCGGAAAGCCGAGAGCAACGAGGCGCGTCTGAAGGGCGATCCGATCCGGTCGCGACATGGGTACGGCCGTCGGCCAAGCGGCCTCGATGGTCGCGCCGCCCTCCATGCGGTCCGCCAATTGCGCGACGCTCAGCACATAGGCGTCGGAGAAATTATAGGTCTTCAGCACCTCGAAATTCTCGGTCACGAGGAAGGCGGGCCCAGATGCGCCAGCCGGAAAGAACAAGACGGCGTCGCCCGGGCTTTGGAGCGGCGAGCCGTCGGCGCGCGTGACGCCGCGCGCGGCCCAGTCCGCAAAGCTGCCCCGGCCGATCGCAACATCCAACCCCTGCGGCAGCTTCACCTCGAAGCCCCATGGCCGGTCGGGTCTATATCCCTGCTGACGCAGAAAATTAGCGATGGATGCGAGCGAATCGGGCACGCTCCCCCAGATGTCCCGGCGGCCGTTGCCGTCCTGATCGACGGCATATTTGACGAAGCTCGAGGGCATGAATTGCGGTTGCCCCATCGCACCGGCCCAGGATCCGACGAGATCCTGCCGCCGCACGTCACCTTTTTGGAGCAGGTCGAGGCAAGCCAGCAGTTCGGCCCGATACAGCGTCGGCCGGTAGTTCATGGCCGCCAACGTCGCCAGCGAACGCACCACATCCTTGCGCCCGGTCGAGGCGCCATAGTTGGTTTCGAGGCCCCAGACCGCCACCAGAAGGGATCGCGGTACACCGTAGCGGCTCTCGATCGCGCTGAGATCGCTGGCCCAGCGGGCCTCCTCAGCGCGACCGGCCGCGACCCGCGCTGGCGTGACTTGCGCCGCGAGATACGCGCCGATGGGTTTGGCGAATTCGGGTTGCGAGCGGGTCAGCGGCGCCAGCGCAGCATCCGGCGTCATGGCCGCGAAGGTGGCGTCAAAGACCGCGCGCGAAACACCCCGGCTCTGAGCTTCCGGCCAAATCCCCTCGAGAAATGCCTGAAAGGCCGTCGTGTCGATCGCCACTATCGCGGGTTGCGCCATCGATGCGGATGCGGCCACGCCCGCAAAGGGAAACAGCAGGGTCAGCGCACAAGCGGCCACGATGAGGGGTGTCTCGCGAATGAGGCGGCCGGTTCTCTGTCGCATCGATTCCCCTTTGTCGCGCGTGGTCGCGCAGCCTTACCCGAATGGATCGATCGAGGAAACACGAGCGTCGGTCGAGCCCTGCATGGATGGTGGACTTCCCGCGCCGCGTCCTGACATAAGGTTTCGGGACAAGACCGCAGCGGGGGAGACGACGTCTTTGAGCACGAGCATGATGGTGGTCGGCAGCCTCAATCGTGACACGCCGTATTTCGGTACCGCGGCCGGCGTCGGATTGTCCGTCTTCCGCTTCGATTCAGCGGTCGGCACGGCCGAGTTGCTCTGCGAGGAGCGCGGGATCGACAATCCGACCTATCTCTCCGTAAAGGCGGCCACCGGCTGCATCTATGCCGGTTCCGAAGTGTTTGGCTGGCACGAGGGAACCGTCACGGCTTTCCGCTTCGACGCGGCGACTAACCGCCTCCATTATATTAACAAGCAACCGAGCCTTGGGAGCACCACGGCGCATACCGGCCTCGACCCGGACGGGCACCATGTGCTGGCCGCCAATTATGCGCTGGCGCCAGCCGGGGAAGGGCCGGATCGTGCCGTTGTGATATTCCCGGTTCGCCCGGATGGCGGCCTCGGCGCGCCGATATCCAGCGTTCGCCATGTGGGGCAGGGGCCGAATGCCGAGCGTCAGGAGCGGTCACACGCGCATTGCATTCTGCCGAGCCCGGACGGCCGTTTCGCAATCGTGGCCGATCTCGGTCTCGATCGTCTGTTCTCCTATCGGTTGTCGGAGGGACACCTGTCGGAACCGGCCGCGGCGAGCCTCGCGCTGACGCCGGGCTCCGGGCCACGCCATTTCCTATTCCACCCCAACGGGGACATCGCTCTTCTGGTTGGCGAACTCGACTCGACCCTGACGTCGCTGCGCTACGAGGCCGACACGGGCACGTTCCAGATGATCCAGACCGTGCCGATGCTGCCGCCCGATTTTACTGGGCCGAGCGACGCCGCCGATCTGCAATTGCATCCGGCCGGTTTCGTCTATGCGTCTAACCGGGGCCACGACAGCATCGTCATCCATAGGCTGGACGCGGATACCGGCCATCTCACACCGGTTGGCCACCATCCGTGCGGCGGGCATATTCCGCGCAACATCGCGATCGACCCCACCGGGACGTTCCTGCTCGTCGCCAACCAGAAGAGCGACCGCATCTCGATCTTCCGCATCGATGCAGCGAGCGGGACCTTGTCGGATCATGGCTCCCTCGCGCACGGCACGCCGATGTGCATCAAGTTCATGGTTTAGCCGACGCTGCGTTGAGCCGGTCCATTCTCGGTGAGGCGAACACGATGATCGAGCGATACAGCGACCATGCGGCTAACGAGCGACCGTTTCTGGCCTGGGTCCGAACCGCTATATCGATCATGGCGTTCGGGTTTCTGGTCGAGAAATTCGACCTCTTCCTTGAGATCGCGAGCAAGTCGTTGGCGGGACGCCCCCTTTCGGTGAGCGGGCATGCCACCGGCAACGTCGCGGGTCTGATTCTGATCGCGCTCGGCGGCGCGACCATGATCCTGGCGACGATCCGCTACCGGAAGACGGCCCGCGACATCGACAGCGCGGACGTCCGGCCAGGGAGCGGAGCGAGGCTCGACGTCGCGCTCGCGGCGATGCTCGTGTTGCTCGGGGCGGCCTTGTTCGTCTACCTCGTCTACACCGTCGTGGTGTGACCCCTTCACCTCAGGTCTGCGGAGGGGCCTTGCCGGTCCGGTCATCCGGAGAGCTCGGTGGGTCGATCGGCATGCTGGAGGCTACCTTCGGATCGACGGGCCGCATCACGATCGCGCACTGGCCGGGAATGTGCCAGCCTTTTGCAGTCTCGACGTCAGGCGTGCCTGTGCCTCCGTAAGCGGGGTCTTCGCTCGACCACTGGACCGCCCAGGCCTTCCCGCGCGGAGGTGCCACGAGCGGTTCCGAAAAGCCAGGCCGATTGAGGTCGCGGCCGAGATTGACGATCATCAGCCGGTCGTCTCCGTCCCGCTCCAAAAACCGCACCAGAAAGGCATTGGGGGCCAGAACGGCGCCATCGGCCGCCGGGCGGTGATGCGAGTTGAAGGCCCGGTCGTCCCGCCGTAGCCGCAACAGGTCGCGGTGCATGTTGAGGATTTCGGCATTGCGCTCCACCTCGCTCCAATCGAGCTTGCAGATCTCGAAGGTCTTCAGCGATTCCGGATCGGGCAATTGGGCCTGACTGGCGGGCGTCGCGAGGCTTGGAAACTGCGCCAGATATTGATGCCGTCCGGCCCGCACCAATTTGGCGAGGTCGGGATGATGATCGGCAAAATAGCGAAACGGCGCCGAGGCCCAGAATTCCTGTCCTTGAAACAGCATCGGCGTGCCGGGCATCAGGATCGAAAAAGCCGTGATGGCGCGGGCCGTGGCCGGGCTCGTCACCTGATGCAGACGCAAACCACGGGCAGAATTGGCGACCTGGTCGTGGTTCTGCGTGAAGGTCACGAAAGCGTCGGGGTTGAGGTCGAGCGCCGGGGTGCCCCGCGGCTCGCCGGAGGCGCCATAGATCTGGCCTTGGAACAGATATCCGTACTTGGCGGCCGAGATCAGCTCCTGCGGACTGCCCTCGTAATCCTTATAGTAGAATTCGCTGCGTCCGGTGGCCGCCACCATCGCCGAATGATGCAGATCGTCGTTCCACACCGCGTCGAGCCCAAAGCCGCCCGCCTCGGCGGGACGAACAAGATCGGTGTTCTGCGGCTCGTTCTCGGCCACGATGATGATCGATCGTGATCCGGCTGCGGACCGGGCCGCTCGACCCAGCGCCGCGACGACGTGATCGGCGGAATCGTCGTAGATGTTCTGTGTCGCGTCGAGGCGAAGACCGTCGAAATGATATTCGGCGATCCAATAGGCCGCATTGCTGATCGTGAGATCGCGCATGCCATGGGCGTTGGGTCCGTCGTAATTCAGGGCTTCGCCCCAATCGGTCTTATGCCGATCGGTGAAGTAGTCCTTGGCGAAGGTGTTCAGAAAATTCCCGTCGGGTCCGATGTGGTTGTAGACGACGTCGAGGATCACGCCGAGGCCGATGCTGTGCGCCGCGTCGACAAACGCTCTGAGGTCGTCGGGCTCGCCGTAGAGGCGGGTCGGCGCGAATAGGTCGACGCCGTCGTAGCCCCAACCGAAGCGGCCCTGAAAGTCGTTGACCGGCATCATGTTGACGACCGTGATGCCGACCTCCTTGAGGAACGGCAGCTTCTTGGCGGCAGCGGCCCAGCTTCCCTCGGGCGTGAACGTGCCGATATGCATTTCGTAGAGCACTTGACCATTGATGGTCAGGCCGGTCCACGCCTGATCGGTCCAGCCGAAAGCTGCGGGATCGACGACCTGCGAGGGTCCCATCGGGCGCTCAGGCTGAAAGCGCGAGGCGGGATCGGGATATAGCATGGCATCATCGTCGAGCCGGAACCGGTAGCGCGCGCCAGCCGCGAGGCCCGCGATCGTTCCGGCAAAGTAGCCGTCCTGGTCGGCCGCGAGCGGATGCTCGCCACCGTCGAGCACCACCGACACACGCTGGTGCGACGGCGCCCAGACCCGGAACGACACGCCATCCGGCACGAGTTCCGCCCCAATCGGAAACCGTCGCGGAAGGGGATGAGTCATGGAGAGGTCCTCGGTTGGGCTGGAGGCTTATAGCTGTGCCTGAGCCACAATCGAATGACCATGCCCCGTTGCGAGTTCCCGCCGCGCGTCGATCGGCACGACAAACAACAACGCGGACGACGCGTCGTTTACAATCGTCGCTTTAGCCCCTCCGCCAAGGCACGCAGCAGCAGCCGGCAGGAGGCCGCGCCCGCATCGTGGAAGCCGCGCGACCGCTCGCCGAGGCGGCTGGCCCGGCCGATCTTCGCCACCATGTCGCGGGTCGACTCAAAACCCGCATCGGCAGCCGTCTCCAGCGCCGTGAGGCAAGCCGCAAAGGCCTCGCCGCGCGCCGCCGCCGCATCGAACGCGGCCGAAGCTGGGGCGAGCACGTCCACCAGCGATTTGTCGCCCGGTTTGGCTTCGCCGAGATCGGTCACAGCCGCGATGCCCTTGTGCAGCATTCGCCCGAAGTCGTCCCGGTCGAGGCTCGTCTTTCCCTTCATGAAGGTCGACATGTCGAGGAAGAAGCTGCCGTAGAGCGGCCCCATCGATCCACCGATCTCGTCCAGCAACGTTTCGGCCAAGGTCGCGAAGCCCTCGCCGAGGCTCTGCGGCGCTACCGCGAGCTTCTGGCCCGTCATGCGGAAACCCTTGCTCATGTTAACGCCATGGTCCCCGTCGCCGGTCGCCCCATCGAGTTCGCTGAGATAGGCCGCATGGGCCACAATGGCCGTCACCATGTCGTCGAGGATGGGTCCGGCGGCTTTGAGATCGACGCTGTCGGCCATCATTGAGCTCCTGTCACGGTCAAGCCGATCGAATGCGCCGGGGCGGCGATCAGGCGGTCGAGTTCCGCATCGAGCCGCGTCACGGTGATCGAGGCGCCCATCATCTCGAGCGAGGTGAAGTAATTGCCAACGAAGCGATGCCGGATCGTGATCCCATGGCTCGCCAGGATTTCGACGACGTGCCCGTAGAGGATGTAGAGCTCCATGACGGGCGTCGCGCCGAGGCCGGAGACCAGCACCGCGACCTCGTCGCCGCGCTCGAACGGTAGGTCCGGCACGATGGTGTCGAGCATCAGGGCCGCCATATCCTTCGCAGGCTTGGTCGGCATCACCGCGATGCCCGGCTCGCCGTGGTGGCCGATACCGACCTCCATCTCGCCGTCCTTGATGATGAAATTCGGCTTGCCGGCGGCCGGGATCGTGCACGCCGACAGGCCGATGCCGACGCTGCGGGTGTTGTCGATCGCCTTCTGGGCGACCGCGATCACGGCGTCGAGATCGGCGCCCTCTGCGGCCAGCGCCGCCGCCGCCTTCCACATAAACACCTCGCCGGCCACGCCGCGCCGCTTTGATCGCTGGTCCGCCGGGGCCGAAGCCGCGTCGTCATTGGCCACGACGGTTTTGACGGTCAGCCCCTCGCGTTCGGCCAGCCGTACCGCCATTTTGACGTTCATGTTGTCGCCGGCGTAATTGCCATAGAGACAGGCGACGCCGCGCCCGCCATCCGCCGCCTTGAAGGCGGCTTCGAAGGCGCGAGCAGTCGGGGATGCGAAAACCTCGCCGATCGCGACGGCATCGACGAGCCCCGGGCCGACGAAGCCGACGAAAGCGGGCTCGTGACCCGATCCGCCGCCCGTCACGATGCCGACGCGGCCCTGCTGCGGGACCGCGACGGCGCGGATGACCCGACTGTGACTGGTGCGGGCGAGAAGATCCGCATGCGCGGCCGTGAGGCCGACGAGCGCATCCTCGACGACATTATCGGGATCGTTGATGATCCGGTTCATGCTGAGATCCTCGTTGTCATTGAATGGTGTAGCCGCCGTCGATGGCGAGATCGGCGCCATTGATCATCGCGGCGGCCGGGGTCGCGAGATAAAACGCCGCAAGCGCGATCTCTTCCGGTTGAGCGAAGCGGCGGGACGGAATGAGCTTCTTCATGGCCTCGCCGACGTCACCGGCCCAAGCCTTGCGCCCGAGTTCGGTCTCGACGACGGTCGGGCTGATGGCATTGACCGTGATGCCTTTCGGGCCCCATTCCAAGGCCAGCACTTTGGTCATGCCGACGATCGCGGCCTTGCTGGTGCAGTAGGCCACATGGGATTGCAGCGCCACCGAGGCGGCCTGCGACGCCAGATTGATGATGCGGCCGGAGCCCTGCTTCAGCATGTGCAGGCCCGCTGCCTGCGAAAACAGGAAGGGCGCCGTCAGATTGATCTGCATCGTGAGATCCCAATCGGCGCGGGTCGCCGCCTCGGCGGGTGCAAGGCGCGCGACTCCGGCATTGTTGACCAGGATATCGATGCGGCCGAATTCCGCCGCGATCCGATCGATGCTCCGCTTGGGCGCGCCATCCTCCGCGACGTCCGCCTCGATCCCAAGATGACCGTGTCCTACGAGCGCGGCGGCGGCGGCGACCACCTTGGGGTCACGGTCGATGAGGGCCAGCCGCGCGCCGCGTTCGGCAAACAGAGTCGCGATCGCGAGACCGATGCCGCTCGCGCCGCCGGTCACGACCGCGGTCTTGCCGGTCAGCGAAAAGGCCTTGTCGAAGGTGAAGTCGTCGGACACGAAGTTTCCTTTCTGGTTCGGTGACGTGGTGGAGATGTCAGGCGCGGGTGATCAGCACGGAACGACGGTCAGGTTGACCTTCTGGTCGCGAAGGCGTTGTCGCTCGGCCTCTGGCAGTCCATCGTCGGTGATGACGTCGTCGAAAGCGTCGAGACCGATCAGCCGGTTCAGAGCCGTGACGCCGAACTTGCTGCTATCGACGATCAGGACCCTACGGTCGGCGACGCTCATCAAGGCGCGTTTGATCTTCAACACCTCATCGTCCTGATGAAAGACGACGCCGCCAAAAACGGCGGAGGTCGACATGAAAACCGTGTTGGCGCGCAGCGTCGCGATGACGGTCTCGCAGGTGAGCCCGAAAAACGCGTTCAGCCGCGCATTGTGGGTTCCGCCGAGAGCGATCAGCTTGATGCCATGCGCTTCCTTCAGCCGGTCGATCATGGCGAGGCCGTTGGTGATGACCGTCAAGGGCGTCAGGCGGGACAAATGCGGCGCGATCATCAGGGTGGTGGTCGATTCGTCGAGCAACAACGTCTGACCGGGATGGACCAGCGCGGCCGCCGCGCGGGCGATGGCGGTCTTTTGCCGCTCGGCGAGATGCGAGCGATAGCCGAAACTGCTCTCGACCGAACTCGACTCGTGCAGCGTCACGCCGCCATGCTGCTTGCGGACCATGCCTTGTTCGGCCAGGGCATCGAGGTCGCGATGGATGGTCATGCGGCTGACGCCGAAGCGGGACGCCAATTCGTCGACCTGCGCCGAGCCCGAGCGGATGATCTGCTCGAGCATCAGCTTGCGCCGGTTCTCGATCGCGCGTGCGCCACGGGCCGGGTCGGAGGTGAGAGGGTCCGCCGCGCTCGTCGGCAAGGCTAGCTCCAGTTCAGGTCGGCACCGGGGACACAGAATGCGCCCCCGGCTAATCTAGTGTTTACTGGTTGGCATAGTCGCCCGAGGCGAGGTTCTGCTTCACCAGCTCCGGCAAGCTTTCGATGAACTTGTCGGAATGGTCGAACAACTGGTCGTAATACTTATCCACCGAAGCCTTGGTGATGCCGGGCATTTTCAGCATCATGAGGGCCGGCGGCTTCTTGCCATTCAGGTAGTCGATCGCGACCTGCATGGCTTCGCCGAGTTCGAGCGCGCCATTCTGCAGATTGGTCTGGACCATGTCGCCCGAACGGAGGGCGCGGAGGCCATCCTTGATGCCGTCGACGCCGGAGACGGGAATCTTCCCGTTCATGCCCTTTTCCTTCAGGGCTTGCACGGCACCGATCGCCATATCGTCGTTTTCGGAGATCACGCCATTGATGTCCTGGCCATAGCGTGACAGCCAATCCTGCATCAGCTTATAACCCTGCGTCCGGTCCCAATTGGCGGTCTGCATCGCCAGGACCTTGATGCCGGTGTTCTTGGCCAGGATGTTCTGCACGCCCGTCGTGCGGTCCGTCGCGCCGGATTGGCCGATCGGGCCCTGCAGGACCACGACATTGCCCTTGCCCTTCAGCGCATCGACGACCGCCTGGGCCTCCTGTTCGCCGGCCGCGACATCGTCCGGCCCGAGATAGGCGACGAGCTGCTTGGCGGCCGGACCCGAGATGCTGGCATTGGTGGCGAAAACCGGAATGCCGGCCTTGACGGCCTGATCGATCTGCGGACCGAGCGTGGAGGAGTTCACCGGAACGATGACGATCGCATCGACCTTCTGGTTGATGAACTGCTGGATCTGCGAAATCTGCGTGTTCACGTCGTCCTTCGCGCTCTGCCACAACAAGGTCGTGTTGCCGGCTTTGGCGACGGCCTCGGCGCCCTGTTTGCCCCAGGCGATGAAGGAGGTCATGTTGTAGACCGTGAAGCCGATCGTGGGGTGAGCTTTGTCGGCCTGAGCCGGCGCGCCCATCAGGGTCGCCGCGCCCGCCAGAAGAAGCGCGGCCAAGCCGCTGCGCCTTGAATGCGTCATTCGATGTTTCCTCCAGTGTTTTTTTGGGTCGTCCACGGTCAGACGATCAGTCGTCTTTCCGATTCAGGGTGGAGTCGATGAAGACCGCTCCGATGATGATCACGCCCTTGATGATGAGCTGGTAGAAGGGCGACACGTTCAGGATGTTGAGGCCGTTATCGAGCACGCCGATAATCATGAAGCCGAACACCGTGCCGAAGATGCTGCCGCGACCGCCCATGAGGCTGATGCCGCCGATGACGGCGGCCGCGATGGCATTGAGCTCGTAACCCGCGCCGGTGGTCGAAATACCGGCCGTGGCGCGCGAGGCCAGCACGACGCCGGCTAACCCGGCCAGCAATCCCGATAATGTATAGACCGTCAGCCGGATACCGCGGAGATCGACACCCGCGACCCGCGCCGCCTGCGGGTTGCCGCCGGTCGCGTAGATGTGCATGCCAAGGCGGGTTCGCGACAGCAGGATCCACGAGCCGAGCACCGCCACGATCATCAGAAGCACCGGCACGGGAAACCCATAGATGTCGCCGCTGACCGCAAGGAACGGGTCGGACAGGCCGGAGATCGGCTGGCCGTCACTCAAGACATAGGCGATGCCGAGCGCGATCGTCATCGTCCCCAGCGTCGCCACGAAGGCCGGAACGCGGGCGACCGCCACCAGCAAACCATTGGTGAGGCCGATCGCGCCGCCGGCCAGCACGCCGGTCAGCACCGCCGCCACCGTGAAGCCGACGCCATCCCGCTGCGCCACCAAGGCGGCCGCGACGCCCGCCATTCCGACAACGCTACCGACCGATAGATCGATTCCTCCGGTCAGGATCACGTAGGTGGCCCCGGTCGCCAGCAGCGCATTGGTCGAGACCTGCAGCAGAACGACGTTGAAGTTCGAGAGTGTGAAGAAGCTGCCGTTCGAGACGCCCAGCACGCCGACGAAGACGATGAGGATCAGCACGAGCGCGTAGCGCAGCAACAGGTCGCGGAGGTTGAAGCGCGACGGCGGCGCCATGGGGACCGTGAGGGCGGCCGTCGAAACGGGAGCGTCGCTAGGCTGCATGTTTGGTCTTTCCCATGGCGAAACGCAGGATGGCTTCCTGGCTCACCTCGTCGCGGGACAACTCGCCCGCGATGGCGCCGCCGCGCATCACCAAAATGCGATGACTAAGATTGATGAGTTCGGGCATGTCGGAAGAGGCGAGCAGAACCGCGACACCACTATCGGCAAGTTCCTGGACGAGTTTGTAGATTTCGCTCCGGGCTCCGACGTCGATGCCGCGCGTCGGCTCGTCGAGGATCAGCAGCTTCGGCGTACCGGTCACGAGCCAGCGCGCGATCGCGATCTTCTGCTGGTTGCCGCCGCTGAGATGAGAGAGCGTCTGCGTCAGCTTGGAATATTTGACGCGGGTGCGCCCTAGCACGTCCAGCGTGCGGGTGCGGCGCTCCGCATGGTCGACGAAACCGGCCGCGTTGGTGAACCGATCGAGATGCGGCAGCGTCACATTGTCGAGGATCGACAGCGACGTCAGGACGCCTGCGAGCTTGCGATCCTCCGGCACCATGGCGAGGCCGCGCCGGATCGAGGCCGCGGGATTGCCGAGCCCGAACGGTTGGCCATCGACCGAAACCGAGCCGGTGGCGCGCCGCAGCCCGAACAGACCTTCGAGCAATTCGCTGCGGCCGGCGCCGACGAGGCCACCAAGGCCGACGATCTCGCCCGCCTTCACGCTGAACGAGGTCGACGCGCCGTAACCTGCGACCCGCAGGTTCTGCACCTCCAGAACCGTACGGTCGGAGCGTGAGAGCTTACGGTCCGGAAACAGATCCTGGACGTCGCGCCCGACCATGTCGGCGATGATCTGCCGCTCCGTGAGGGCGCTGGTCGGGTCGTGCCGGATGAAGGCCCCATCCCGCATGATCGCGACCGTATCGGAGATCTGCTCGATCTCTTCCATGCGATGGCTTGTGTAAAGAATACAGGCTCCGCGTGAGCGCATGACGCGGATCACGCGAAACAGCTGCTCGGTTTCGCGCGTGCTGAGCGAGGAACTCGGCTCGTCCATGAGCACGATGCTGCTGTCGCGGGAGGTGGCCTTGATGATCTCGATCATCTGGGTCGAGGCCACGCCGAGGCGTCGCATCGAGGCCTGCGGGTCGATGTCGAGACCGAATTCCTCGAGCAGACGACGCGCCTCGGCCACCATGTCGCCGCGACGCAGGAAGCCGAACACAGACGTCTTCTCGCGCCCGATCATCAGGTTCTCCCACACCTTCATGTCTGGGATGGGCAGCAATTCCTGCGGGATGATGGACACGCCGAGTTGCTGAGCATGGCGCGGATCGAAGATGTAGACCGGCACGCCCTTGATGGTCAGGATGCCCTTATCGGGCGCGAGTTGGCCCGAGATGATCTTGAACAGGGTTGATTTGCCGGCCCCGTTCTCGCCCGCCAGCACGTTGACGGTGCCCGGCTCGAACCGAGCCGTGATATCGCGCAGCACGGGAATGCCGTCGAAGCCTTTAAACAGGCCATTGAACGCCAGGGCCGGACCAGACGGGAGCGCGTCCGGCGTGGCGGCATGAGAGGTGAGTCGTTCCTCCTGCTTCGGCTGATCGGCTGATCGCTGATCCATCACAACGTTTCCTCGCTGGCATCGTCATCTGGTGTGACGTTTTTCGAGCCAGAGTGTTTAAATCACATTCTCTAGGACAAACGTAACATTGCAATGTTACCCGTCAAGCAAAATACACCGTCGCGGTTATCGGGCGACATAAGTGGTTTGGTCGTTGGGAAAGGGGAACGCATGCTGCTCGGGCTCGATTGCGGCTCCACCGCCATCAAAGCGGTCTTGTTTGATCCAGCGGGCCGGACAATCGCGACCGGGACCGGGAGGACGGATCCGCGCACGCCTTTGCCGGGTCACGTCGAGCAGGACATGCCGAGCCTGTGGGCCGCTGCGGCGGGAGCCATTCGAGATGTGTTGCAACAGTCCGGCATCGATCCGGACGCAATCTCCTGTGTCGGCGTCACGGGTCATGGCGACGGGCTTTACCTGATCGACAAAGCGGGCACGCCTCTCGGCGCCGGCATCCAATCGGTTGATAGTCGGGCGCATCGGATCGTCACCGGTTGGGAACGCGATGGTCGGCTTGAGGACGCCCTGCGCCTCACCGCGCAACGACCGTCCTGTTTTGCGGCGACGGCCCTCCTGGCCTGGATCAAGCGGCATGAGCCGGAACGCTATGGTCGGATCGGTCATGTCTTGTTCTGCAAGGATTGGCTTCGGCTGTGTCTGACCGGCGTCGTGGCGACGGACCCGACCGATGCGAGCACGGCTTTTACCGATCCGCTCACACAAGCCTACGATCCCGCGATCCTCCATCTGTTCGGGCTTGATGATCTTGGCAGAGCGCTTCCCCCGATCCTGCCGAGTTGCGGCCGCATCGGTGTGGTCACGCCAGAGGCCGCCGCCATCACCGGCCTCCTGGCCGGCACACCCGTGTCGGGCGGGTTGCATGATGTCACGGCGGGAGCGGTCGGGCTCGGCAATCTCGAGGCGGGCGTTTTGTCGATCACGGCCGGCACCTTCAGCATCAACGAAACGCTATCGGATCATCTCGTCTCCGATCCGCGCTGGTCGGCCCGCGCCGGATTGCGGCTCGGCCAATGGATGAACATGTCGATCTCGCCCGCATCGTCCAACACGGTGGATTGGTTTCTGCGCCAAGGCTACGCAGCGGAGCTTGAAGACGCGCGGCTTGGGGGTCCATCGATCTGGACCCGCCTCGACGCCGATCTCGCGGTCGCCGCGACGGCAGATGCCCCGCTGTTTCATCCCTTTCTCTATGGATCGCCCTATAACGGGCCGGCGAGTGCCAGCTTCTTCGGCCTGCGCTCCTGGCATACACGGGCCGATATGCTGCGTGCCGTGATGGAGGGTGCCGTGTTCAATCACCGCTTTCACGCCGATGCTCTGGCGTCCCGTTTCCCGATCCACCGCGTGGGTGTGACTGGCGGCGGATCGTCCGTCCCGCGTTTCGCACAATTTTTCGCCGATGTGCTCGGTCTGCCGGTCGATATCGCCGAAGCACCGGAGGCGAGTGCGCTCGGTGCCGCGATGGCGGCCGGCGTCGGCATCGGGCTTTACGGATCGCTGCCGGAGGCCGCCATGACCTGTTGCCGGACCGCCGCGCGTTACGAGCCGCATCCCGAACGGCACGCCCTGCTCAGCCAGCGCTATGCGCGCTACGGTGCCTTGGTTGAGGCCGTTCGACCGCTCTGGGCCGAGATGGCCGGCAGCGCCGGACCGATGACCTCCAGCCGAGACGGTCGCTCATGACCCACCCTGATCCGCATGCGGTCCGTGCCGGGACACTGCGCCGTTTGACGGCCGATCCGAAAGTACCGGTGCTGATCGTCGGCGCCGGGATCAACGGTGCGGGCACGTTCCGGGATCTCGCTCTGCAGGGCGTCGATTGCCTTTTGGTCGACAAAGGCGATTGGTGCGGCGGCACCAGCGCGGCGCCCTCGCGCCTCATTCACGGCGGCCTGAAATATCTCGAAACGGGCGAGTTCCGGCTCGTCGCTGAATCGACCCGAGAGCGCAATCTGCTGCTCCGCAATGCGCCGCATTTCGTCAAGCCGCTGCCGACCATGGTCCCGATCAGGTCCTATGCGGGCGGCCTGCTGCCCTCGATGAAACGCTTCTTGGGACGCAAGGCCAAAATGGCGGATCGCGGCTTGTTGATCGTGGAGGTCGGTCTGGCCATCTACGATTGGCTTGGTCGCAAGCACCGCGTCATGCCGCGCCATGGCGTGATGCTCCAAGCCGCGGCACGGCGACGTTTTCCGAAGCTCGATCCATCGATCGTGGCAGCCTCGACCTATTACGACGCGAGCGTCACCCAGGCCGAACGGCTTTGCTACGAGCTCGTGGCCGATGGGCAGAAGGCTCATCCTGGTGCGCGGGCGCTGAACCATGTGGCGGTCACGGGGCTTGCCGACGGTCGCATTCTCCTCGCCGATCAGGTCACCGGTGCCGCCATCGCGGTCGAGCCGACGGTCGTGGTCAATGCGGCCGGGCCGTGGATCGATCAGGTCAACCACGCGGTGGGGCTCAACAAGGCCTATATCGGCGGCACCAAGGGGTCGCATCTCGTGGTCGACAATCCCGAACTGGTCCGCCAGATCGACGGTCACATGATTTATTTCGGCTCCTCTGATGGCCGGATCTGCCTCGTCTATCCGTTCTTCGGCCGCGCGCTCGTCGGCTCGACCGACATCAAGGCCGATAATCCGGACGATGTCGTCTGCGACGATAGCGAGGCGGATTACATGCTCGGTATGCTGGGCGAGGTGTTCCCGGATCTGTCCGTCACCCGAGAGCAGATCGTCTACCGCTACACGGGCATCCGCCCGCTGCCGGCAGCTCAGGTCGATGATCCGGGCGAAATCAGCCGCGATCACTCATTGGCGCGCGATACGTTGCCCGGCGGCAGCGTTCCGGTTCTGTCGATGATCGGCGGCAAATGGACGACGTTCCGCGCCTTTTCGGCCGAGACGACCGATGTCGTGCTCGGCTTGGTGGGACGGAAGCGACGTCGCGACACAACCTTCGAGCCGATCGGGGGAGGTCGGGACTATCCGATCACGCCATCGGCACAACGGGGCTGGATCGCGGGTGTTGCGGCGGCCTTCCGGATCGGGCCTGCGCGCGCCGGCGTTCTGCTGGACCGTTATGGCACCACGGCGGAGGCCATGCTGGCATCGTTCGATGGCTCTCCGGAGATGCCGCTGGCGAGCCTTCCTGGCTACACCGAGGCCGAAATCCGCTGGATCGTTCGGCACGAACAGGTCGTGACCCTCGACGATCTCGTGTTTCGCCGCCTGCCGATCGCCTTTTCTGGGCGCCTCGACATCAAGGCTTTGACGGAACTCGCGACGGTGGCGGGGGACGTCCTGGGATGGAGCATCGACGAACGGGAGGCGGAGATCGCGCGCGTCGCGCGTATCGCCGAGCATCGGCATAGCATTCGACTTTAGGCCGCGCTCAGGAGCCGATCGCCCCGGCAGCAATTTCGACCGTCGGTTTTGGCGCGGTACATCGCCTGGTCGGCGGCCGCAATGAGGATGTCGCTGTCTGTACCAAGCGTCGGCTGACAGGTTGCGATCCCGATGCTGACCGTCGCTGTTTTGTCGCCCGATGCGACATGCGGATGCCGGAGCTTTGCGATCGATGCGCGGATGTTTTCCGCGACCTGAAAGGCGCCCGCTGCGTCGGTGGCCGGAAGAATGATGGTGAATTCCTCACCCCCATATCGTGCGGCAAGATCGGCCGGCCGTCGTAAATTGCTCGACATGCAGGTCGCAAAATTCTTCAGCAATTCGTCGCCCGCTTGATGCCCGAAGGAATCGTTGAAGTCTTTGAAGTGGTCCGCATCGATCATCAGAAGCGACAGCTCAGAGCGATCCCGGATGCCGCGCCGCCATTCGATATCCAGCGCTTCGACGAAGCGCCTGCGATTGGCCAATTGGGTCAACGGGTCCGTTGCGGCCAGACGAGCCAAGGTCGTTTCGACAGCCGCACGACGCGCGATTTCTCCGTTGAGCAAAATCAGAAGCGTCAGGCAGCCGATGCAGAGCAGCGCCAGGATAGCGCCGATGGTCAGCGCCTTTCGCCACCATGCCGCATAAGCGGCATCGCCCGGGATTTCGACGACCTGGATAAGCGGCAGCGAGCCGATCCGGTGAAACGACACGATTCGACGCTCGCCGGCGATGGGCGAATACCCCTCGAAATGTCCCTTTTGCGCCGAATTAAGGATCGCAAAATTATCGGCGTTGCGGATATTGCGGCGAATTTCAGCGTCCACGAAAGGTTCGCGAAGAATGATCGTGCCATCGGTTCGGAGCAGCGTCGAGGCCCCGCCAGGACCAAGATCCAATCCTTGGTAGAGCGTGGTGATGTAGCTCAGCTTGATGTAGCCGACCACGACACCTCCAAAGCTGCCATCGGCATGATCGATGCGGCGGCTGAGAGCGACCATCCATTTGGCAGTGAGACGACTGACGAAAGGCTTGCTGACAAACAGACCAACATCTCTCGTGCCGCTGTGGGCTTGAAAATATTCTCGGTCTTGAAACGAGCTCGTGGCGCGGATCGAGACCTTGGAGGCGGCGCGAATGAAACCCGTGTCGTCGAGAACAGCGATCGAGACATTCTCATCAGACGCAAGCCAGCTATCGAAGAGAACGAGGTCGCGCAGCTTCGGATCCAAGTTTTGGACGGCTGGATTGCTCCACAATTTGGTGATCGACAGAAGGCCGTCGTCGATCAATTGAAGATTGCGATCGACGTCGCTCGCGACTGTCGAGGCCAGATTTCCGGCGACATTTTGGATCTCATTGCTGACGTCGCGGCGGGCATCGTGCATGACGAGACCAAAGACAAGACAGATCGCCAGCAATCCAACCGCCAGGATGCCCATCAGCAATCGACGCGCGGCGATGCTCTCGCCTAATCGGCCGAAAGTCTTAGTGGACGTCGATTCTGCTCGCTGCAGCATCACCGCTCCCTTGAGCAGGATCGGATATGGTCGAGCCACATAGCGGCTCGACCCCGAGAAGACTGCTCGCCCTTGAATGAGAAGCGCTAACGCAACGGCGATCGCACTTTCGAGATTGATGCGATGCATAGCATACCTCTTCGAGCGAGAGATTAACGACGCTCGCCGAGGCGCGGCGCAGTCGACATGATGCCGCTGTCGATTTTCAGTCGCATCATCCAGTCATCGCTGTTCTTGCGACGTGCCACACCGAGGCGATGCGCCGGGTAAGATGCCGATTACTTTCTGTTATCTTGCAATTTGATGCGTCATCCAATAGAGGCTGTCTGCAAGCAAGGAGAAATCATTGGCCAACCTCGATCGACACCAAGTCCTTGAATGGACCGCAGATATCGTTGCCGCTTTTGTGAGCAACAATGCAGTCCATGCAGGGGATGTTTCCGATATCATCACCACGGTTTATGCGTCGCTGACTGCGATTGCGGCGCCGAAGCAGCCGAAAGAGCCTGTGCAGGATTTGGTACCTGCTGTCTCCATCAAAAAATCGGTAACGAACGACTATCTGATCTGTCTCGAAGATGGAAAAAGCTTCAAATCGTTGAAGCGTCATTTACAGAGCGCTTACGGCCTCACGCCGGATCAATATCGCGCCAAGTGGGGCTTGCCGCGCGATTACCCCATGGTTGCGCCGGCCTATGCGGCCGCACGGTCGTTGCTCGCGAAGGAAAGCGGTCTCGGCGTTCCGCGCAACGGCGAGACGGTTGCGGCCGCTCTCGAAACGATCCAGGCGCCGGCAAACGACGCGATGTCGACCGAAAACCGTGACGGTCGTGTCGAGAAGCGTCGGGGACGGCCGAAGAAAGCCGCCTGATCACGCCGTCAGCCACGATCATCGAGCCTCGTGCTTCGGTCGTGGCCTCCATAAGATCGACAACAGAAAGCCAGGTCGACGCGAGTCGCCTGGCTTTCTGTTTTATCGAATCGCTGCGACGTCGCGCCCGAGGGCGTCGCCGCCACGTGTCGGCATTCTGTTTAGATGCGAATGCCGGTCTTGACGGCTGCTTCGATTTCGCCGCGCGACAGACCGATGTCGTCCAGTTCGCGATCGGTCAGGCGATGCAATTCGGTGATCGCATCGCGGCTGCTGCGCCAGTTCTTGAAGGAAACGTAGAGGGCCTTGATCATGGTTCTTACTCGTCTTGCCGGACACCTGTCTAAACCGTCTGGTCCGATTGTTCTGACCCCTATGTAAGCCGCATTGGTTCGGCGCAACACAGACGAGTTCTCACACCAGTTATGATGATTTAGCATGACGTTTTTCATATATTTTCAACATCATGGCACTTCATACAGCGTAAAGGGCAATAATTAGGCATTAATTTGAACTGCATGCTTTTTAGGCGAGCATGTTTTCCGAGACAAAATGCTGCAAACGCATGACGGAGTGAGCTCTGATCACCCGATACAGCGCGGATCTCGCCTGATCGCGCGCACTGGAGTCCGGCCGCTCTTCGTTCAAAGGAGAGAATCGTGGGAGTGTAAGGATGCGGCCGACGGAAACCGCTTCATCACGGTCCGATTGATCGCTCATGCCGCACACACCATTGACGCCCATCACCCTCGATCAGTCGCTCGCGCGCCGCATATGGCTTCATGCGCAGAGGCTTGATGGTCCCGCGCCATTCGGCTCGGGCGCTGCAGCGACTCAGGCCGCGATCGATCATCTCGGTTATGTGCAGATCGATACCATTCACGTCATCGAGCGGTGCCATCACCACATTCTGTGGAGCCGGATCCCGGATTACCGGCGCGGGCACCTGCATCGAGCGCAGACGATCGAAAAAACCTCATTCGAATATTGGACCCATGCCCTGTCCTATGTGCCGACAGCAGACATGCGGTTTTTCGTGCCGGCGATGAGGCAGCACAAGCGGGACCCGAAAACCTGGTTTGAAACGGTCAGCCGGGAGGACATGCGGAAGGTTCTGACTTTGATCCAAACGGGCGGCCCGCTGACGATCCGCGATATCGAGGATGATGTCCTGGTCGAGAAGGATCATGCCTGGGCAAGCCGAAAACCGTCCAAGCGGGCGCTTCAGATGGCCTTCTACGCCGGCGATCTGACGATCAGCGAACGGGTCGGCATGCTGAAAACCTATGATTTGACACCGCGTCATTTTGGCTGGGATGCCTTGCCGAAGCCCGCCACGGAGCGTCAGATCGCGGCTTATCTGCTCGACCGCGCGCTTCGATCGCAAGGGCTCGTCAGCCTCGAGTCGATCTGCCACCTCGATGCCAAGCGCAAACCAGAGATTGCTGCCCTGATCGCGGCGCGAGTCGAACGGCGCACTCTGGTGCCGGTTGTGATCGAGGGCGAGGGCAAAACCCAGCATTGGGCCGAACCAGCCGCGCTCGAGCCGCCTCGTCGGGATCGAGACCTCACCCACATCCTCTCGCCCTTCGACCCCCTCATCATCCAGCGCAAACGACTGAGGCTGTTCTTCGGCTACGATCACCGCTTCGAGGCCTATGTGCCGAAGCAGAAACGCATCTTCGGCTATTTTGCTCTGCCGGTTCTGATCGGGGACGAGGTTGTGGCCGTGATCGATCTCAAAACCGATCGGGAGCAGCGAGCCGTGTTGATCCAGCAATGGACGTGGGTCGGCCTCGGCTCGCCGCAACGCCACAAAGCGCTTGTCGAGGATGCCTTGGGACGGTTCGAGACTTTCCAGTTTCGTCCGGCCGTCCTCGACTGAGGTGCCCGACAAGGGTCACGCCGCCGCCGCAAGATCGCTAGGACGAGACCATGATTCGGACAAGAAACGCTGCGACATTCTGACCGTTGATCCGGGCCCCTCTGGCGTATGTCGAAGTTTCGACTGCGCGATGTCGGATCAGACTGCGCGAAACCCGCAATCGGGTTGCCAATCTGCATCGGGTCTGGCGACATCTTTCCCATGACTTGACCAGATTGGTTCTTTAGCGCGGAAACTCGTGCTTCCATGGAGGACTTGTTTGTCAGAGATCTTGAACAAAGCAGGCAATGGCCGCGATCATCAATCGGTCGCAGCGGAAGCGGCCCTGTCGCGGGCCGCCGATCTGATGGAGGCGCTCGTCGCCGCCTATGCGCTGATGGCGCATGCCGACGGTGAAGTTGCTGCCGCCGAACGGCAAAGGATGTTTTCGATCCTGCGAGGCAACCCGGCGATGTCGATCTTCTCGCGCCACGATATCGCCGAGGAGGCGGCTGTCCACGAAGCGAATTTCAGGCTCGATCCAGAAGTCGCCCAGCAGATCGCCCGCGAAAAGCTGTTGGCGGTCGCCAATCGCCGCGACGCCGTCAGCACGATCATCGCGGCCTGTCGCGAGATCATTCCGGCTGACGGCGTGGCTCACCCGGCCGAGTATCGTCAACTCGCCGAAATCAAATCCATGTTGGGGCGCCCCGACGAGGCCCGGCTTGGACGGTCTTGGCACGATGGCGGAGCAGATGACCGTTGACCGCTAACGATCTCGACCGGGGCCACGCGGTGGCCCCGGTTTCTGCGTCCCCCGTCGGCTTTCAGTCGGAGCTTGATCTGGACCACAGCCCTGCAACGGACTTGTCGGCCGCTTGGGACGATCGGGTCAGACGCTCGCTCACGCTGCTGCCGGATCGTGTCAGGCGAGGCGTCGAATGGCTCCGTGTGCCGTCGCGGCGCTGGCTGCGTTTGGTCGCCGGATGTTTGTTGATCCTCGGCGGGTGTCTGTCGATCCTGCCGGTTCTCGGGCTCTGGATGCTGCCCCTCGGCTTCGCGCTTCTTGGCGAGGATTTCCCGCCCTTGAAGCCGCGCCTCGAGCGCGTCGCGCTCTGGTGCGAGCGGCAGTGGAGCCGGGTGCGATCGCGCTGAAATGTGGGCTGGCGCTCAGGGCAGGGCGTAGAGGCGCATGAACAGCGCTTGCGAACGCGGGAAGGTGCCGTCGTCGATTTGGCTCGGCCAGGCGCCGCCGGCGATGTCGAAATAGATCGCGAAGGCGATGTGGGCTTGGTTCTGGCGGAACCATTCCGTCATGTGCTGCACGAAAGAGAGGTTATCGCCGGCCTGCCCGACGCCCCATTCGGCATAGCTCATGTCCTTGCCGTGTCGTTGCGCGAAATCGCGTTGCCAGGTCAGACCGAACGGGGCCTCCAGCACGCTTGCGGTCCAGCGTACCTCGGGACTGTTGTGATCGGCATAATCATAGACGTCGAGCCCGATCGTATCGACCACGTCATCGCCCGGATAGGCCCGGTCGGCCGCCATGTCTTGCGCGCCCCAACTCGGACACCAATCGAAGCGAAAGCGGGGGGAGACGGCGCGAAATAACGCGACCACATGGCGGAAGGCCGCCACATAGGCTTGCGGATCCGGCCCGGCAAACCACGCGGTCTGCTTGTCGTTCATCTCCCAGCCGAAGCGGATCACGGCGCTGGGTTGTGCCGCAGCGATCGCTATGGCGGCCTGCCGGAATTCGGGATCGTGGAGCCCCGCCGCGACATC
Organism: Lichenihabitans sp. PAMC28606; assembly: GCF_020616535.1. GTDB lineage: Bacteria > Pseudomonadota > Alphaproteobacteria > Rhizobiales > Beijerinckiaceae > Lichenihabitans > Lichenihabitans psoromatis. The sequence continues at coordinate 3,567,042 of NZ_CP085136.1, forward strand.
GGAAAGCGGCGTTCCCTTCATGGTCAATGGCACCGACCACACGATACGGCGGGTCGGATTGGCGGCTTTCCAGAAGGCCGGCAAGAAGGCCGTCTCGCCGAAGCTGTCCCAGGTGGATTTGCCAAAATAGTCGAGCGCCGGCACCGATGAAAGTGGCCGATTGAGCCGCGCTTCCCACAGCGCCATATTACCTTCGCGGCCCTGTGGTCCCCAGGCCACAAAAGCTCCCGCGAGTTTCCCGGGGAGGGGCGTCTCGGCTCTCGCGGTCGAAACGCCGAGCGCGAACCAGACCAGCGCGACGGCGGTCGTGACTAAGCCAGCGGTGCGTCTCATCGGAGGAGGCTTCCCAGCGTGGTGATGCGGCATGCGTTTCGTAAGCCGTCTCGGCTCGATATTGAATTGCGTGGCGGCTGTCGAGGATGGTCGTCGATCGAGTTGCAGCCCCCGCATCGCATCCTCCACACACAAAGTTGACAAGCTTTGTAGACTGATCGCTAGTGAGGGACGATCGATACGCCATCGCTGGTCGCCAAGGAGATTGCAATGCTGACGAGACGCCGCCTTATCGCTGGAGCGGGTGCGATTGTTGCGAGCACTCACGTCGGCGTTCCGGCCTGGGCCGCGCAGGACGTCAAGTTGCTCAACGTCTCCTATGACCCGACCCGCGAACTCTATAGCGTCATCAACGAGGCTTTCGCGGCTGACTATAAAGCCAAGACCGGCTCGATGGTGACGATCGAGCAATCGCATGGCGGCTCGAGCAAACAGGCGCGCTCGGTGATCGACGGCCTCAAGGCCGATGTCGTGACGCTCGCGCTCGATTGGGACGTCACGGCCATCGAGCGGGCCGGGCTCATCAAGCCGGGCTGGCGCGACCGGCTGCCCGACAATGCCTCTCCCTACACGTCGACCGTCGCGTTTTTGGTCCGCAAGGGCAATCCGAAGGGCATCAAGGATTGGGGCGACCTGACCAAGAGCGACGTGCAGGTCGTGACCGCCAACCCGAAAACAAGCGGTGGTGGGCGTTGGGCCTTTTTGGCGCTGTGGGGCGCTGTCGCCAAGGCCAAGACGCATGACCTGTCGACCGTGGCCGGCAACGACGAGGCGAAAGCCGCAGCCAAGGCCGCGACGGCCTTCCCGGTGCTCGATGATGCCACGGCCCGCACCGTCATCACGACTTTCTACAACAGCCACGTTCCGGTGCTCGACACAGGCGCGCGCGGCTCGACCGTCAGCTTTGCCCAGAAGCAGATCGGCGACGTGCTGGTCAATTGGGAGAACGAGCTCTGGCTGGCGCTGGAGGAGTTCGGCGCCGACAAGTTCGAGATCGTCTATCCCTCGGTCAGCATCTTGGGCGAAGCGCCTGTTGCGGTGGTCGATGCCGTGGTGGATGCAAAAGGCACCCGAGCGGCCGCTGAAGCCTACCTGCAATATCTCTATACCAAGGACGCGCAGGACACGATCGGCCAGCTCCATTACCGCCCGCGCGACATTGAAGCCCTTGCGCGCTACAGCAAGGATCTGCCGCCCATTAAGCTCTTCACGATCGACGAGACCTTTGGCGGCTGGACCAAGGCGCATGCGACCTTCTTTGCCGATGGCGGGGTGTTCGATGCTCTCTACAAGCCGCTGAAGTAAGGTCGGGCAGCCCAATGACAGCGCTTGACGGCTTGTCCGCGGTTCGCAAGAAACGATCGTGGTCGAGCCAAGGCTTATGCGTGACGACAAGGCCCATAAGGATAGGTGAACCGGACCGCTGCGAGCGGCGCGCATGAGCGCGACGCCGCGCGTGATCCCGGGCTTTTCGCTCACCCTCGGTTACACGCTCTTTTATCTGTCGCTGCTGGTGCTGATCCCGCTCGGGGCGTTGGTGTTCAAGACCACGCAACTGACATGGACGGAATTCTGGGGAACGGTCAGCGATCCCGTGGTAGTCGCGTCCTACCGCCTGACGTTCGGCGCATCGGCCATCGCGGCGCTCGTCAATGCCGTGTTCGGTCTGATGGTGGCCTGGGTGCTGGTTCGCTACAGCTTTCCCGGTCGGCGCATCTTCGATGCCTTGATCGATTTTCCTTTCGCGTTGCCGACCGCCGTGGCCGGTCTCACGTTCAGCAATCTCTATCTCAAGACCGGCTGGATCGGCGGTCTCGGCGACAATATCGTTGGCGCGCTTAACCGGGTCGGCAGCCTCGTTGGGCGGCCCGATTTGTTGCCGGCGGATGCGCTATCGGGGCTCGACTTCGCCTATACCAACACCAATGTCGGTGTCGTGCTGGTGCTGATTTTCGTCGGCCTGCCGTTTGTGGTCCGCACCGTGCAGCCGGTGCTGCAGGAGTGGGACACCGAATATGAACTTGCGGCCCGCAGCCTCGGGGCGAGCCCGTTCACGATCTTTCGGCGCGTCATCTTCCCGGAGATCTTCCCGGCTTGGCTCAGCGGATCCTCGCTGGCCTTCGCGCGCGCCGTTGGCGAATATGGCTCGGTCATCTTCATCGCCGGTAACATTCCGGGCAAGTCGCAGATCGCCCCGTTGCAGATCGTGACGAAGCTCGATGACTTCCATTACGCGCAGGCGACCGCGATCGGCGTCGTTCTGCTCGGGGCGTCGCTGATGATCCTGCTGGTCGTCAACGGCTTTGAGGCCTGGGTCCGCCGAGGGAGGATCGCTTGATGGTGCGAGGATTGGTCTAGATGGCGGCCGCACCGGTGCTTGGGGGTGCTCTGGCGGGTCCGGTCAAAACCGGCATCGAGGAACCGCGCATCGTCCGCGTCACGCTGATCGCCCTCTCGATCGCGTTCCTGACGCTCTTCATCGTGCTGCCGGTCGCCAATGTGTTCACCCAGGCGTTCAGCAAGGGCGTCGATGCCTATGTGCAGACGTTCGGCACAGAGAGCGGCGGCCCGCCGCCAAAGACGATCCTCGATAAGCGCCGCGCGGCGATGAAACGCGCACAGGTCGAAAAGACCTGGGGCGCCATCAGAATGTCGGTCGGCATCGCGGTCGTCGTGGTCCCGCTCAACATCATATTCGGCCTCATGGCGGCCTGGTGCGTCACCAAATTTCGCTTTCGCGGCCGCGCGTTGTTGGTGGCGCTGATCGATCTCCCATTCTCGGTTTCGCCGGTCATCGCCGGTCTCGTCTTCGTGCTGCTGCTTGGGCGGAGTGGGCTGTTCGGCGCCTGGGCGACCGGTTTCACCTGGCCCGACCCCACCTCGCTGATGTGGCAGGGCTTTGCGGGACACGTCTGGCCCCTCACGTTTTCGCGCAGCTATGATGGCGTCATTTTCACGCCGCTCGCCATCGCGCTCGCGTCGATCTTCGTGACGTTCCCCTTCGTGGCCCGAGCGGTCATCCCGCTGATGCAGACGCAAGGCTCCGACGAGGAATTAGCCGCCCTCTCGCTCGGGGCGAGCGGTTGGCGCACCTTCCGAACCGTCACGCTACCCAATATCCGCTGGGCTTTGCTCTATGGGATCATCCTGTGCACCGCGCGGGCCTTCGGCGAGTTCGGCGCCGTCTCGGTCGTGTCGGGCAACGTCGATTCCAACGACACGATGCCGCTTCGCATCGAGAAGCTGTGGAACGAATATGATAATCAGGCCGCCTTTGCGGTGGCGTCGCTGCTGGCTTTGCTTGCGGTGGTGACGCTCGTGGTCAAGACCGTCATCGACATCAAGGCGGCGCGCGGTCGCGCGATGGTGCCGCTCGCCCAGCAGAACGAGACAATTCGATGAGCATCGAGGTCCGCGGGATCACCAAGACCTTTGGGTCGGCGCAGGTTTTGAAAAACGTCGACCTGTCGATCAAGTCAGGGGAACTCGTGGCGTTGCTCGGGCCGAGCGGTTCGGGCAAGACGACCTTGCTGCGCGTCATCGCCGGCATGGAGGCGGCCGACCCCGGCAGCGGCGCGATCCTGTTCGACGGGCAGGATATTTCGGCTCAAGGTATCGGCGACCGGCGGATCGGCTTCGTGTTCCAGCACTATGCTTTGTTCAAGAACATGACCGTGTTCGAGAATATCGCCTTCGGGCTGCGCTCGAAGCCCTGGCGCACGCGCCCCACCAACGCCGCCATCACGGCCAAGGTCGATGAATTGCTGGGCCTCATCCAGTTGCAGTCGCTGGCGGGCCGGTACCCGGCGCAATTGTCGGGCGGCCAGCGCCAGCGTGTCGCCTTGGCGCGTGCGCTCGCGGTCGAACCTCGCGTGCTGCTGCTGGATGAACCGTTTGGCGCGCTCGATGCCACGGTGCGGCGGGAGCTTCGTCGCTGGCTGCGGCGCTTGCACGAGACCATCCATGTGACCACGATCTTTGTGACGCATGATCAGGAAGAGGCGCTGGAGGTGTCCGATCGGGTCGCCGTCATGCGGTCGGGGCGGATCGAGCAATTCGCGACTCCGCAGGAGGTCTATGATAACCCCGCGAGCCTCTTCGTCTTTCAGTTTCTCGGAGCCTACAACCTGTTCGGTGCGCGGCGCGACGCCGATGCAGCGTCGGATATGGTCGCCACCAAGCCTCTGCAAGACGGAGGCGTAAAGCCCGGAATGACGCTGGTGCGCCCGCATGATGTGGTCATCGCCCGCACCGATCTCGGCGGCGGCTTTCCAGCCACCATCCGGCATATCGGCGTTGCGGGCCCGACGATCCGGGTCGAACTGCATCGCGTCGATACGGGCGACACGATCGACGCGGAATTGACGGCCGAGCAGAGCCGCCAGTTGCGTCTCGCGGCGGGCGAGACGGTCTTCGTCTCGTCGCGCCACGAACATTCGTTCGAGGATTACTCGATCTAGCTTTTGGCGCCCCTCAGGGTTTCGTTGCGGCGTCGTAGATCTTGTGGGTCCAGGCGCCTTTAGGCTCGGTGGTCAGCACTTTATTGTCCAGTAGGATCTGGACAGTGCGCTTGTAATCGGCGGGGTCGAGGTAGCCGACCCCCTTCGAGCCTTCCAGCAGCGGCACAATCTCTTGCACCATGGTGGTCTGGTGCTCTTTGGTTTGCGCGCCGGTCGTATCGTTCTTCAGGATGATCGCGACCGTTTCATCCTGATGGGCCGCCACATATTCCCAGCCTTTGATCGAGGCCTTGACGAACCGCGCGAGCGCATCTGCTTTCTTGGGATCCTTCAGTTCCGCCTCGGTCGTGTAGAGGCCATCCTCGAGCATGCCGATGCCCTGATCCTGCCACTTGAACGTCACGAGGTCGGCCTTCTTGAGCTGCCCGGACTCGAGGATCTGATGGTATTCATTATAGACCATCGTGGCGATGCAATCGGCCTGCTTCTGGAGCAGCGGGTCGACGTTGAAGCCCTGCTTGAGCAAGGTCACGTTTGGCGAGGCGCCCTCGTATGTGTAGCCGAGCTTGTTCATCCAGGTGAGGAACGGATATTCGTTACCGCCGAACCAGACCCCGATGGTCTTCCCCTTGAAATCAGCCGGCGTCTTGATGCCGGTATCGGCGCGGCAGGTCGTCATCTGAGCCGATTTCTCGAAAATCTGGGCGATGTTGACGAGCGGTTCGCCCTTCTCGCGAGCCGCCAGGGCCGCCGGCATCCAATCCACGATGACGTCCGCGCCGCCCGCCGCGATCACCTGTTCGGGCGCGATGTCGGGGCCGCCCGGCTTGATCGTCACGTCTAGCCCGGCATCCTTGTAGAAGCCCTTGTCCTGCGCGACGTAGTAGCCGGCGAATTGGCCCTGCGTGACCCATTTCAATTGCAGCGTGAGATTGTCGGCCGCATGGGCCTCCCCCGCCAACCCGAGAACCGCGGCGGCTGCGGCCAGATATGATGTTCGCTTGAACGACATGCGCGGTCTTCCCTGCAGGTTGTGGCCCTTATCGTCCACGATAGGACGGGTGCCAGGAGGTGACGGCTCGCTCGAGAAGAGACAAGCCGCCGTAAAGTGCTGAACCGGTCACGGCCGCCACGAGGATGGTGGCCCACACCATTCCGAGATTCATGCGCGCCACCTCGGTCGAGATGCGAAACCCCATGCCAGCAATTGGCGTGCCGAAGAATTCCGCCACGATGGCGCTGATCAGCGCGAAGGTCGAGTTGATCTTCAGTGCATTGAAGATGAACGGCAGCGCGTTGGGAAGCCTGACCATCAGCAACGTGCGCCAGTACCCCGCCGCGTAGGAGCGCATGAGATCGAGCTGCAGCCGCTCTGTCGTGGCCAGCCCGGCCAGCGTGTTGGTCAGCATCGGGAAGAGAGTCGTGACGACGACGACCGCGGCTTTCGACTCCCATCCAAAGCCGAACCACATGATCATGATCGGCGCGATGCCGACCATCGGTACGGCGCTGACGAGATTGCCATAGGGCAATAGCCCTCGCCCGAGCGCCGGGAAGCGGTCGCAGAGGATCGCGATCGCGAGGCCGGCCGAGCAGCCGATCAGGTAGCCGCGTAACGCCGAGCGCAGCACCGTCTGGGTGAAATCGCCGGCCAGGATCGCGCCATTGCCGAACGCCGTTATGGCGACGAGGCTGGGGGGCGGGAGCAGGATCAGCGGCACGCCGAAGCCGCGCACCACCACTTCCCACAAATAAAGTATCAGGATACCGAAGACGGCCGGCACGACGAGGCTGCGGCCCCAGCCCGGATCTTCGCTGAGGCGCGTCAGAACGCGCCAAACGAGCAGGATCACGGCCGCTACCATCAGCCAAGCCCCCACGCCGAGCGCGAGGCCGGAGGCAAGCAGCCAGAACGGGAGTGCGGCACCGGCGAGAATGGCCGGCGTCAGCATCAAGGCCTCTAAGCGTGGCCGCCGACCGCGCTTGCGAACAACGAGGCCGCAGACAAGACATGTGGCCAAAACGAGCACCGCCACCGCGAGCGCAGGGTGCAGAGACCCCCACAAGAGCGCCGTCCAGGTGGTCTGGCCGACGGCATCGAGCGGATCGGCATCGGGGTCGACCGGAGGCGCGACGCCGCGCCACGCCACGGGCCAGAACAAGGCCGCGACGGCCACGACACAGGCGGCGGCGGGCAATGGAGCAAGGCCGGGGCGCCGCGACCACAGCGTCATCGCAATTGCCCCGTGCGGCCGAGCAGCAGCCGTTCGATCGCCGCGATCGTGTAGACAAGCGCGAGGCTGAGCACTGCCGCCGCGACCAGCGCGCCCCAGATCTGCAGCGTCTGTCCATAATAGGAGCCGGTCAGCAGGCGCGCGCCGAGCCCAGCCGTCCCGCCGGTCGGCAATTCGGCCACGATGGCCCCGATGGTCGAGACCGCAACCCCGACTTTCAGGCCGGTGAACAGCATCGGCAGCGAACTCGGCAGTTTCAGTTTCCAGAATAGCTGCTGGCCGCTGGCATGGTAGGTTTTCAACAATTCGGCCACGAGCGGGTCGCTGGAGCGAAGGCCCTTGACCATGCCGATCGTCACCGGAAAAAACGACAGATAGGCGCAGATGATCGCCTTGGGCAGCAATCCAGTCAGCCCGATATTGCCCAGAATCACCACCGCCATGGGGGCGATCGCGAGGATCGGCACCGTCTGCGACGCCACCACCCACGGCATGACGCTGGCCTCGAGAACGCGGCTATGAACGATGCCGATCGCCAGAATGGCGCCGAAGACCGAGCCGAGCACGAAGCCGCTGATGGCCGTCCCGGCCGTAACGCCGCAATGGTAGAGCAGGCTGTGCGGATCGGTCGGCGCGTAGAACAACACCGTCCTGACCAGTTCCCCGACGATCTGATCCGGTGTCGGCAGCAGCGGTCGGCTCGCCGTGAAAGCCTGGCGGAGGACATCGCCAAAGCTCCATGCCGCTCCGGTCTGGGCCAGTCGAGCGGTCGCTTGCGGCCCGTTCAGCACGAGTGCCAAGCCGTACCAGACAATTAGGATAATGGCTCCGACGATCGCGACCGGCATGATGTGAGTGTTGTGCCCCGATCGAGGCAGCGGACGAGCGTCGATCCGGCTGAGCGCGCTAGTCGTCATAGCTATGGCCCGCCTTGAGTCCGTGGCGGACCCGGGCCGCGACCTCCGCAAAAGCTGGCGTGTCCCGCAGATCGAGCGTGCGCAAGCGAGGTAGAGGACTGTCGATCACGTCGAGAATGCGGCCGGGTCGCGGGCTCATCACGACGATATGGGTCGACAGGAACACAGCTTCGGCGATCGAATGCGTAACGAAGACGCAGGTTTTACCGGTCCGCTCCCACAATTGTGTCAGATTGAGGTTAAGCTGGTCACGCGTGATTTCGTCGAGGGCGCCGAACGGCTCATCCATGAGCAGCAAGTCCGGCGCAAAACCGAGGGCGCGGGCGATCGAAACGCGCTGCTGCATGCCGCCGGATAATTGCCACGGAAATTTCTTCTCAAAGCCGGACAAGCCGACGAGGCCGAGCTCGGCCGCAACACGCCGCTCGCGTTCGGCCCGATCGATCCCGATGATTTCGAGCGGCAAAGCGACGTTGCCGGCCACCGTTCTCCACGGCAGAAGGGCGGGGGCCTGGAACACGTAACCATAATGCCGCGCTTCTCGCGCGCGCTGCGGATCGAGGCCATTGATGGTCAAGGATCCCGATGTCGCACGTTCGAGGTCGGCGATGACGCGCAGCAAGGTCGTCTTTCCGCAGCCGGAGGGGCCGATCAGCGACACGAACGCGCCACGCTCGATCGAGAGGTCGACGTTCGACAAAGCGTGAACCGGCCCGTCTGTCGCTGCGAACGTCACCGAGAGGTCGCGCGCGACCACGATTGGCGGATGACCGGGTGTCTGACGCTCGTGGCCAGTGGGTTGGTCTCGACGATCCTCGACACGCGCGACCGCGTCTGCTGCCGCAGACCCGACCGTGAGACGCAGACCCGCAGTCATCATTCCCTATCCCCGTCCACCATCGGGGTTTGACCGAATGGTCAGCTATCCTGCTGGCTGTCGCTGCGCCGATCAAGACATAAGATCGTCGTGAAAAGGGCTCTGTTTCGCGATTTAATCGCTCAAAGCATCTTCAAACAACTCGACAGTCGAAATGGATCTTTCGGACTAACTCGGCCGTTACATGTGACTCTACGCCACAATGAATTGTAGCAGAAGATAAAATATGAATTTAGAAACAAATAATTAATATGATTCGAGGATGCGTTCGAAATAGAGGCAGCGATGGCGTATGACCAGACGGAGACCGCTCGACTTAGTATCGCGGAGCTTGCGGCACAATACGATTTGACATTGCGAACTCTGCGATTTTACGAGAAGCGAGGCTTGTTGCATCCAGAACGCGTCGGAACTCGGCGATACTTCGGACCAACTGAAATGAAGCGCCTCGAATTCATTCTCAAGGTGCGTGATTGGGGCTTCACACTGACAGAAATCGGCGAGTTGCTTGGAAACGGCAATACGAATTCGGATGGAACTCCAGTCGTGCCAACCGATTTAGTCGAAACTCAGATTTCTCGGCTCGAACGTCAACGCACGCAAATCGACCACGCGATCGAAACACTCCAGCGTGAGGCCGTGCACGCGACCGCTCCTGCCGAGCAATCCCACTCCAGCGCACCCTAACCGTCGCATCCAACGCGGCGCGTCCTGGCAGGCCTGGTCTACGACGACCTGATCGTGCTCGTCACGGGCGATCATATTTTTGCACGCGGGTCGCTCCAAGCGCTTTCAGACCATGCCGCTTCAGGGTTGTCTGCCAGCCTTGCAGCTCTTCCCCCGTCAGACGATATCGAGCCGCTGCTTCATGAAACGAGAGGACGCCGTCCTCGATGGCCGAAACCACCTCGGCCTTCCGGCGAGCGGTCCAGCGACCGGAAACAGATTTCGGCAAATCGCTTGCGGTCACCGGGCGTCGCACGACAGGACGCGATCCCGGCAAGCCGAATTTTGTATCCTGTGCCAAAGTCACCTCCGAGAACAACGCCAATATAAGTCGTTATGACGCAGAACTCCCATAGAATCGAAGCCGATGTCCGGCCGTTGGGATCTGAGAAGCAACTTGGTGATCGCAACGTAAACAGCGAGACTTCAATTCGATTAAAGTTGTTTGCTCCTTGCAGCGCTTGCAACGGGGTTTGACGCCGTTCACGATCCGCGTGCCAATCCTCCGACTCGACCACAAGAAACGGAGGGGCTGACCGCGGAAGCGCCCCTCGACATCGCTCCAGTGATTTCGAAAGGGGCTGGGTCTATGGTGCGTCGAAAGCCGGCCTGATAGGGTTGGTGAAGGGGATCACGGCTGACTATGCCGCGCACCGCATCCGCGCCAACGCCCTGCTGCCGGGTGGCGTGGATACGGAGATGGCTGGCGATCAAAGCCAAAGAACTGGGCCGCCGGGCTGCACGCCATGAAACGCATCGCGCAGCCGGACGAGATCGCCTCTGCGGCGCTGTTCCTCGCCAGTTCAGTGGCAAGCTTCGTCACAGGGTCAGCCTTGTGGGCCGACGGCGGCAATGCGGCGGTCAAGTCACGGATGAGATGAACGTCGCTCCGTCTCAACCAGGATGGGACGCAGCAAACCCCCTTCGTCAACAGATGCTGGCGAGGGTGGTGACCCGTTCCGTGGCGCCCCTTCCCGTCGCGACCCGCTCCGGCCCGCTCCGAAACACCGGGCGTTGCGCCGGTAAGCGCGACATCAAGGCCACGAGCTCGGCTTGGCGCTTCGTGCTGGTTTTGAGGAAGACGGCGCGCAATTGCGCCCGCAGCGTCGCGATGCTGGTTTGCCGAAGCTTCGCGATCTCCTTCAAGCTGCGGCCGGAGTAGAGATTACGAGAGAGCTCGATCTCGCTCTTGGTCAGGCCAAACGCGCCGCTCAGCATCGGCACGGAGACATCGCTGGTTTCGTCGGGGTCGATCAACAGCGCAAGAGCCGCAAAGCGTATGCCGCTTGGCGTCGGATAGTCTTCGACCGACAGGACATGAACGATCAGCGGACGTCCCTCGGCTCGTGCCAAGGCACTCGGGCCACAGGGCTGCCCGCGGTCTGCCGCCGCCACGGCTTCGGCCACGAGGGCCTTCAATTGGGCTGTTTCTGATCGCCCTGGCACGAGAGCGACCCCGAACAGCTTACGGCATAAGGCGGCCGCTTTGCTGTTCAGACGGAGGATCTCGCCGCCGCCGCCGATTTGTAGGCTCGCGAATCCGAGCAGACCGAAGGTCGCCATCGTGTCGGTCACGTCGCTTTCCGACAGGGGGCCGAGCGCGTCCGTCACGGTCGCACCCGCGGCATTTGCTGCTGGATTTCGATCGGGCTCGGCTCGCCAACAGCCGGGGGCAACCTCTTAGCGGGCTGCTGCTGCACGAAACGCTGTGTCGGCAATTGTGAGCTGTGAGTCCCGGGCATGGGCGCGTTTTGTTGCTGGGCCATGATCTGTGGCACCGGCTGAACATGGACCGGCAGAGGCAGGATCGTCGCAACCACCACCGACGTCTTTTGGGCCGCCAGACGGCCTGGACGCAGATTGAGGAACATCACTTTCCTGGTTTCGACGTTGTAGGCGCATTCGTAGCTCATCCGAATCCAGTCGCGATCCGGTGTCTGAAAACGAATGACGTCGCCTCGGTAGCGAACCGTGAAGTCGCGTCCTTCCGGCGGCTCGGCCTGCTGGAAGATGCCGGGCACCGGGCGGTTCAGCCAATCGAAATCGGTCGGGGATTGCGCCTCGATCAAAGGCGCGCAGAGTTGCGCCGCATGATCGGTGTTGAGCCTGACGCAGGCGGCGTCGCAGCCGGAAGCAGGCGCGGTCGCGGGCCGTGTGTCGGATTGAGCAGGCGGCGCGATCGGGGCGGTCGCGTCTGTGGCTCCGACGGGACCCGCGAAAGCAACGAACGTTGCTGCGAGGGCGACAAAGCCCGCCAAAAGGATAGCCGTGCGGAATGATATCCAGAGGCTATCGATTGTCGATGCCATGTCGCTCCCCTCCCTACTGCCGTGATCTGAATGTCAACAATGCAGCGTGTATGTCGTACCGCGCGGCAACGACAGCGTGCAATATTATTTAGGCATTTTGACCGTTATTTAAGCAATGATTAAATTTATGAATGTCGAAGCGCGCCCATTTTTTCTCAACGGCGGCGTAGAAGTGTTTTTCGATTCGTCCCCACTATTAAGATCACAAAGATTACGGCGCTTTGTCAAAGACGATTCAGGATAAGAGAGGGATCGGAACAGCCGCCGTGTTGTTTTAGTCACGACTATAAAAAAGAGAGGCGACGCTCACGCCGGACTCGTCGCGGTGTTGCAGTGCAAATCGCCAATTAAAATAATTATTAATTATATCTTACTCTATATGGATGATTGCGTGCAGATTTGATTAAATCAATAGCTCACACCCGAAGCCATGGCGGCAATCCAGTGATTGCTGCCTAAATGGTCTTTTTGGGAGCTGATGATGCACAAGATTCTTCTGGTTTCGACGGCCCTCTCGGCCATGCTGATCGCGGGCTCCGCCATGGCCAGCAATGCCGTCGTGGATCTGACTCAGTCAGGCTCCGATGGAAATGTCTCGATCGATCAGACCGAAAATGCGTATTATGGCGCGTCGTCGATCAGCAACTCGGCCACGGTCACCCAGCATTCGGGCTCGACCAGCGCCGCTATCACGATCATTCAGAACGGTGATCTCGACAACAGCGTCGTGTCGGATCAATACGGCTACAAGAGCGCGGCTTCCGTTTATCAGGGCAGCAACGGATATGCTGGCCACGATTCGCTCAGCTCTTCCCAGACCAACCAAGCGCAACTGACGGTTCATCAGGGCGCTGATGGCACCCACTCGACCTTAAGCAACGTCAACAACGTGCAGACCGGCCGCGTGGTCGCCGACATCACGCAAGGCAATGGCAATCGGAATAACACCGACAGCACGCAGTCGAACACAGCTTACTTCCTAAACAATTTCAAGTCGGTCCAGAGCGGCAACAAAAACTACATCAACAGTGACCAGAAGGGTAAGATTGTTGGCGGCGACACCTACACCGCAACGCAAACTGGCGATAATAATATGATTTACAACGTTCAGAATGGTGATTTTCTGACCGCCTCCGTGACGCAGGCTGGAAACGGCAACTCCGTCAACGGAACGCAGACGGGTCTGTATCAGACCATCACGGTCGCGCAGACGAGCAACAACAACAGCACCAACTATAATCAGTCTGGCCTGTACAACACCGCGCATGTGACGCAGCACTAACGAGCGATCAAGGCTCCGAGCCGACCTGCGGGAGCGGGAAAGCTCGGGGCAACGTTTGACCGGATCGCCTTCATGCAAGCGAGCGACGCAAAACCCGCAATCGTCTGTGCCGTCATCGACGAGGCACGGGGTGCGTCGCTCGTCTTTCATGGCGAGATCGTCACCCGCGATGTGGCTTCGGGGCTCTACCGGTTATCGATCGTCAAGGGTGGGCCGGCCGGCTCGAGCACCATCCGACAAGGCGGCGCGTTTACGAGCCGCTCGGAGCAAGCCGTAATGGTCGGCGGAGGCGCATTAAGCCTCGAGCCTGGATCGACTTATGCGATTAGCCTCGTGGTCGAAATGGGAGGTCGATCTGTCGATTGCGCTCCAGCGACGGGAAAACAGCCATGATGCGGATTCGAATAAGGCAAGCCTTGGTCGGCATCGGAGCCGCACTAGCGGTTGGTGCGGTGGTGACGCCTGAAGTTGCGCGCGCGCAAAGCGCGAATTTGGTGAACGGATCGAGCCCTTATACCGACGTATCGGATTATCTGCTGGTGCAGCATCAGGCGATTCCAACCGATGCGACCGGCACTGCCAATCCCTATGCGGTCGACCGGAGCCTTGGCAGCGCGACCCTGACGAGCGGCGGCAATCTGGCGTCGGTGACGCAACGCGGCATTCAAAACGCTGCCAACATCGCGCAAAATGGCTTTGGAAATAACAGCACCACGATCCAGCTCGGCAACGATAATCTCTCTTCGCTCACGTCCATCGGAGATGGCAATCGTCTCTCCAGCACGCAGATCGGCTCGGCCGATGTGGCGACGATCGCGGTGCAGGGACAGGGCAATGCGATTGCGGCCACGCAGATCGGGTCAGGCCTCAGCTACGGGTTGCAACAGGTCGGTGATGCCAAGACCGTGACGGTTGTTCAGGCACGCCGATGACACCGCCCCGACGCATCGAGGACCAAGCCGCTCGACAACTTAAGATGCTTAAGTGGTGAAATACTGCTCTGTCGGATTTGCAAAATGCGGCCCAAAAAAGGACGTTTGCCTGTGACGCTCAACCCGGCCCATCGCTGCTCCGCGCTCGCCGTTGCGGCTGCCCTCGCGGTCCTCTGTGCCTCTCCGGCAAAGGCCGGTAGCATCGTCTACACGCCGACCAACCCGCAATTCGGGGGCAGCCCGCTAAACGGCAATACGCTGCTGTCGGTCGCGCAGGCGCAAAACCTTCCGCAACTCGCCGCATCGAAGAAGGCCAGCCTCGCCAATACCTCCAACACCACGCAGACCGCTGGACAGATCTTCGCGCAGCAATTGACCAGCCAACTCTATAGTTCGCTCGCCAATCAGATTACCTCGGCGATCTTCGGCGAAAACGCGCAGCAAAACGGCACGTTCGCGTTCCAGGGCACGACCATCAACTTCAACCGGGTCGGCAGCAACGTGAACGTCTCGATCAACGATGGGACGACGATCACCAATGTCACGGTGCCGGCGGGACCATGAGTGTAGGTCAGTTTCAGAGCCGCTTGGGGGATCGATGCGTCGCGTGACATGGGCCTTGTTGCCGCTGGTGCTTCTGCTGGGGGGCTGTCAGCCTGGCGCACCCGAATTGTTCGAGCAGGCCCCGAAAGTAACGCCGGCGTCGGCCACGGGCGTGAACCTGGAACTGCTTGCGCCTCCGCGTGCCAAGATCGATATCGCGGTCTATTCCTTCCCCGACCTCACCGGCAAGAACGAACCGAACGACAATGTCGCGGTCTTCTCCCGTGCCGTAACGCAGGGCGGCCTCGGCTATCTCGTCGATAGTTTGCAGCGCGCCGGGAATGGCAAGTGGTTCACGGTCATCGATCGCGGCAATCTCAACGATCTTTTGCAGGAACGGCAGCTGATCCGACAGACCCGGATCGAATTCGACAAGGATGCGGCCAAGCCGCTGCCACCGATCCGCTTCGCCGGCCTGTTGCTGCAAGGCGGCATCATCGGCTTCGACTCTAATATCGTCACGGGGGGCGCAGGTGCGAATTTCCTCGGCATCGGGGCCAACGGTCAATATCGGCAAGATGTGGTGACGGTGGCGCTCCGGGTCGTCTCGGTTCAGTCCGGCGAGGTGCTCAACAGCGTCACGACCTCAAAGACGATTTATTCGGTTGCACTGACGGCCAACACCTATCGCTTCGTCGCGGTCGACAAGCTGCTGCAGGTGGAGGCGGGCGTGACGCGAAACGAACCAACCCAGATGGCGGTGCGGCAGGCCATCGATCTCGCGGTCTATGCCACCATTATGGAAGGCACCCGCAAACACGTCTGGGGGTTCGCCAACGAGGCCGCCGGCGCGAAGCTGATCGCCGACTATCTCGACCGGGATAAAGTCGAACCACTTTCGACCCTGAATTTGCCGCCGGCCATTCCTGTGTCGACCTTGCAGGTGCCCAAGAGTTGATGATGCCTGCCCATTAACGGCTCCGGCGCGGGTCTTCGGGGTCGCGCGCCATCACGGCGCGATGGAAAGCGCCGGCGCCGTCCGGCCTGGATGCTCGCTATCAAGAAAGATCGGGGCATCGGCGGATTTCGGCGTCGATGAAAATTTTCCGCGCATCTTGCGGCCGCCCTGGTTGGTCAGGATACATTGCTGAAGCTTGGCGGGATCGGTCAGGGTCGTGCATTCGTTGATATTCTGCGGAAAAACTTCGCTCTGCGCGATCGAAACCGAGTAACGCGACGATGAACCGTAGATGAGCGTTGCACAAGCCGTCATGAGGATCATTCGTTTGATGGTTACGACCATGCCGTTGTTTCCTGAGACATGCCCTTGGGGCAAGACTTGTTTGTGGGAGCTTATCCCGAAGTCCTCCCCAAGGATAGTCGGCAGATCCTGAGGGGCATCGAGAGCGTGGCCCTGGCAGCAATAGGGTTGTTTGCAAGGGGGCAAGCGGGTCTATTCTGTGGGCTGGCAACCGATGGAGACGTCGTCATGTCGATGGGTCCCGTCTGGGGCGCGGTTCTGATCGCCGTTGCGGCTGGCGCCACCCCGCCGGTCGCGACGCTGCGTGACCTTGGGCCGGCCTTGACCCACTGTTTCAAGGCACCCGATCGCTCGACGGGCTCGGAGGTCACGGTTTTGCTGAGCCTGACGCGCGACGGCGCGGTGCTGGGCAAGCCGAGGATCACCTTTTCCAAACTCGTCGGCGAGCCGGAGGACAAGCGTGCTTTCGTAGCGGCGGTGCTTGGATCCCTTTCCGCCTGTACGCCCGTTGCCCTCCTCCCGAGCTTCGGTGGTGCGATCGCAGGTCGGCCGCTGACGCTTCGGTTCATCGGGGGTGGGCCCGCCAAAGCGATCTGACGAGACTGTTTGGCTCAGCCGAGCGACGAGACGATCCAGAGCGCGCCGCCGACCGCGATCACATCCTCGAGGATGGCGGCAACATGGTCGTTGCCGAACGCGGATGCGAGGCGGCTTCGCGCCTCAGAGCCTACGAGCGTTCCAACGATCGCGCCGAAAAGACCAGCGATCAGGCCGCCGACCAGATTGCCGAATGCATTGCCGATCGTGGCACCGCAAAACGCGCCGCTCACGATCCGAGAGCCGAACTGGAACGGAACCCTGCGGCTCGGCGTGTTCGGCAATTGATCGGCGACGAATTCGCCGAGCGCCAGAATCGAGAAAACCCAAAGCGTGATCGGATGAGCCAGGAACGCGGCCCATGTGCCATCGACATGAAGCCAACCGAGATGAACGGCCCAGGTCACCGCAGCCGGCGCCGTCATGGTGCGGAGACCCGCGACCACGCCGATCAACAAGGCAAAAAGGAGAGTCGTCATGGCCGTACTCCGGTTCGAATCGGCGCAGAGCATGCCGCCTTGCGGTCACTTTGCAAGCGATCCCTCGCCGGCACCTGCTTCGGACCGGAAGCAATCGGCCACATGGTCGTTGACGATACCGGTCGCCTGCATCCAGGCATAGACGATCACGGGCCCAACGAATTTGAAGCCGCGTTTCTTCAAGGCCGCCGATACGGCCTCGGAGAGAGGCGTTTTGGTCGGGACATGGCCCGCATGGGCGATCGGCGCGCCGCCTGCCATGCTCCAAACGAAGGTCGCGAAATCCTCGCCAGCAGCCTGCATGGCGAGATAAGCGCGTGCATTGCCGATCGTGGCCTCGATCTTGGATCGCGACCGGACAATCCCGGCATCTTGCAGCAAGCGCTCGACATCGACGCGGTCGAAGGACGCGACCCGCTCTGGGTCAAACGCCGCGAAGGCCGCGCGGAAGGCGTCTCGCTTCCGCAGGATCGTCGACCAGGACAACCCCGCCTGAAAGCCATCGAGCATTAGCTTTTCCCACAAGGCTCGACTATCGCGCTCAGGCACGCCCCATTCGGTATCGTGGTAGGCTTGCATCATCGGGTCGTGCCCGGCCCAGGCGCAGCGATGCGGCATCGTGATGGTGTCCTTCGTTGCGGCTCTGTCTGCCACACCGCATGCGTGCGAGCAAAGCAGGCATCCGCAACCGCACCGCAGACGGGACGTTGCCCCACAGACTGCCACCGAACAGGATCGGCTTATGACATCCACCCGTCTTTTAACGAGCCTGATGCTGGCCGCGAGTCTCCTGACCTGCGGTTTCGCGCGCGCCGACGATGCGGGCCCGGTCTACGGGCCGGAACTTCAGGGGTTCGATTATCCCTATCCGGTGCATCATTTCGACTTCGAGTCGCAACGGCGGTCGCTTCACATGGCCTATATGGATGTCGCGCCGACCGGCAAAGCCAACGGCGAGACGGCCGTGCTGCTGCATGGAAAGAACTTTTGCGGCGCCACCTGGGAGAACAGCATCGCGTTTCTCAGCCAGGCCGGCTATCGCGTCGTGGTTCCGGACCAGATCGGCTTCTGTAAATCCAGCAAGCCTGAGGCTTATCAATTCTCGTTTCAGCAACTGGCGCGCAACACCCACGCCCTGCTCGAAAGCCTGAGGATCGATCGCATCACGGTGGTGGGCCATTCGACCGGCGGCATGCTCGGCATTCGCTACGGCCTGATGTACCCCAAAGAGGTGACGCGGCTCGTGCTTGTCGATCCGATCGGTCTCGAGGATTGGAAGGCGCTCGGCGTTCCCTCGCTCAGCGTCGACCAGTGGAACGCGCGGGAGATGCAGAGCACGGCCGACAGCATCCGCGCCTATGAGCAAGCCACTTACTACGGCGGCACCTGGAAGCCGGCTTATGAGAAATGGGTGCAGATGCTGGCTGGCCTGTCGCGCGGCGAAGGCCGCGTCGCGGTCGCCTGGAACTCGGCCCTTCTCTACGACATGATCTACACGCAGCCGGTCGTCGACGAACTCGACAAGCTGACCATGCCAACGCTGCTGATGATCGGCGACAAGGATACGACGGCGATCGGCAAGGATGTCGCGCCGCCCGAGGTCAAAGCGAAGCTCGGGCATTATGAGGTGCTCGGCAAGCAGGCCGCCAAGGCCATTCCGCATGCGACGCTTGTGGAATTCCCGTCGCTTGGCCACGCGCCGCAGATGCAGGATCCGGACGCCTATCGCTCTGCGTTGCTCGATTGGCTGGCGCGCACGCCCGGCCAGTAGCGTCTGTTACCGGCCGCAGCCGAAGGGCGGAAAGGTACTCGCGGTCCCGGCATTCATGGCCAGCACGACCATATCATTGGCAAGCTTCAACTCCTCGGGCGAGCGCGGGCAAACATTGTGCGGGCCGGTGCATCCGGAGGCCAGGAAGGCGTCGTGGCGACGAAGGAAGTCCAGTCCGAGACCCTTGGTGCCGCCGCGCGCGATCGTCTGCGACCAGGCTGCCGTGTAGCGGATGCATTTCGTCCCGCTCCAACTCCGGGCCGGCTGGCTCTGCGTAGCCGCAGACGCAGGGCAGGGCACGATCGCGAGCAGCGCGAGGATCGAACCTGTGGCAATCGATTGGGAAAAGCGGATCATAGCGGTCTCGCGTGGCGTTGGCTTGGTCCTTAAACGAATCTCGGACGCCCCCGAAACAGCGTCTCGTCATCGAGGCATTGGAGCTCGGGCCGAAACATCTTAGGATGCGGGCATCGGAGCATATCGCTTCTTGGCCCGGACCCATTCATGGCTCGTCTGATCTCGTCTTTGTTCGTTGCGGCCGGTCTCAGCGCGGGCGCTGTTTTGCCCGCCCTTGCGGTGGACGCGAGCACGGCGATGTTCCCCACGCTCCCGGCCCTGGCACTCGACCCTGAGCCGACGCCATCGATCTGGCACGGACTGTCGGTCGGCACCGAATTGATCGTCGCTGGCGGCAAGCACCAGAAGGGGGCCGGCGTCGGCGGTGCCCTGACGGCGAGCTACGATCATGAATTTGCGAATCATATCGTGCTCGGCATCGACGGCTCGACCGGCTATTCGCCATCGTTGTTCGGGTCCAAATACGTGCGCGGCTATGATTTTGCGGCAACCGACGTGAAGGTCGGTTACGACATGGGCCGGTTGATGCCTTATGTGACCACCGGGGTCGTGCTAGCGAAGCCGCGGTTTGGGCCGGGCTTCGGCTATTCGGCATCCGACTCGATCAACAACGTGTTCAACGATACCTCGGATCTGCAATCGGCGGCGCGGGTCGGCGCAGGCGTCGAATATGCACTGACCAATAATCTGACGGTCGGGGTCGGGGTCTCGGTGACGCGCAGTCATGGCGGTCTGATCTCACCGTTCTAAAACGTCGCGACGAGCGCCCCGCGCGTGTCGGGTCGCTCTATCTGCCGCCAACCTCGTCGAGTGAGCGATCCCATGTCCGAAACCCGCCCGCCACTACCGCCCTTCACGATCGAGACCGCGACCCAGAAGGTGCGTGGCGCGGAGGATGGCTGGAACTCGCGAAATCCGGCGCGCGTGGCGCTTGCCTATACAGAGGATAGTGCCTGGCGCAATCGTGCTGAATTCGTGCACGGACGCCCTGCGATCGAGGCCTTCCTGACCCGCAAGTGGAACCGTGAGCTCGATTATCGGCTCATCAAGGAGCTTTGGGCTTTCACGGGTGACCGGATCGCTGTTCGTTTCGCTTACGAATGGCATGACGATTCCGGGCAGTGGTTCCGCTCCTACGGGAACGAGAACTGGCATTTCGCGCCAAACGGCCTGATGCAACGACGCTTTGCCTGCATCAACGATCTGCCGATCGCGGCCGCCGACCGAAAATACCACTGGCCCCTCGGCACCCGGCCCGCCGATCACCCCGGTCTGTCGGACCTCGACCTCTAATCCCGAGCCGGCCAGCCGGCCGCGCTCTTCAGGGCCGCATTATGCTGGCCCTTTGTCGGGGCCGGAACCGCGAGGCTGAGCTCGGCACCGGAAAAGCGGATCGGCGTCCTGACCCCCGGGATCCCGCCGGGCGCGATCCGCATCGCGCGAGACCGCACCTGTGGGTCGGCGAACACATCCGCGACCGTGTTGATCGGCCCCGCCGGCACACCGACCGCTTCGAGCCGATCGAGCAGATCCTTGCGCGTGATCGATCGTGTCCGCGTGGTCAGCAGTGTCGTCAGGTCGGTTCGGTGGGCGACGCGGGCCGCGTTGCTGACGAATCTTGGGTCGCGCGCAAGCTCCGTCTCCCCAAGCACGTCGCAGAGGCGCTCGAACTGCCGATCATTCCCGCAGGCCACGATGATATTGCCGTCCGCGACCGGGAAGGTCTGATAGGGAGCGATGTTCGGGTGGGCGTTGCCAAGGCGGGTCGGCGCCGTGCCGGTCGCGAGGAAGTTCATGGCCTGGTTGGCCAGCACTCCGGTCATGCAATCGAGCAGCGCCATGTCAATGTGTTGGCCGAGGCTCGTCCGCTCGCGTTGAGCGAGGGCCGCCTGGATGCCAATCACGCCGTAAAGCCCGGTGAAGATATCGGCGAAAGCGACACCGATTTTCTGGGGCTCGCCGGCCGGGTCGCCGGTCAGGTCCATGATGCCGCCCATGCCTTGGATCATGAAATCGTAACCAGCCCGCTGTGCATAGGGTCCGTCCTGCCCGAAGCCGGTCACCGAGCAATAGATCAATCGCGGATTGCTGCGGCTGAGGCTGCCATAGTCGAGCCCGTATTTGGCGAGGCCGCCAACCTTGAAATTCTCGATCAGCACGTCGGCATCTTTGGCAAGCCCGCGGAGCGTCGCCAGGTCGTCGGCGTTTTTGAAATCCAGCGTTACCGAACGCTTGCCCCGATTGCAGGCGTAGAAATAGGCGGCCGAACGGTCGTCCCCTTGGTCGATGAAGGGTGGGCCCCAACTGCGGGTGTCGTCGCCCTCTGGACTCTCGACCTTGAGCACGTCGGCGCCAAGATCGGCCAGGGTTTGGCCGATCCAGGGTCCCGCCAGAATGCGGGCGAGTTCGAGAACGCGAAGGCCTTGAAGGGGAGCGTCTGACATCGGTGCGGGATTTTCTCTCATCGGGGGTTGCGTCTCAACCAATCCGCCACGGCGGTGCGGGCACGCTCGGGCGAGTAGCCGGGGAGGGGCTCGCCCTGTTCATCGATCAGCCCGGCTTCGAGGTCCGCCGCCGCAATATACCAATGTGCGTCGACCCAGGCCGACACGTCCTCATCGGGCGCTGAATTGCGTCGGCAGACCCGCTCGGTTACGGCGCGCGCCATAGCTTCGAGATTGCTCATCTGGCTCATGTGCCAAAAGCTCCGGCGTCGTTCACGAGCCCGCTTCGATGGACCTCGCGGAACTTTGACTCCAATTGCTTCGTTTCAGCTTGAGCAGAAGGAAACCGGATCATGCGTTTCGTCTTTGGACTCATCGTCGGTTGTTTGCTGACCGTCGGCATCGCCTATGTTCATGACCTCAATCAGCCCACCGGCCCCGCTCTGGTGGCGACCGATACGACCGGCTCGGCGACAGTACCGGACGGCCGGATGGTCAATTGGGACGTGGTGAACCGCAATCTGCGCGGGGTCAATGGCTGGATGCAGGCGCAATGGACCTGGATCACCGGACAGGTGAACCGCGCCGGCTAAGCCGCGAGGCAGTCCGATGACGGATCTGTCGACCCTCTACCGGAGCTATATCGCTTGTCTGAACCAGCGGGATTGGTCTCGGCTCGGCGAGTTCGTTCATGAGGATGTTATCCATAACGGCGATAGCCTTGGTGTGGCTGGCTATCGTCGCATGCTCGAGCGAGACGTTGCAGAGATCCCGGATGTTGTCTTTCATGTGGAGATGCTGGTCTCCGAAGTTCCCTATGTGGCAAGTCGACTGATCTTCGACTGCCGCCCTGCCGGAACGTTCCTTGGCTTGCAGGTCAATGGCAGGCGGGTCCGTTTCGCCGAACACGCGACCTACGCGTTTCGAGCGGGACGGATCGGGGAGGTTTGGTCGCTGATCGACAAGGCCGCGATCGAGGCTCAACTCGCTCGCTGACCGACGTCGCGTTGTCGGCCGCCGTGTTTTCGCTACGCGACATGGCATCACGGGAGGCGAGAGCCCGGAAACAAAGGCCCTGTTCTGTGTTTGCGAAGGAAGCTGCTTGGCGCGGCTTGCGAACCGTAAACAGCAGGGAATGCGCATGTCGGATCTCACACGTCGAACCGTCCTTGGTGCGTCGGCCGGTCTTCTCAGTGTCGGGCTCACTCAGGCCCGAGCGGCCGAAGTCGGCACGATACCGGAAGACCCTCACGCCATCGGCACCGTGACCGGAAGCAAGGTGGAGCTTCCGCCGCTCCATGCGGCCTCCGAGGCGGAGGGACCACTGCCGAACCCCGATCCATTCACCAAACGGCTCGGAGTGGCTGTGGTCGGGCTCGGCCATTTGTCCTTGGGCGAGATCTTGCCAGGGTTCGGCCAGAGTAAAAGCGTCAAGGTCGTGGCACTTGTCAGCGGCCATCGCGAGAAGGCTCGTGCGGTGGCGGCGGAGTATAACGTCCCGGAGCGCGCCCTCTACGATTATGCCTCGTTTGACAGCATCAAAAACAATCCCGAGATCGATTTCGTCTACATCGTTTTGCCCAATGCGATGCACCTCGAATTCGTGACCCGTGCGGCGCAGGCCGGCAAACACGTGCTGTGCGAAAAGCCGATGGCAACCACCTCCGCCGATGCCGAGCGGATGATCGCGGCCTGCCGCGACGCCAAGGTCAAGCTGATGATCGCCTATCGGATGCAATATGAGGCCACACAGCGGGCCGCGATCGCGATGGTTCGCAAGAAAGAGATTGGCGAACTACGGCTCATTCAAGCCGTCAATGGGCAGAACGACACGCCGGGCCAATGGCGTCAGGTCAAGGCCATCGCGGGCGGTGGATCGCTGCCGGATGTCGGGATCTACTGCTACAACGCGTTCCGCTATCTGACCGGCGAAGAGCCGGTCGAGGTCACCGGCCGGATGACGCAGCCGGCGGGGGATCCGCGCTTCTCACAAGTCGAGGATGTCGCCAATTTCACCTTGCAGTTCCCGTCCGGCGTCATGGGGGTCGGGACGAGCGGTTATAGCATCCACGAAGCTCGCGCCCTCAAAGCGATGGGAACGACGGGGTGGATCGGCCTCGACAATGCTTTTGCGTATAACAACATCGCGATGACGGTATCGCGCAAGGTCGGCCAGGTGAACGGCATCGATCACCGGCAATATCCGCCCAAAAGCCAATTCGCGACCGAGATGGACCATTTCGCTGACGCGATCCGCCGCGATGTCGTGCCCCATACGCCGGGCGAGGAGGGCCTCCAGGATATCCGGATCATGGAGGCGATCTATCGTGCGGCGGAAGGCGGTAGTCCCGTCAAAATGCCGCTCGTCCAAGGGCTGGATACGACACGCGGCCCCGCGCCGGCGACGGAGGGCTGAGCCGCCCGCCGCTAAACGACGCGGCGAACTCCGGTCAGCCGCCCATGTAGGTCTTGAAGGCCTCGGCATAATCGGGGTGCCAACGCGACAAGGCTGGACGATTATCGATGATGTCGCCGATCGCCCAAGCCATCCGCTTTTCATCGGTTGCGCGATCGACGTCATTGTCCGGGCAGAGAATGTAGAAGTCACCCCGGCCGAGCGCCTCGAGCATGAAGTCGACAACCTGCTCCCCGCTCCAGGCGGCGGCCGGTTTCTCGTCCTGACCGGTCATTCCCGTGAACGTGAAGCCGGGGATCAGCAGATGCGCCGAAACCCTGCAACCGGGAACGGACCGGAGTTCATGCGCCGTGCTTTCGGTGAACACACGGACGCCGGCTTTGCTGACGTTATAGGCGGTGTTGCCGGGCGGCGTGGTAATGCCCTGTTTCGATCCCGTGTTGATGATCAGCCCGGGGGTGCCCTGGGCCATCATCGCATGCGCGAAGGCCTGAACGCCGTTGATGACACCCCAAAGATTGACGCCGAGCAGTTCATGCCACGCGGGGCTGGGGTCGAGCGCCTTACCGACGATGCCGACGCCGGCATTGTTCATCAGCACGTCGACCGAGCCGAACGCGTCGTAGGCCGCGATCTTAAGGGCCAGAACCTCGTCGCCCTTGGCGACATCGGTCGCGACCGCACGGATCGCGGCGGAGCCGCTCGGAGCGTGTTCGATCACAGCACGCTCGGCCGCCTGCAGCGCGACGCCGGGTCGATCCGCGATCATGACCTTCATGTCCTTCGCCGCGAAGGTTTTGGCTGCCGCAAGGCCGATGCCGCTCGCGCCCCCCGTGATAACGGCGACGCGGTCTTTGGCGATGGCTGGATGTGTGGTCATGGCGGTCTCCCGTAGCTTGATCGCGGACCTTGGGTGGACCAGACGAACGCGGGCGTCAACCCGCGTCGCTGGCCCCGATTTCGCCCACGGCCGCGGGACCCGCGGCTTCCTTTTCGGCGGGGTTCGGAGCCTCGACAGGGTGGCGGAACGCCGCCCGCACCAATGGGTCGAGACTGGGCGCGTCAAGCGCTTCGCCAAGCTTCAACCGCATCTTGGGTGTCCAGAACGACACGACATGATCGTGGATGCCGGTCATCGCCTGATCGTCTGGATAGGAATGGAAATAATTGGCGATCTGGTTCGCCATGCGAATGAGTTTGTCGTCGCTGTTCATGCAAGCACCTTGTCGGATGTGATGCGGTCGGCCCCGTGGAACAGCGTGACGCCATCCCGGCGGGCGATACCGACGAGCGTGATGTCGAGCGCCCGGGCCCGCTGCAGGGCGAGCGACGTCGGCGCCGAGATCGCCACCAGCGTGCGCGCCCCGAATGTCGCGACCTTTTCGACCATTTCGAAGGAGGCACGGCTGGTGATCAGCACGAAACCGTCGTCGGATGACTGCCCGTCCCGGAGCAGCGCACCGATGAGCTTATCGAGTGCGTTGTGCCGCCCGACGTCCTCGCGCACCAGCTTGATCGCGCCATCACGTCCACACCAGGCCGCGCCATGGACCGCGCGTGTTCGTGCACCGAGCGGCTGCTGCGCGTCGAGCTCTCCCACGGCGCGCTCGATTGCCTCGAGCGATAGGGTGGGCGCGGGACCCTGCTGTGCCAGAGCGCGAGGCAGTGCATCGAGGTCCTCGATCCCACAGAGCCCGCAACTGGTCCGTCCGGATAAAGCGCGTTTGCGAGCCAGATGCGTGTGCAGCCGCGCACCGACGAGATCGATCCGCAGCCGCAATCCATCCTCGAGCGACTCGAGGCTGACGGACCTGATATCCGCCGGGCTCGTGATGATGCCCTCCGTCAGGCTAAATCCGTAGCCGAAATCCTCGAGGTCGTCCGGCGTCAGCATCATGACCCCGAACGGAATATCCGCGTAAGTCACCTGCACCGGCGTTTCGATCGCGACCGACCGCGTCTCGTCCCGGATCTCACCGGCAAACGTCAACACGCGGGTCGGAGCATTTTGAAAACCGGACATCTCGCCTATTTGAACAGGATCACGGCATTCGACAAGGTGATCCAGATCCCCCAGGCGATCGGCAGAAGAATAACGGCCCAGGCCAAAGCCGCCGTGGAGGTGAAGCCGCCGCCGCCGATGCCGAAGCTGAGATCGGGTCGATTGGCCGTCGGCCGGCCAGGAGCCGAACCCCTCGGGGTCGCGGGAGCCGGTATCGTCTTATCGGCCATGAACCAGCGGTCCGACAGCGGACGCACCAGAAGATTGGCCACGAAGCCGATCACCAGCATGCCGGCCAGAATATACATGGTGCGGCTGTACAGCATTGATCCGGTCAGCCCGTTCGCGATCTGCGCCTCGCGAATGTAGTTGACCACGACCGGTCCGATGATGCCCGCCGTCGACCATGCGGTGAGCAAGCGGCCGTGGATCGCACCGACGAATTGCGTGCCGAAAATGTCGGCCAGATAGGCCGGCACGGTTGCGAAGCCGCCGCCATACATCGACACGATGACACAGAAGAATCCGACGAATAGAGCCATGCTGCCCGCCTGAGCAGCCCATGGCACGGCGGCGTAGAGCAGGATGCCGAGCGCAAAGAAGGTGGCATAGGTGGTCTTGCGGCCGAGCTTATCCGACAGCGACGCCCAGAAGAAACGACCGCCGATGTTGAACAAAGACAGGAGGCCGACGAAACCGGCCGCAATGGCGGCGATTTGCCCCTTCTGTCCGATGTCGAGTTGCGCGAAAGACAATTCGGGGTGACCGATGAGGCGGCCGGAGAAGATCTCCTGTAACATCGGCGATGCGATACCGAGCACGCCGATACCGGCCGAGACGTTCAGGCAGAGTGCGGCCCAGATCATCCAGAATGCCAGCGTCTTATGGGCGTCCTTCAGATCGACGTTGCGGCTGGTGATCATCGCATTCGTGATCGACTTCGGCACAAAGCCGGCCGGTTGCCAATGTGCCGGTGGCACCCGATAGCCCAGGGCGCCCGCCACCATGAAGACCGCATAGATGGCCGCGAGAGTCAGGAAGGTCTGCCAAACGCCCACCGACGTGTCACTGCGGAAGTGACTCATCAACATTTGAGCAAGCGGCGATCCGATCAGCGCGCCGCCGCCAAATCCCATGATGGCCATTCCGGTCGCCATGCCGCGACGGTCGGGGAACCATTTGATCAGTGTCGATACGGGTGAGATGTAGCCGAGCCCAAGCCCAATCCCACCGATCACGCCGGAGCCGAGCCACATCAGCCACAATTGATGCAGGTAGATGCCGAGCGCCGAGATGACGAGGCCGCCGCACCAGCACAGAGCCGAGGCAAGGCCCGCCTTGCGGGGGCCGGCGCGCTCGAGCCAACCACCGAACAGGGCGGCAGACAGGCCGAGGAAGACAAAGAAGAGCGTATAGATCCAGCCGAGATCGGCCACGCGCCAATCGCAGGTCGTGGTGAGAAGCGCGCTTGCGAGCGTGAGATCGGCGCAGGTTTTGGCTTGTGTGACGCCGATGGCGCGGGACAGCGGCAGCCAGAAGACGCTGAACCCGTAAGCCATGCCGATGCAAAGGTGGATACACAAAGCGGCCGGAGGGAGCAGCCAGCGATTATAACCAGGCTCGGCGACGATATGGTCCCGATCGAGAAACGACGTTTTCGCGGGACGCGAAGTGGACGGCGCGGCAGTGATACTCAAGTCGTTTCATCCCAAATTGTGGTGAGCGACCTCTTCGGGTCGCCGCGTTGAAGAAGCTACGGATTGCGACAGGCGGCGATGTCACCGCCTCGTCGTATCAGTCGATCGTCGGCAAATTTACGCCGCGGCCGGACGGCTATTCCGCCGCCTCGAGCTTGGCCGCCATACGGGTCAGGGAGATGTCTTCCTCGTAGAACTTGGCTTGCCAGTCCGAGGGACGGTTGGTCTTCCGCACCTGAACCGCCGTCACCTTGTATTCGGGGCAGTTGGTTGCCCAATCCGAGTAATCGGTCGTGATGACGTTGGCGCCCGTTTTGGCGTGGTGGAAGGTCGTGTAGACGACGCCCGGCTGCATCCGCTCGCTGATCCGTGCTTTGAGCGATGTGTCGCCCGACCGACTGACCAGCGCGACAAGATCGCCCTCGTTGATTCCGCGGTTCTCGGCGTCGAATGGATGGATTTCGAGCACGTCCTCTTCGTGCCACGACGAATTGGCGGTGCGGCGTGTCTGCGCCCCCACATTATACTGGCTGAGGATGCGCCCGGTCGTGAGGATCAGCGGGAAACGCGGACCGGTTCGTTCCTCGGTGGCCGTGAACTCCGTCATCATGAACTTGCCCTTGCCGCTGACGAAGCGCTCGACATGCATCATGGGAGTGCCGTCCGGCGCCGCCTCGTTGCAGGGCCACTGGATGGAACCGAGCTCCTCGAGCTTGCCATAGGACACGCCCGAGAAAGTCGGGGTCAGTTTGGCGATCTCGTCCATGATCTGGCCGGGGTGGCTGTAATCCATCGGATAGCCGAGCGCGTTCGAAAGCGCCATCGTGCCTTCCCAATCGGCGAGACCACCCAGCGGCGCCATCACCTTGCGGACGCGGCTGATGCGGCGCTCCGCATTCGTGAAGGTCCCGTCCTTTTCCAGGAACGACGATCCCGGCAGGAACACATGGGCGTATTTCGCCGTCTCGTTCAGGAAGATGTCCTGAATGACGATACATTCCATGGCTCGCAGGCCCGCCGTCACGTGCTGGGTGTCGGGGTCGGATTGCGCGATATCCTCGCCCTGGATGTAGAGACCCTTGAAGCTGCCATCGACGGCTTCATCCAGCATGTTGTTGATGCGGAGGCCGGGCGCATTCTGCAGCGTCACGCCCCACAGGCTCTCGAACATGTGGCGGGTCGCGTCATCCGAGACGTGGCGATAGCCGGGGAGTTCATGCGGGAACGATCCCATATCGCACGAGCCTTGGACGTTGTTCTGGCCCCGCAGCGGGTTCACTCCGACGCCGGCCCGGCCGATGTTGCCGGTCGCCATGGCAAGGTTCGCCATGCCCATCACCATGGTCGAACCCTGGCTATGCTCCGTCACGCCGAGGCCATAGAAGATTGCCGAATTGCCGCCGGTCGCATAAAGCCGCGCGGCCGCGCGAAGATCGGCGGCGGGAACGCCCGTGATGGCTTCGACGGCCTCCGGCGCATGGCGCTCGTCGGCGATGAACCGGGCCCAGCCTTCGAAAGCGTCAAGGTCGCAGCGCTCGCGGACATAGGTCTCATTCACCAAGCCCTCGGTGACGACAACATGCCCAAAGGCGTTGATGAGCGCGACATTGGAGCCGGGCTTGAGAGGCAGGTGATAATCAGCCCTGATATGGGGCGATTTCACGAGGTCGATTTTGCGCGGGTCGGCCACGATAAGGCGGGCGCCGGCCCGGATGCGCTTCTTCATGCGCGATGCGAACACCGGATGACCGTCGGTCGGGTTGGCGCCGATCACGAGAATCACATCCGCGTGGTCGACCGAGGCGAAATCCTGCGTGCCGGCCGACGTGCCGACCGTGACCTTCAGGCCGTAACCCGTGGGCGAGTGGCAGACGCGGGCGCAGGTGTCGACGTTGTTGTTGCCGAAGCCGGCCCGCACCAGCTTTTGAACCAGATAGGTCTCTTCATTGGTGCACCGGGACGATGTGATCCCGCCGATCGAATCACGGCCGTATTGCGCCTGGATGCGCTTGAACTCGGACGCCGCATGGGCGATCGCCTCGGCCCACGTCACCTCCTGCCACGGATCGGTGATCTTGGCGCGAATCATCGGCTTGGTGATGCGGTCCTTGTGGGTCGCATACCCATAAGCGAAGCGGCCCTTGACGCAGGAATGGCCCTCGTTGGCTTTGCCGTCCTTGAACGGCACCATGCGAACGACCTTGTCGCCCTGCATTTCGGCCTTGAACGAGCAGCCGACGCCGCAATAAGCGCATGTCGTCACTTCGGAATGTTCCGGATGGCCCATCGCGATCACGGATTTTTCGTTCAACGTCGCGGTCGGGCAGGCTTGCACGCAAGCCCCGCAGGAGACGCATTCCGAGCTGAAGAAATCCATGCCGCCGGGCGAGACCTTTGAGTCAAAGCCGCGCCCCTGGATCGTCAGCGCGAAAGTGCCTTGCACCTCTTCGCAGGCTCGCACGCAGCGCGAGCAGACGATGCATTTCGAGGACTCGAAGGTGAAATAGGGGTTCGAGCTATCGGTCGGGGCGTGGGTGTGGTTCTCGCCATTATATCCGTAGCGGACCTCGCGCAGGCCGACCTGACCGGCCGTGTCCTGCAATTCGCAATCCCCGTTGGCCGAGCACGTCAGACAGTTGAGCGGATGGTCGGAGATATATAGCTCCATCACGCCGCGGCGCAACTTTGCAAGCCGGTCGGTCTGGGTCTTGACCACCATATTGTCTTCGGCTGGCGTCGTGCAGGAGGCCGGCGTGCCGCGACGCCCCTCAATCTCGACGAGGCACATGCGACAGGACCCAAAAGCCTCCAGCGCATCGGTGGCGCAGAGCTTCGGGATCTTGGTGCCCTTCAGCGAAGCCGCCGCCATGACGGAGGTGCCGGCCGGGACGGTGATCCGCTCCCCGTCGATCGTTAGCGTTACGGTCGTCCCGCTGACGCGGATCGGGGTGCCGGTGTCGAGTTCCTTGATCAGAGCCATGCTCAGGTCCTCATTCGGCGGCCGCAAGCAGCGGCGCACGGTTGAAGTCGTCGGGGAAATGCGTGATGGCGCTCAATACCGGCACAGGGGTCAACCCGCCCATGGCGCAGAGCGAGGCTTCGGTCATCAACTGACAGAGGTCGTCAATCAGCTCGAGATTCTTAACGCGCTCGACGCCCGACAGCACCTTATCCATCGTCTCGACGCCGCGGGTCGCGCCGATCCGGCAGGGCGTGCACTTGCCGCAGCTTTCCTGAGCGCAGAATTCAAAGGCGAAACGCGCCTGATGCGCGAGATCCACCGTGTCGTCGAAAACGACGATGCCGCCATGGCCGATCAAGCCTTTGACGGCCGCGAACGCCTCGTAATCCATCGGCGTATCGAACAGACGATCGGGAAAATACGCCCCGAGCGGACCACCGACCTGGACGGCGCGGATGGGTCGCCCGGTTGCAGTGCCGCCGCCGAACTGATCCAGGACTTGCCGAAGCGTCAGGCCGAAGGCCGTTTCGATCAATCCACCCTGCTTGATGTTGCCGGCGAGTTGGATCGGCAGCGTCCCACGCGAGCGGCCCATGCCGAAATCGGCATAAGCCTGCGCCCCGTTCGCCATGATCCACGGCACGGTCGCGAGCGACATCACGTTGTTGACGACGGTGGGTTTGCCGAACAACCCTTTGAGGGCCGGAAGCGGTGGCTTGGCACGCACGAGCCCGCGACGCCCTTCGAGGCTCTCGAGCAACGAGGTTTCCTCGCCGCAAATATAGGCGCCCGCGCCCAGCCGTGCCTCAATCGTAAAAGCATGACCGGAACCGGCGACCGACGGCCCGAGATAGCCCGCCTCGGTCGCGGCCAGGATGGCGCGGTTCATCGCCGCGAAGGCATGCGGATATTCCGATCGGATGTATATGAAACCTTTGGTCGCCCCGACCGCGAGAGCCGCAATCGTCATGCCTTCAACGAGCGATAGCGGATCGCCCTCCATCAGCATGCGATCGGCGAATGTTCCGCTATCGCCCTCGTCGGCGTTGCAGACAATATATTTCTGGTCGTCGACGGCCAACAGGACCGTGTTCCACTTGATGCCGGTCGGGAACCCGGCACCGCCGCGCCCGCGCAGGCCGGACAGCTTCACCTCGTCGACGATGGCGGTCGCGTCCATCGCGAGCGCGCGGTCGAGCCCGGCATAACCGCCATGAGCCCGATAATCCGCGACCGATACGGGATCGACGAGGCCGCAGCGCGCAAAGGTCAACCGTGTCTGCGCCTTCAGATAGGGGATCTCATCCGGCGGACCGAGCCGCAGCCTGTGGTCACCGCCCAGCATCAGCCCGGCATCCAGCAAGCCTGCGACGTCATCCGGCTCGACCGGACCGTAGGCGATGCGCCCACCATCCTGATTTATCTCGATCATCGGTTCGAGCCAGAACAGGCCGCGCGACCCGGTTCGGACAATCTGGACATCGACGCCGCGCCGACTGATTTCAGCCTGGAAGGCTGCCGCCACCTCGTCCGCGCCGACCGCGAGAGCGGCCGCATCGGTCGGGATGTAAAGCACAGACGTCATCGCGACAGCCCCTCGATTTGAGTGTCGATCTTCCCTGTCGTCAGCCGCGCCAAAGGCTTGTCGTCGAGCAACGCCGCCGGCGCGGTCGCACAGAGGCCGAGACAGAACACCGGCTCCAGCGTCAGCTCGCCATCGGGCGTCGTGTCGTGCCAATCGATCCCATGTCGCGTCCGGCAATGCTGATGCAGCGCCACCGCTCCCATCGCCTGACAGGCTTCAGCACGGCAGAGTTTCAGCACATGACGTCCAGCGGGTTTGCTGCGGAAATCGTGATAGAAGCTGATCGTCCCGAAGACCTCGGCTTTCGACAGATTGAGCGCATCTGCGATCAGGGGAACGGCCTGTGGATCGACATAGCCGAACGCATGCTGCAGTGCATGCAAAATTGGAAGCGTTGCACCATCAAGATGTTGCTGGCCGGCGATAATCTCGCTGGCGCGAGCCGCACTCCACGTTTCGATCCCTGACATCACGGTTCCGCTTGTTTGTTTCGCTGTTTAGAATTGTCATAAGTCAGCGAAAAACAAGGTCGTAAAACCGTTGCTTGATAGAGTTTGTCTATTAAGCCGGTTCGGCAGCACCCGGCCGCTGCGTGGTTTCGGCAAACAGCGCCTGCACCAACGTCGTCATCGGATTTCGATCCGGCACCACCAAGCCGATCAGATTTGCGAGCTCCGGCCCGACGATCGGCAGAGCGACGATGTCGGCAGGTAAAACCGAAAGGTCGACCAAGGCGGCTGGCAGGATGCTAGACCAAAAGCCCGTTTTGACATGCGACAAGAGGACGATCATCGAATCCGTTTCGAGCCGGGGCGACAGCGTTACGCCGGCTGCTTGGCTGACTTTGTCGATAATCCGCCGGTTCTGCATGTCTCGCGTGAGCAGACAAAGCGGCCGCTCACCGACCGAACGCCAGGCAATCGTGTCGTCCCGCGGCGGCGCGGAGATCCGAGCCGTCACATAGCGGTAGCGCTCGTAATAGAGTGGCAGCTTTCTGACATGAGTCAGACTTTCATTGTCGATGTAAGTGACCCCTGCATCGATCTCAAAATTTTCCAGCTTTCTCAAGATGTCGTCGGACGTGCGGGACATCACCGAAAAACGAACCGCCGGATGACGTTGAGCGAAGCCTGTGATCAAGCCTGCGACGATCGGAAGCGCCGATGGAATCGCGGCAATTCGCAAATGTCCGCTCAGGCCATGTTTCAAAGCCTTGATTTCCTGGCGCATCGCCTGCGCATCGCCAACCATGCGGCGCGCCCAGGCCAGCACGCGCTCGCCCTCGGGCGTAAAGCCCAGAAAGCGGGAACTCCTCTGCACGATGAGAATCCCGAGCGTATCTTCCAGCTGCTTCAAGCCTGCCGACAAGGTCGGTTGCGTGACGCCGCACAGGTCGGCGGCGCGACCGAAATGTTTCTCACGCGCCAAAGCGACGACATATTCGAGCTTGTCGATCATTGCGCTTTATAGCGCATCCATCAGTCGAACACCCGCCGCGAGCGGCTGGATTGCACGCACGTATCGCATCGGTCCGCCCAGCTTGCGTCGCCTCTTAGGCCAGGACGGCGCGGTCGTGCGGTCCTTCGCCCAGCGCGGCATCGTCGAGATCTTGCAGGGTGGGACGAAAGGGCGCGATCTCGCGGACATCGACGCTGACGGTCATGCCCGAAAACGCGGCGGCGTCGCCGAAATATGTGCCCGAGAGCGGCACGGCCTGACGCGGATCGCGAGCGACGGCGACACGGATCAGATCGCGGTTACCGACGATGCCGTTCGTCGGGTCGAACTCGACCCACCCCGCGCCGGGCAGATAGATCTGGCACCACGCATGGGTGTTGCCACCGCCCTTGTGAGAGGTGTCGCCCGCGTCGGACGGAACATTGAGATAGCCCGACACGAACCGGGCCGCGAGGCCGAGGGCGCGCGCGGCTTCGATCATCAGCACCGCGAAGTCTCGGCAGGTCCCCTTGCGGGTCGTCAACGTCGTGATCGGATCTTGCGTGCCGTGTTCAAGCCGCCTCGAATAGGTGAAGCTCTCCTTGATCGCGTAGGTCATGGTCATCAGCAATTTGGCAGTTTCGGTCTCGCGTCCACGATGCACGAAACGCCGGACCCATTGATCGAGCGCGTGTTCGGGGTCGAGATATTGTCGCTCGATCAGGCGCGCGAGATCCGGCATCTCGTCCGGCCCATAGGTGAACGGATAGGTCCGCGCAAAATCCTCGATCGAGAAATCGGGTGTGTTCAGCGGCGTGTGGTCGAGCACGATTCGCGTGTCGAAACGCAGTTGTGCGGCCGGCTTCGAAAAGCTGGCGATCGCAACGCAATTGCCGAACACATCATGCAGCCAGCGGAGACGTCGAGGTTCTGGCTCGATCACGAGATCGGAGGAGATCAGCCGCTGGTCATAGCTGTCGCGGGGCCGAAACATGATCCGGTGTTCGCCGAAGCGAACCGGAGTTTTGTAGCTGTAGGTCGTCAGATGGCGAACCGATAAAACCGACATGGATGTCTCAAGGTTCGATCGACAAGGGCAGCGACATGCCCCCGTCGATCATCGATCGCTGCACTCCGCACATTCAGCGACGTGGGATCAATCGTTTTATTCGGGCTTTCCCGCCCCTTATCGCCCCGATTGCGGGCTGCGAAGCGGCTCATCGGCAGACGCCTCTGCGATCGAGCCAATCGAGGGGAGGGTCCCCATATCGACATGATCCGGAATTTCGTCGGTCACGACGGTAAAGCCGACGAGATTGGCCGGGCCGAAAGCTGTGGAGATCGCCACATCGGTCGCGTCGCGGCCACGCGCCATGACGATCCGGCCGATCCGAGCATGTTTGTGCCGGGCGTCAAATGTGTACCACCGGCCATCCAGGAACACTTCGAACCAGGCGCTGAAATCCATCGGTGTATCGCCGACCGGAACTCCGATGTCGCCGAGATAGCCGGTGCAATAGCGTGCCGGAATATTCATGCAGCGGCATAAGGTGACCGCGAGATGAGCAAAGTCGCGGCACACGCCGACCTGCTCGGAATGGCCTTCGCTCGCCGTCCGCGTGTTGCGCGCATGAGCATAGCCGAAGCTGATGCGCTGGTTGGCATAGGCCACGATGGCTTCGACACGTTGCCAGCCGCGCGGACTATTGCCGAACAGCGACCAAGCGAGGTTGCTCAACGCCTCGGTGTCACAATAGCGGCTTGCCAGCAGGAACACCAAAACATCGTCGGGCAGCTCCTCGACCGGAATTTCTTTGGCATGCGGCGCATATTCGTCTTCAAGCCCGCTATCGCGAATAAGAAAGTCGCTGGTCAGGCGGGTTTCGCCGACAGGCGCAAGGATGCGGGTGACGCGATTGCCGAAGGCGTCTGTATAGACGCGAGAGGCGACATGGGGCGTGAAGGTGATCTGCTGTGGCGTCAGCAGATCCTGCTCGCGCGACGGATGCACGCTGAGCAGAAAGAGCATCGGGGTGGGGATATTGCAGAAATATGTGATGTCGAAGCCGCAGCGTATTTTCATCGTCGGATCACCGTCAGTTTCAACAAGCGGAAGGTCGGCGACGGGTCGAATGCCTTTCGGATCGATACCCGCCGTCTCCCATGGAGGAACTGAGCATCATTCGCGCCATAATGGCAGCGCGATCCGCCTGACCCCGTTTTTTTCAGCGCTGATCCCGTCGAGCGGTTGCGCAAGATGAGCATCTCTTCCATCGCCACGACGGCGCTTCGGCCAATCGGCGCGGAAGACTATGACTTAAAAAGAGGCAATTTGGGAAAATCGCAGATTTAATGTCTGTTTTTGAGCTCGACGGCTTGCGTTTTACACCGAGCTGGTCAAATTAGCACACCTGCGACGGTCCAAAAAAAAGGACCGCTAAAAGCGGCCCGGAGTCTAGGGAGGAAACGCCCAAGAAGGGCATGCGACAACCAACGTCGCGTGCTTGATATTATGCTGCATTGCCGCAAAGGCAAGCTGTGTAACGGGGCGCCCTCTTATATTTTATTGTCTGTGGTAATTTTACAGCAGGTCGGCTCGTCGAGACGGCGTTTGGCGCATTCGATCTCGCGCCGCCGTTTGTCGGCATCGAACAGACCTCATATGCTGTCGGTGTTTGAAAACAGCATGGATGCGTGAGTCCCCGGTCCGTCGCTGCGATATTCGACCGTCGTCGCAAGCTTTGTTGCCATCGCCTTGACGATCGATCGACCGATCCCGGTCCTGGTGCCGGATTTCTCTGTGGCGACTTTGCCGACCCCTTCATCCTCGACGATCAGGCGCGTTTGGCTACAGGTCACGGCCTCGAGCCGCACGCGGATGGGACCGCTTCCGGTCGGATAGGCATATTTCATCGCATTGATGACGAGTTCCGTCACGATGATGCCAATTGTCACTGCGGTGTCGGGGTTGATCTCGATCTCGTCGGCCAGCAGCACGAGTTGCGACGTGGTTTCCTGGGCATCGGCGGATTGGCGAAGATCCTCGATCAGTCCGGCCAGATAATGATGCAACGCAACGGCCGTTACGTCGTCCGACGCATAGAGCCGTCGATGGACCTGGGCGATCGCCAGAACCCGCCGGTTCGCATCGGCCAGTGCCGCGCGCGTGGCCGCATCGGCCGAACTTGCCTGCATGTGCAAGAAGGCTGCGACGAGTTGAAGGCTATTGCCGACCCGGTGATTGACCTCGCGCATCAGCACTTGCCGCTCTGCCGCCAGGGCCTCGAAGCGGTCTCGTGCCGCCCTGATCTCACGGTCCGTTTCCGCTTTTTGTCGGCGTAAGGCCGTGCTTTCGATCGCCGAGCGGATCGCTGCATCGAGCAGATCATAGAAAGCGCCTTGAACGTCTTTGACCACGTAATCGGCTGCGCCCGCTTTGAGGGCCGCGACCGCGATGCTGCTTTCGTTGGTGCCTGTCACGTAGATGACGGGCGGTGGATCGGGCAGGTCGCAAATGCGAAGCAGCGTCGTGAGACCGTCCTGTCCCGGCATATAATGGTCAAGCGCCACGCAATCGATCGTACCGGCCGCGATGCGGGCCAAGCCATCCTCGCCGCTCGAGACCGCCTCGACCGCATAGCCACGCCTCTGCAACTGCCGCTCGATAAGCCGAAGCAGGGCTGGGTCGTCGTCGATGTAAAGAATACGGGCGGATGTCACGTGAGGTCAGGCCGGCTCGGGAACCTGCATGACGGATAGAAACAGCCCGAGCTGTCTCACCGCCTCGGCGAAATTTTGATAAATCACCGGTTTGGTGATGTAGACGTTGCAGCCAAGGTCATAGCAGCGTTGGATTTCAAGCTTGTCGTCGGTTGTGGTCAACATGATGACCGGTAGCCGCTTCAAGATGCTATTCTCCTTGATGCGTTTCAGCACCTCGGCGCCGCTCATGTCCGGCAGGTTGAGATCGAGCAGGATCAGCAGCGGTGTAGGCTTGCGATCCGCCGGCAACCCGCGCTGTCGAAAAAGGTGAGCGAGCGCGCTGGCCCCATCGCCGAAATGCACGATCTCGTTTTCGACGCCTGCGCGGCGGAGGTTCTTCTCGATTAACCGAGCATGACCGTCGTCATCCTCGATCATGATGATGGTCGGTAGGGTCATGATGATCCATCGTCCTCCGTCATGTCGGCGGCTTTCGGCAGCACTACCGTAAAGACGCTGCCGAGCCCTGGCTTACTATCGAGCCGGATGGTGCCTTGCAGTCTTCGAACCAGCGAGCGCACGTTGGCAAGCCCGATGCCTTCGCCCGGCTCGTCCTGTTGCCCGGCCCGACGGAAAAGTTCGAAGACGCGCTCGCGATCCTGCGGCTCGATACCCCTCCCGTTGTCGCTCACCTCGAATGTCACGGTCGTGGCGGATTCGTCAGCCGCGATGTGGATCCGACCGGGGACCCCCGGCTGCGGATATTTGACCGCATTCTCGACCAGGTTGGAAAACACCTGCTCGACCGCGATGCGATCTGCGATGATACGCGGCAGCGGTGCGATCGTGATCGTGGCTCCGGAGCGCTGAACCCTGTGGGCGACACCGTCCGCGATCGAGCGCATGAGACGGTCCATGTCGAGCGCCTCCGGTCGAAAGTGCCGCTGGCCTTGACGCGACAAGCTGAGGATCGCTTTGATCAGCCTGTCCATCTTGTCGATCGACAATTGGATGAAGCCGATCGCCTCATCGAAATCGGCTTTCACAGTGTCGGGTGCAT
Organism: Lichenihabitans sp. PAMC28606; assembly: GCF_020616535.1. Classification (GTDB taxonomy): domain Bacteria; phylum Pseudomonadota; class Alphaproteobacteria; order Rhizobiales; family Beijerinckiaceae; genus Lichenihabitans; species Lichenihabitans psoromatis. The sequence goes on from NZ_CP085136.1 coordinate 3,605,425, forward strand.
CGGCTCGAGCGCCCGGTGATCCTGTTGCGAATAATTGTCCACGAAGGCCGTCCAGTTCCGACGTGAAGCCCATGATGTTGACAAGCGGGGCACGCAGATCGTGGCTCACGATATAGGCGAACCGCTGCACCTCACGGTTCGTCTCCTGCAAATCGGCCGTTCGCTCCGCGACCCGCTGTTCCAGCCGCGTGTTGGACGCGCTGAGCATTGCGCGTGCGGCTTCGACCTCGCGCCGCGAGCGGCTCTCGCGACGCGCCAGACGGCGACCCAGCATCATGATGCCGGCGAGCGCCGCAAAGGCGCCAGCCGCATAGGGGATGAAACGCCAAAGCCACGCTCGCCAGCGCGCGTCGATGACGCCGTCGCGGAAGACGACCGCCACGAAGACGGGCAGATCGCCGACGCGATGATAATAGCCGAATTGATGGGGGCCGGGCTCGAAGGTGCCATCGTCGGGCGCGAGTGCCGCCGCTGCCAGCACGCTGGGGCCGATCGTATGAGGGGCACGCATCGTCTTGAGGTCGGGATAGCGCGCCAAGACCTCTCCCGTGCCGTCGCGGAGGAGGTCGATCCGCTCGTCGTTGCGAACGTCCAACCGCTGCCAATAGTCGGTGAAGTAAGAGAGCGCCATCGACGCGGCCACCAAACCGCGGAAGCGTCCGTCGGCTGCCTCGATCCGTCGGGCCACCAGAAAGGTCGGCTTATGCGAGACGCGACCGACGATCGGCTCGCCAATGATGAGCTTGTCGCCGGCCTGCTGGGCGTTGCGGAAAACCGCCCGGTCGGCCATCGAGACGATGGTGGGTAGATCGGGCATGGTGGCACGTCGCACACGGCCGGTTTCGTCCACAAGCCAGATGTCGTCCACATAGGGCAGCATGGCATTCATGCTCCTCATGTCGGTTCCGAGGTCCTTCGACTGCTCGATGTTGTCCCAATCGCGACCGGCGGTGGCGTTCAAGGTCGCGTGCAGCGCGATATCCGAAACCTCGAACAGGCGTTTGGCGTGGTCGGCGAGAAAATAGGCCGACTGCTCTGCATGGGCTTCCGCTTCTTCGAACAGTGTCTGACGTTCGTGCCAAACGATGAAGCTGGACGTAAGAATGATGAGGACGAGCCCGAGCAAGCCCATCAGTGTGCTGGTTTGCTTGAGGGTGAAGCGGCTGAGGATGGCGCCCGGGCCTCGGCGTCGCTGAGCCATCATGGATCGACCCATCCTCGCCCGCGCAGGACGAGGTTAAGGCGACACGAACCGGCGCGACGTGCTGCGGTTGAGGCGATTGCAACATCGACCATGCGGGTGCCTTGGGCCATAAAGCTGCAGGATCGTCTGCTCCGGCGACCCCAGCGGTCGTTACCACGCCATCAAAAGCAAGCGTTTTCGTGGTGTTGCCGCGCCGGTCTGTCTGGATCTTGGGGTCGGCACTTTTGCACGCGTTTGGTAAGAGCCTCAAAATGACGCCGTTCGCGCAGCCGCAACCGCAGGAATCCTCGTGACGCAAAACGATCTGGTGACCCAAGATCTCGTCTTGGCGGGTTGGAGCATCGTCCTGGCTCTCGTCCAACTCGGCTTGGCGGGGATCGGCAAACGCATGCAGGAACCGCGCTTGTGGGGTGCAGGGCCGCGCGACGATGTGATGAGCTATTCGGGTCGCACCGCGCGCCTGATCCGAGCGCAAAGCAATCTGATGGAGACCTTGCCGATGTTCCTCGGCGCGGTCGCGATCGCGCATCTGGCGGGTCGCAACGGCTCGCTTTCGGTGCTGGGGGCTGAACTCTACTTGGCAGGGCGAGTTATCTATGTGCCGCTCTATTGGTTCGGCGTTCCTTATGTTCGAACCCTGGTCTGGCTGGTCGCGACGTTGGGTCTGTGTCTCGTCCTGACAGATTGCCTGTCATGAGATGGTTCCGGCGGCAAAAAGCGGGCCGATCTTGACACCTCACGGGCGAGTCCGTAGATAGGCGCTGCCTGCTTTGGCACTCGACACACGAGAGTGCCAACCTGCATCGGCACTCGGCTTTGGCACCGCGCGGCGCCTTCGTGAAGGCTCCCGGTCCGTATCGATAGGACATTCATCATGAACTTTCGTCCCCTGCACGACCGTGTGGTCGTCAAGCGCCTCGAAGGCGAAGAAAAGACCAAGGGCGGCATCATCATCCCGGACACCGCCAAGGAGAAGCCTCAGGAAGGCGAGATCATCGCGGTCGGACCTGGTGGTCGCGACGAAAGCGGTAAGCTGACCCCCCTCGACGTGAAGGCTGGCGACAAGGTTCTGTTCGGCAAATGGTCGGGCACGGAAGTCAAGATCGACGGCCAAGATCTCCTTATCATGAAGGAGAGCGACATCATGGGCGTCGTCGGCTGACCTTGAGCCTCGATCCATCTTTCAAGATTTGAACTACGGTTCAGGAGATTATCAACATGGCAGCTAAAGACGTACGTTTCTCGTCCGACGCCCGCGATCGCATGCTTCGCGGCGTCGACATTCTGGCCAATGCGGTCAAGGTTACGCTCGGCCCCAAAGGTCGTAACGTCGTGATCGACAAGTCCTTCGGCGCGCCCCGCATCACCAAGGACGGTGTGACGGTCGCCAAGGAAATCGAGCTCGAAGACAAGTTCGAGAACATGGGCGCCCAGATGGTGCGCGAAGTGGCCTCGAAGACCAACGACAAGGCCGGCGACGGCACCACCACCGCGACCGTTCTGGCCCAGGCCATCGTTCGTGAAGGCACCAAATATGTCGCAGCCGGCATGAACCCGATGGATCTGAAGCGCGGCGTCGACATGGCCGTGACCGCAGCCCTCGAGGATATCAAGTCGCGTTCGAAGAAGATCAACTCGTCGGACGAAGTCGCTCAGGTCGGCACCATTTCGTCGAACGGCGACAAGGAAATCGGCCAGATGATCGCCAAGGCGATGCAGAAGGTCGGCAACGAGGGCGTCATCACGGTCGAAGAGGCCAAGACCTCTGAGACTGAACTCGACGTCGTCGAAGGCATGCAGTTCGATCGCGGCTATCTCTCGCCCTACTTCATCACCAATGCCGAGAAGATGGTTGCTGAGCTCGAGGATCCCTACATCCTCATCCACGAAAAGAAGCTGTCGTCGCTTCAGGCCATGCTGCCGGTTCTCGAAGCCGTCGTGCAGACCGGCAAGCCGCTCGTCATCATCGCCGAAGACATCGAAGGCGAGGCTCTTGCCACGCTCGTGGTCAACAAGCTCCGTGGTGGCCTCAAGGTCGCAGCCGTCAAGGCTCCGGGCTTCGGCGATCGCCGCAAGGCGATGCTCGAAGACATTTCGATCCTGACTCAGGGCCAGATGATCTCCGAGGAACTCGGCATCAAGCTTGAATCGGTCACGCTCCAGATGCTGGGCCGCGCCAAGCGGATCCGTATCGACAAGGAGACCACCACGATCATCGACGGTCATGGCGAAAAGTCCGACATCGACGGCCGTATCGCGCAGATCAAGGCGCAGATCGAGGAGACCACCTCGGACTACGACCGTGAGAAGCTTCAGGAGCGTCTGGCCAAGTTGGCCGGTGGCGTCGCAGTCATCCGCGTCGGCGGCTCGACCGAAGTCGAAGTCAAAGAGAAGAAGGATCGCGTCGACGACGCCCTCAATGCGACCCGCGCGGCCGTTGAAGAAGGCATCGTCCCCGGCGGCGGTATTGCACTGCTGCGCGCCAAGGCGGCCGTCTTGAAGCTGAAGAGCGACATCCCGGACGTTCAGGCTGGCATCAACATCATCTCGAAGGCGCTTGAAGCCCCGATCCGTCAGATCGCCGACAATGCCGGCGTTGAAGGCTCGATCGTGGTCGGCAAGGTTCTCGAGAATGCCTCGCAGACCTTTGGCTACAATGCCCAGACGGAAGAATATGTCGACATGATCGAAGCCGGGATCGTCGATCCGGCCAAGGTCGTTCGGACCGCTCTTCAGGATGCGGCGTCGGTCGCCGGCTTGCTGATCACCACCGAGGCCATGGTTGCCGAGTCCCCCAAGGACAAGCCGGCCATGCCGATGGGCGGTGGCGGCGGCGGCATGGGCGGCATGGACTTCTAAAGTCGTCCATTCAGCTCTGCTTGTCAGAATGGGAGCCCGGCGAAAGCCGGGCTCTTTTTCGTTCAGCCGGTGGGCTGCGTCGTCCCGATCTCCGGCCGAACTTTCCCAAGCCGCAGCGATGGTCGATCCTGCGCGGATCGCCTCTCGCTTTGCCAGCACTCGTCCCTTTGTCATCGTCGCTAAGTGAGGTGGGCCTTGTTCGCGGATGCTAGACGACGCCATCTGGTCTGACGCCGAACAGGCGTGTGACGAGCCACCAGCAGGCGAGGATCACCAACCAAGTCGATAGTCCCGCCAGGATGGAGTCGGACAGGAAATGTCCACCGAAGGCGATCCGAAGCAGACTCGTGGCGGTGCCGAACACCAAAGCGGCCGCGATGGCGATCGGTCGCCAGGGTAGTGGCACCAGCACTGCGGGCGCGAGGGTCCAAAAGGCTTCAGCGCCCTCTCCTGACACGAAGGAGCAATTGCGTCGGCACTCACCATCGAAGCGATAGAATGGTTTGAAGGCCTGATCGCCGCCAAATTGCGTGACCTGATAAGGCCTCGGCCGATGCGAATGATCCTTCAGCAACGTGTTGACCAGGAGGCCTGGCCCGATCGCGAGGCTGAGCGCCATGAAGATCAGGCCGACGCCTGTCGGCGCCCAGACCTTGGACCGCATGAACCGCCGCATGGCGTGGAGCGCGAGCATCACGGCGAATAGACAGAAGGGCGTCCAATAGAAGAGCCGACGCAGCGCGTTGCCAAGCGGCGTCTGACCGACGAACTGATCGTTTCCGAGCGCGAAGATCGAGGCGACGCGGAGATCGAGGCTCGGCGTGATCGTGAAGACGAGGCAGGTGAGGGCGACAGCCGCGAGGCTGCCGGCGACGATGCGGGTTGACGTCAAGCGGTCGTGGGTCAGCGCGCCATCCCTTCGAAAGATCGAGATGGTTCTGTTAGCTGCCAGACGGGTCCCACTCAAGCGAGGTGAGACACGTTTCTCAATCCAGCCTGGGTACTTAGGCTGCGAGGAGGCGCTGCACTTCGCCCACAAGATCCTTCAAGTGAAAGGGCTTGGAGAGGATCTTGGCTTCCTTCGGGGCATTGTTGTCTGGGTTCAGCGCCACCGCCGCAAAGCCCGTAATGAACATGACCTTGATGTCGGGGTCGAGTTCGGTCGCGCGGCGGGCCAGTTCGATCCCGTCCATCTCCGGCATGACGATGTCGGTGAGGAGAAGCTCAAAGGGCTCTTCCCGAAGGCGATGATAGGCCGACAGTCCATTGTCGAAAGAGGCGACGTTATAGCCGGCATTTTGTAGCGCCTTGACCAGAAACCGACGCATGTCGTTGTCGTCTTCGGCCAGGAGGATCTTGGTGATCGGATTGTCGCTCAGGTCCATCGGTGGGTTCCCTAAAATCTTAGCGATCATAGGGCTATGGCGGTGTGAATGACAGGTTAAACAATGAGGCCAAATCGTCGTTTTTGCGCGTCTCGCCCGTGAACGATCCGACACTGTTGCGCCAATCCCACGCAGCGGGATCACGCTCAGACGCGCGCGCGTCCTATGCCTGTGGAAGAGGCACCATCTGCCTAGGGTTCAGCCCTGTCTGTCATTTTTATGTGATTTAGGGAGTTGACGAGCTGAGTTGGGTTGGCCTATATACGGGTCATCGACGGCGGGGCCAACGAGGTTTGGTTCTGCGGCGGCGATGATCCATCTTCTGCATTCTTTTGTGGGGGTATCGACCGGGTAGGGCCCTGGGGTGTTGGATTTTGTCGTTTGGGTATTTTGGTCTGTTGGCTGGGGTACTTTTCGTCTTGAGTTTCGCTGTTTGACATTTGAATCGGAAGAAAGAGAAACGTAGGCGGCGTCTGATATCCTTGCGGATCGAGCAATCGATCGAATGGGATAATCTGGCGGTCTACGTTACATCTGGGTTTCTTAGGATCTGGCTTAGTTTTGCTAAGGTTGGGTTGTGAGAGATCTGGGTTACTCGTCAAGAGAGACCTCTGTGAAGGGGTGTAATGATGACTTAGCCGGAGCAAATTCTCGATGGTTTCTTTATTGAAGCCTACAACTTGAGAGTTTGATCCTGGCTCAGAACGAACGCTGGCGGCAGGCTTAACACATGCAAGTCGAACGCACCGCAAGGTGAGTGGCAGACGGGTGAGTAACACGTGGGAACATACCCTTCGGTTCGGAATAACTTGGGGAAACTTAAGCTAATACCGAATACGGCCTGAGGGCGAATGATTTATCGCCGAAGGAATGGCCCGCGTCCGATTAGCTAGTTGGTGTTGGTAACGGCTCACCAAGGCGACGATCGGTAGCTGGTCTGAGAGGATGACCAGCCACATTGGGACTGAGACACGGCCCAAACTCCTACGGGAGGCAGCAGTGGGGAATATTGGACAATGGGCGCAAGCCTGATCCAGCCATGCCGCGTGAGTGATGAAGGCCTTAGGGTTGTAAAGCTCTTTCGCACGCGACGATAATGACGGTAGCGTGAGAAGAAGCCCCGGCTAACTTCGTGCCAGCAGCCGCGGTAATACGAAGGGGGCTAGCGTTGTTCGGATTAACTGGGCGTAAAGGGCGCGTAGGCGGGTTTTTAAGTCAGAGGTGAAATCCCAAGGCTCAACCTTGGAACTGCCTTTGATACTGGAAGTCTTGAGTCCGGGAGAGGTGAGTGGAACTGCGAGTGTAGAGGTGAAATTCGTAGATATTCGCAAGAACACCAGTGGCGAAGGCGGCTCACTGGCCCGGTACTGACGCTGAGGCGCGAAAGCGTGGGGAGCAAACAGGATTAGATACCCTGGTAGTCCACGCCTTAAACGATGGGTGCTAGCCGTTAGGCTGCTTGCAGCTTAGTGGCGCAGTTAACACTTTAAGCACCCCGCCTGGGGAGTACGGTCGCAAGATTAAAACTCAAAGGAATTGACGGGGGCCCGCACAAGCGGTGGAGCATGTGGTTTAATTCGAAGCAACGCGCAGAACCTTACCAGCTTTTGACATGTCCAGTATGGTTTTCAGAGATGAGATCCTTCCCGCAAGGGGCTGGAACACAGGTGCTGCATGGCTGTCGTCAGCTCGTGTCGTGAGATGTTGGGTTAAGTCCCGCAACGAGCGCAACCCACGTCCTTAGTTGCCATCATTCAGTTGGGCACTCTAGGGAGACTGCCGGTGATAAGCCGAGAGGAAGGTGTGGATGACGTCAAGTCCTCATGGCCCTTACAGGCTGGGCTACACACGTGCTACAATGGCGGTGACAATGGGATGCTACGGGGCGACCCCGCGCAAATCTCAAAAAGCCGTCTCAGTTCGGATTGCACTCTGCAACTCGAGTGCATGAAGTTGGAATCGCTAGTAATCGTGGATCAGCACGCCACGGTGAATACGTTCCCGGGCCTTGTACACACCGCCCGTCACACCATGGGAGTTGGTTTTACCCGAAGGCGTTTCGCTAACCGCAAGGGGGCAGGCGACCACGGTAGGGTCAGCGACTGGGGTGAAGTCGTAACAAGGTAGCCGTAGGGGAACCTGCGGCTGGATCACCTCCTTTCTAAGGATGGCTGTTCAGACGATCCTGGTTTTCGGACCGGGTGGCGCTCTTCGGCTGTTTTAGAATCAACGACCAGTCATGGTCGGCAATGCGGGATGTCGGCGCCGTCTAACGTTTCTCTTTCTTCCATTGATATGCGGGACCGCTGGTCCGGTTTGAGGCCTCTGTCGCAAGGGAGGGTGTTTCGCTGGGGTGGCGGGGATCAGGTTCGGGCTTGTAGCTCAGTTGGTTAGAGCGCGCGCTTGATAAGCGTGAGGTCGGAAGTTCAAGTCTTCCCAGGCCCACCATGTTGACGTTGAGGCCGGGCGGTTTGGCTGTTGGCTTTGATGGAACGGAACGGGGCCTTAGCTCAGCTGGGAGAGCGCCTGCTTTGCAAGCAGGATGTCGTCGGTTCGATCCCGTCAGGCTCCACCATTCGCTTTGGCGGCCCGTTGGGGTGGGCCGAGGCTGAGCGATCCGCATATCGGAAAAAGTTTTGCTTGGAGCGTGATCCTTTGGGGTCTGCTGCAGGCGGGTTGTTTAACATTGTGAAGAGGGAATGCATCCGAACGTTCGGGGCGCATGCTGATCGTGGTGGGGTTTTGACCCTGGGCGAGAGGCGGATATGCGTGTCGAACCGACGGCCTTTGGGCCGTGTCCTATCAGCTTGACCGCAGGTGGGGATGTTGGATGTGTTTGAAGCAAAAAATGGTCTTTAAAGACGGATCGATGCTTTGACGGGGTTGGTGGATCGTCCGCAAGGATGGATTGGCCGATCTGGTGACGCATGCGTGTTGTGAGGGGTCTGCCGAGGCTCTGTTCGTGACGGCTCTTGAGTGAGCGACGCTGTAACCCACGCGATAAACAGCTGTGCTTTGGCGCAGGCGGGGTGAGCATTGATAATGAGAGCGATCAAGTGCCTTAAGGGTATCTGGTGGATGCCTTGGCGCTGAGAGGCGATGAAGGACGTGGTACGCTGCGATAAGGTTTGGGGAGCCGCGAACGGGCTTTGATCCAGACATGTCCGAATGGGGAAACCCACCTTCGACCTTGTAACTCTAAGCTGTTGTCTGATCCTGCGAGGGGTTGGGCAAGGTTTGGAATTGCAAGGTCACATGAGGGTATTTGTGTCTGAATAGATAGGACACAAAAGCTAACCCGGGGAACTGAAACATCTAAGTACCCGGAGGAAAGGACATCAACGAGACTCCGTTAGTAGTGGCGAGCGAACGCGGACCAGGCCAGTGCTTTGTGATGATTGAGCAGAACCGGTTGGAAAACCGGGCCATAGTCGGGTGATAGCCCCGTATGCGGAAGAGAGTCACGGAGCCATGAGTAGGGCGGGACACGTGAAATCCTGTCTGAACGTAGGGGGACCACCCTCTAAGCCTAAGTACTCCTCAGCGACCGATAGCGAACAAGTACCGTGAGGGAAAGGTGAAAAGCACCCCGACGAGGGGAGTGAAACAGTTCCTGAAACCGGATACCTACAAACAGTTGGAGGCCAAGGTTCGTCCTGGCTGACAGCGTACCTTTTGTATAATGGGTCAGCGACTTAATCTGACGAGCAAGCTTAAGCGGTTACGTGTAGGCGCAGCGAAAGCGAGTCTGAACAGGGCGTTTAGTTCGTCGGATTAGACCCGAAACCTAGTGATCTAGCCATGAGCAGGTTGAAGGTACGGTAACACGTACTGGAGGACCGAACGGGTGTCTGTTGAAAAAGACTCCGATGACTTGTGGTTAGGGGTGAAAGGCCAACCAAACTAGGAAATAGCTGGTTCTCCGCGAAATCTATTTAGGTAGAGCCTCGCGTGTATTCTCCAGGGGGTAGAGCACTGGATGGGCTAGGGGGACTTACCGTCCTACCAAACCTAACCAAACTCCGAATACCTGGAAGAACTGCGCGGGAGACACACAGTGGGTGCTAACGTCCATTGTGAAGAGGGAAACAACCCAGACCAACAGCTAAGGCCCCTAATTCGTGGCTA